>NZ_JBNCLY010000005.1:0-230496 GCF_049844915.1 Gordonia sp. DT30 | reverse complement strand
TCGGGGTCGGCGTCTTCGACGGAACCCGACGGTGAGTCGGGGTCGTCGGGGTTGTTCATACCGGGTGCGGCCCACACCGCCCAGACGGCTTCTTGGTCGGCGCGGCATTCCGGGGTCATTTTGCCGGTCATCTTCGACATCTGCTGGGTGTCTTGGCGGCCGAGGAACACTTGACGTTTCTGCTGCCGGTCGACGTCGTCGGTCAACTCGCCGTCGGGGTCGAGGTGTGCCATCAGGCGGGCACCGATCGCGGTCAACTCGGCGGGGGTGTGCACGCGGGCGTAGTCGGCCATCTGCTTTTCGGCGTTGACTTTGATGTCGTGGTCGACCTGGTGCGGGATGTCGTCGAGGACGTCGATCACCACCCGCGCATGTGCGGGCCCGACCGCCCCGTCGGCGAACGCCTGCGCCAACGTGGGGTACTTCGGGGCGAGGGGCTCGCCGGTCAACCCGTGATAGGTGGCGGTGGCGGTCATCTGCTTGCGGCGGCGCATCGGCTCCGACACGCGTAAACCGACGACCATCATGTCGGTCACCGACCGAAACCCGAACCGGCGCTCCGCATTCCGGTCGGATAACTCGACGATCTGCCGGTCACCCTGAAACGTCAACCGGTTGATCGCGCGTTCATTGGCTGCCGCGACCTCCAGCAACGACTCATCCGAACACTGCGACAGATCCGTCGAACCCATCTGATCGAGAAGGGCATGCAACAACGTCACCTGCTCATCCGGCGCAAGAGCCGGCAGGTCGATCGTTGTCATTGTCACCCCCCAGTGAATACGACCACAGTGAATGCGATCAAACATCAGTTCGTCGCTGGTGCGTTCGAGTCTACGCCCGTAATGTCAGGTCGGCAACAAAGATCGAATACCTGTTCGAATATTCGAGATCGTCGCTGGTCAGGCCGGTAGTGTCGACCGCAGATACTCGAGGTCATCGGGGATGCCGTCGGCCGGTGTCTCGAGGATGACCGGGGCGTCGGCGGCAGCGGCCACCGCGACGAGGACCTCGGGATCGATATGCCCCGACGCGAGGTTGGCGTGCCGGTCGCGTCCGGAGTCGAACTCGTCGCGGGAGTTGTTGAGGTGCACCAGATCGATGCGGCCGGTGATCTCGCGGACGCGTTCGACGAGTCCGACGAGGTCTTCGCCGCCGGCCCACGCGTGGCAGGTGTCGAGACAGAACCCGGCCTGCTCGAAGTCGCCGACCGCCTCCCACAGACGATCGATCGCCTCGAGGGTGCGGGCCATCGCGTGGTCGCCGCCCGCGGTGTTCTCGATGAGGATCGGCACCCCGAAGCCGCCCTTGTCGACCTGGCGGTCGAACAGCTTGCGCCAGTTGGCAAATCCCTCCGCGGAGTCCTCGCCGTCACGCAGATGGCCGCCATGCACGACGAGCCCGAAGGCCCCGAGCTCCGCGGCGGCCGCAGCCTGCTCCTCGACCGCCTTGCGGGAGGGCATGCGCAGTCGATTGTTCAGGCTGGCCACGTTGATCTGGTAACTGGAGTGCACGACGACGTCGATCGGCGAGTCGCGGATCGCCTGCGCGTCCGGCCGGGGAACCGGCTTCTTCCACTTCTGCGGATCCGTGACGAACATCTGGAACAGATCGATGCCTAGGTCCGACGCGGTGGTCAGCGGGTCGTCGTCCTCCCGCAGATGAGCTCCGATGCGCATGGCTCACAAGCCTAGTTGTCGGTGATCACCGCAGTCACGGCGACGCCGAACCCGCGACCGAGACTTCAGTCGTTGGGCTCGGTCTCGATGGTGATCGGCACCCCGGAGGCGATGAGCAGTCGGCACGGCGCCTCGGTGCTGGGGTAGAGGTTCAGCCACTGGTGGCCACCGCCGTCGGCGTAGACCGAGTCGAGTGCTCGGTCGAGGCGCGCCTCGGCCTCCTTGGTGATGATGTAGCGCTGGTCGCCGTAACGCAGGAATCTGTTCGGCATGGGGAACCTCCTGACCCGGGCTCGGCCGGTTGGTCCGAGCGTAAACGGACACACCCCGGCGATGTGACGTACGCCACTCGAGTGTAGGTCCACAGGGCCGGTCGCGTGCGACCGCCGTACCCCTTTGCGTCGGTGACAAGGGACTACGCCGCACGATGCGTCCCCGACGCCACATGTTCATTAGGCTGACTACGGGTTACGGACGGGTGATCGGGCAATGACGATGCGGGGTAGGCGTGAGTATTGACGAATCCATCGATGCGCCACGCCCAGGTGGCCGGCGCCGTGACGGCTTCGCGAAGTCCGATTCGCGCGGTGCGTCCGAACCGGGCGATACCGCCCCCGACGAGGATGAGACGGCCGAGCCGACGGGAGTGGAACCCATCCTGTCCGATCTCGCCGCCGCGGCCGAGATGGAGGCCGAACCGGCCAAGCGCCGCGACCTCACGATGGTGCGACGGATCGCGATCACCGCGTGGGTGCTGTTCATGGTCTGGCAGATCACCGTGTACGGCCTGGCATTCGACCGGACACGTCTCATCGTTCTGCTGTGTCTGGGCCTCATCGCAGCCAGCATCGGCCGGCGCAAGATCATCACCGTCCTCCTCGACTGGGCTCCGTTCGCGCTGATCCTGATGCTCTACGACTGGACGCGCAATATCGCCCAGATCATCCAGGTCCCCGTTGCCTGGCATCTGGCACCCGACGTCGACAAGGCGATTTTCGGTGTGGTGCCCACGGTGTGGCTGCAGGCTCATCTGAAGGAGCCGTCGGCACCGTGGTGGGAAGTCCTCACGAGCATCGTCTACATGTCCTTCTTCGTCGTCCCCTACGCCGTCGCGGCCGTGTTGTGGCTGCGTGATCGTGCGACCTGGCGACGCTTCGCAGCCTGCTTCATCGCAGCCACGTTCCTCGGCCTCGTCGGCTACACCTTTGTGCCCGCTGCGCCGCCGTGGGCGGCCGCCCGGTGTACCTCCGCGGAGGTCGCCGACGGGCCGCGCGAGGCGATCTGCATGACGACGCCGCAGGCCACCGAACCCGGTGGAATTCTCGGACCGATCAACCCGAGCCACGCCGACGCCGCGCCGTACGTCGAGCGAATCTCGGCGCGCGGCTGGGAGTTCCTTCACATCCATGTGGCGTCCGATCTCATCCAGATCGGTCAGGGCAAGTCGAATCTGGTCGCCGCGATCCCGTCGCTGCATGCCGGTTTGACGATGCTGCTCGCATTGTTCATGTGGCCGCGCGTCAAGGCGCTGGGTAAAACACTGTTCATGGGGTACGCCCTCGCGATGGCCTTCACCCTCGTCTATACCGCAGAGCATTACGTGTTCGACATCCTGCTCGGCTGGGCGCTCGCCGCGGCGGTCATCGCGGTGTATCAGATCGTCGAACACAAGATCATCGGGCCACGCCAACGGCGCAAAGCCGCTGAAGCGGACGGTATATCGGACGAGTCCGCAGGCGCCGAGGCGCCGGCCACCTGAGTCAATGTCCATGTCGTCCGTGCGAATTCGGCATCGGCCGTGGTGGATTCGGGTCGTGATCGGTGTACTCGCCGTCGCGGTCTTGCTGATGCATGCACTGGTCACATGCTGCGGTGACCATCTCGTCGCGCGCGGCGAGATGCACGAGGTCGAACGCGGCGCGACTCCTCCGCGGCTGCCGCATGATGACGTGCCGGTGTCGATGACCACGGCGGGGGACACATCGACCGGTCACATGAGTGACGCCGGTGACTGCGTGATGGGGCACCACTGTGTCTTCGTACGCGGTGACGATGTTCCGACCCCACCGGTGATTCTCGTACTGCTCGTGTGGGGATTTGCAGCGTTGCCCGTCCTGGTCGGCATCGCGCCGGCCCTGCTCGGACATCTCGGTCGACCGCCGCCGTGGGCGCAGCCAACCCATCTGACCCTGTCGGTGATCCGCTGCTGATGGTCCTGCCCTTCGGGGCCGCATCGGACGCGCAATTCACCAACCAGACAGGAGTTTTCGGATGTACCTCACCACCACACGCAAGCTCGCCTCCGCTGCCGCCGCACTGGCAACGGCAGCGCTGATCGCATCGGCCTGCTCGTCAACCGATCCCGGGCCGGAAAGCACCGGCGGGGGCCATTCCGGGCACGGCAGTTCGGTCACCTCGGCGCCGGTCCCCTCTGCGCCGGTCACCTCTGCGCCGGGCATGTCGGCACACAATGCGGCCGACGTCATGTTCACCCAGATGATGATTCCGCATCACGAGCAGGCCGTCGCCATGGCCGACCTGGTACCCACACGGACGCAGAACGCCCAATTGCGGGCACTGGCAACACAGATCAAGAACGCCCAGCAGCCCGAGATCGACCAGATGACCGCGCGCCTGAAGTCGTGGGGTGTGGCCGTCGACGGCACCGGTCACGGCGGGCACTCGATGGATGACGGTCAGATGAGCAGCGGCGAGATGGGCGGGATGATGCCGCAGACGCAGATGGAGGCGATGGAGAAGGCCACCGGCGCGCAGTTCGACACGCTGTGGCTGCAGGGCATGATCGCCCACCACCAGGGCGCGATCGCCATGGCCGACGACGAGTTGAAGAACGGGATCAACCCCGAATCACGGGCATTGGCAACCCGGATCAAGACTTCGCAGCAGGCCGAGATCGATCAGATGAACGCGATGCTCGGGCGGTAGTACCCGATTCAGCCACGGCGCAACGGGAGTCGCATCAGGTAGACCTGATAGCCGGCGAAGATCGAATATGTGAAGTAGAGGGTCGGGCCGGATGTCGACCACGGGTGGATGAACGGCGCGTACCCCGAGTAGGGATCGTTGCGGGAGACGACGAGTTCGCCTGCCGACCACGGACCCTCGGGACGGTCCGCGGTGCGTAGCTTGACGCCGGGTTCGGTTTGCACCAGCGAGATGTACTTGCCCAGATACGAGTTCCACGCCACCGACATCTCGCCGTTCTTGGGCGGCATCACCGGAGTGGCGGCCCCGGGGTTGCGCGCCACCCACCGGCCGTTCGAGAAATACTCGTAGGCACCGGCGTTCTCCATCTGTGCCGCCGGTACACGCGCCAGATAGACCGAGCCCGAACGACTGTCGGGAGTGCCGTACTGATAGACGGTGTCACCGACCTTGAGGTAGGAGGCCATCTGGAACTTGACGTCCCCGCCGGTGTTGGGGCGCTGTGGCCCGACCCGCCGCCAGGTGTTTCCGTTGTCGTCGGACCGTGCGAGGCCCGCATAGTTGGTGATCCAATGGCTGTCGCCCAACCAGTGTTTCACCGACATGAAGTTCAGGTACTGGGTGTTGCCGACCGACACCCCGGAGGTCGGGATCAGCGTGATCTCTTGGCGCAGATTGGGTTTGAGAAGGCGATTCGCGTATCCGGGCGGTCCGCTGTGACCGGTGAAGGTCATGCCGTCGGCGAGATTGTGATCGGTACTGCGCAGCAGCACATTCGAACGCCAGTGGAACAGTGACCCGTAGAGCAGGGAACGGCCGTCGAATGATTGGGTGTCGCCGAAGGCGGTGAGGATCTCGCCGCGGCCGTTGTCCCACATGACCCCGAGATCGGTGCCGACGATGTCGTATCGGCCGACGGTGTCGTTGATCGCGCCGGGCCCGGTGAGCCGCGCGACGGTGGTGCCCGACCCCGCGGCGTACGTCGCGGCCCCCGCCGGTCCGCCGAAGATTCCGCAGGCCGTGAGGGCGACCGTCGTGGCCGCGACGGCCACCGCGGTTCGTCGGTGCGATCCGATCACGCGCAGTCGATTCGACAGCTGCAGTGGGAACCGGATCATGGCGTGGACCTTAGCAAAGCTACCGGTCCGGTGTGTGCTCTCGGTCACTACAGTGGTGTGTGTCTCACGCCTCGCGGTAACGCCCGTGGAGGTCGACGCTGGTGAAATCGATCTCGGCGGCAGCGTTGTTCACCGCGGTCACCATCCCGACGCCCCACATCCCGTCGACGTCGTAGAGCCCGGCCGTCGACACCGAGATCCCCTCGTGCTCGGTGTGCGTATCGGCCTCGACGCCGATGCGCTCACCCCGCGGCAGGCGCGACAATGCCACTGTCAGATCGCAATTGATGAAGCCGATTCCCGACGAGCCCCAATTGCCGATGAGGCTCGTGGATTCCGCACTGATCGCGGCGCGGACGAACGGCGTCAGCTCGGCGCCTGCGACCGCCGGCGCGGCCCGCGTCCACACGCGCTTGCGCAGCCCGTTCTGGTGTCTGCGCATGTCGTCGTCCCAGTCGCCGACCTCGGCTGCGCCGGTGTCGGCCGCGTCGGTGTCGGCCGCGTCGGAGGAGAACCGCGGCGCGTAATCGTCGATCGGTCCGGCCGGCGGATGGAAGGTGCTCGCCTGCGCCGGCCGCTGCCAGCGCTGACCCGGCGGGTTCTGCGACTCACGGAGGAACACGGTGGTCGCCCGGGCCACGACGACCTCGGCACCGCCCTCTGAGGTGCCACTGCCGGGGGTGTCATCCGGGTACTGCACCACGTCGACCTCGGCCACCCGGATACGTCCGCCCGCGCGCAGCAGCCGCGTCCGGGTCTCGGTCGGCGCCTCCCGCGCCACCTTGAACAGGTCGATGGTGAATCGCGCGGCTCGGAAACCCGGTTCGGCGAACTCCGATTCGGCGGTGTGTGCGGCCAGCGCGCACACCGCGGGACCGTTGAGAGTGCCCGGTGCCCACAGGCTTCGGGCGTAGGGCAGTGGTGTCACCCGCCCGTCGGAATCGGGCCGGAAGAACGCGACGTCGCTCATCTGATCTGTTTACCGCTCCGTGCCATTCGCCCGACGCGCGGGGTACATCGTCGAAACGGTGACGTGAATTCTGCTGGTGTGGCGGTGCGGTGCGTAGGACATTGGACCCAACCTGGGCCGAGCACCCACCGCCGATGCCCATGACGGGATAATCTGCGGAAATGACATTCGGTGTGAACACCAAGCAATTTCCCAGCGAGATCGTCGGCGCGGTCCGCACCGCCCTGATCGTGACCTCCATCGTCGGCATCGTGCTCGGCCTCGTCGCCGTGTTCTGGCCCGGGGCCACCACTCTGGTGCTGGCGGTGCTCTTCGGCATTTCCCTGATCATCGCGGGCATCTTCCGCATCTATCAGGCGTTCGCGGCGTCGTTCCTCTCCGGCGGGGCGCGCGCGATGCTCGGCATCGTCGGCGTGCTGACGTTGGTGGTCGGTCTCATCGCATTGTTCAGCCCGGACGACGCGGTGTGGCTGCTCGCACTGTTCATCGGTATCGGCTGGATCTTCCAGGGCGTGCACGATCTGTTCGGTGCGGCGTCGGGTTCGCAGCACTCGCCGACGTGGTTCCTGGTGCTCTCCGGGATCGTCTCGGTACTCGCCGGCATCGTGATGATCATCCTGGGGCAGTTCGCGGTCACCGTGGTGGTGTTCGTCGGCGGCATCATGCTCATCGTGCTGAGCATCGCCACCCTGTGCACCCTGCCCAAGAAGGTCGAAGGCGCCTGACCCGACGCCGATTCCGACCTTCCGGCCTCACCCGAACCAGGGCGCGATCGGGTTGCCCTGCCAGCGGGTGTGGGCCGGGACCACGTCGCCGCGCATCACCAATGACGCGGGGCCGACCGTCGCCGACGTGCCGATCCCCGATGCAGGCAGGGCGACGCAGTGCGGCCCCATCGTCGCGCCGGCTTCCAGCGTGACCCGGTCGATGGCCATCACGCGATCGTGGAACAGGTGGGTCTGGACGACGCAACCACGCTCGACGGTCGCACCGTCGCCGAGTGACACCAGATCGGCCTCGGGGAGCCAATAGGTCTCGCACCAGACGCCGCGGCCGATCTTCGCGCCGAGCATCCGCAGCCACAGGTTGAGGATCGGGGTGCCGGTCGCCGCGTTCGCAAACCACGGTGCGGCAACGGTTTCCACGAAGGCGTCGGACAACTCGTTGCGCCACACGAACGAACTCCACAGCGGATGTTCGGAGACCTCGATCCGCCCGACCACGAGCCATTTCGCCGCTGCGGCGATGCAGCAGGCGGCGGCGCCGGCAACGAGCAGGATCAGTCCGCTGACCAGTCCGGCGATCACGTAATCGGCATGAAAAGCGATGTACTGCAGCCCGATCAACGTGAACAGCCCGAGCCCGAACGACACCATCACCGGGATCAGCCGCAGGGTCTCGATCACCGAACGGGCCACCTTGAGACGCCTCGGCGGATCGAAGGTGCGCGCGGTGTCGGTGTGAGCTGCGGTGCGACGCAACCGAACCGGGGGACTGCCCAGCCAGCTCGACCCGGACTTCGCGCGGTCGGGGGCGGCCGAGAGTACGGCGACGAGACCGTTTTTCGGCACCTTGCGGCCCGGTCCGGCCATGCCGGAGTTGCCCAGGAACGAGCGCTTGCCGATCTTCGCGTCGTCGATGTGCAACCAGCCGCCGCCGAGTTCGTAGGAGGCGACCATGGTGTCGTCGGCCAGGAACGAGCCATCGTCGATGGTGGTGAACTTCGGTAGGACCAGCGCCGTCGAGATCTCGGTGCCCTTGCCGACCTTGACGCCGAGAATGCGGAACCACCACGGCGTGAGCAGGCTCGCGTACAGCGGGAACAGGTACGTCCGTGCCGAATCGAGCAGCCGCTCGGTCATCCACACCTGCCAGCCCACCCGTGACCGGACCGGGTGATAGCCCCTGGTCATGCCGATTGCGAGCAGGCGGACGAGCACCGCGGTGATGGTGGCGAACACGCCGAGGCTCACCAGGGTTGCCGCGGGCGTCAGGATCGCCGCCCGGGTGGCGACGTCGCGCAGCCGGTCGGCGCGCAACGCCCACGTGCCGATGATCACCAGACCGGCGCCGAGGGAGATCAACGGGATCGCGGCGAGCAGTAGCGAAGACAAGCCGTAGACGGGGACCCAGCCCGAGGCCTTCGGCGGGCGGTGTTCGGGCCACGGATGCCCGGCGCGGCCCACCTTGATCGCCGGCGAACCGGCCCAGTGCTGTGCCTTCTTGACGCGCCCGAAGACCGCCGATCCGGGCGCGATCTCGGCGTCGCGGCCGATCACCGCCCCCGGCGCCAGGGTGGAGCGGGCCCCGACAGATGCGCCGCGTTTGATGACGATCTCGCCGATGCGGACGACGTCGCCGTCGATCCACCAGCCCGACAGATCGACCTCGGGCTCGATCGACGCGCCCTCGCCGACGGTGAGCATGCCGGTCACCGGCGGGATGGTGTGCAGGTCGACGCCACTCCCGACGGTCGCGCCCAGCGCCCGGGCCAGGTAGATCATCCACGGGGCGCCGGACATGTTCGCCGCGCCCGCGGCCTCGAGGAGACGCTCGGCCATCCACAACCGCAGGTGGACGATGCCGCCGCGCGGATAGTCGCCGGGGGTCACGCCCGCGAGCAGGGTGCGGGCGCCGGTTGCCGCGATGATCATCCGGCCCGGCGGCGTGATGAACACCAGGAAGGCGGCCACCACGACCCACCAGTTGACCTCGATCAGCCACGGCACCGACACATCGAGTTGCCGCGTCGCCCAGGCGGCGACGTTGTTGGTCACGCCCAGCCAGGTGGCCCACTGCAGCCCGGTCAGCGTGGTCATCGGCACCGACAACAGCACCTGCGCGACGCCGGTGCGCCGCGGGGTCGGGCGGACCTCGCGCTCGACGACGACGGTGGGCGGGGCGATGGCGTCGAGCATGCGGGCCAGCGAGCCGAGGCGTGGGTGGTCGTAGAGGTCGGCGACGGTGGCCTGCGGGTAGCGCTCACGCAAGGCGGTCACCAGTTGCGCCGCCGACAGCGACCCGCCGCCCTCGGTGAAGAAGTCGGCGTCGAGGCTGGTGATGTGTGCGCCGAGGACGTCGGTCCAGCGGTCGGCGAGCCACTGTTCGGTGGCGGTGAAGTCGTCGGCGTCATCGTCGTCGTCGGCGTTCGCGCCGGGCAGCGGCCACGGCAGCGCGTTGCGGTCCACCTTGCCGGAGGTCCGGGTGGGCAGTTCGTCGACGAGCGCGAGTCGCGGCACCATCGCGGCCGGCAACCGTTCGGAGAGCAGGGCGTGTGCGCGGGCGACGTCGAAGCCGGGATCGGCCGAGACGAGGTATCCGACAAGCAGGCTGTTGCCCGCCGCCGATTGCCGCACCGCCGCGGCCGCCCCGCTGACCCCCGGAAGGTGTTGCAGCGCATTGTCGATCTCGCCGAGTTCGATCCGCCGGCCGCCGACCTTGACCTGATCGTCGGCGCGGCCGACGAACACCAGGCCCGCGGCGTCGAGACGGACGAGGTCGCCGCTGCGGTAGGCGCGCTCCCAGCCCAGAGTCGGCATCGGCGCGTACTTCTCGGCGTCCTTTGCCGGATCGAGATAGTGTGCCAGGCCGACGCCGCCGATGATCAGTTCGCCGGTGTCGCCCTCGGCGACCGGCTGACCGTCGGGTCCGACGACTGCGAGATCCCAACCCGGCAGCGGCAGTCCGATACGCACCGGACCGGGCCCGCCCAGCGGTGCGGCACATGCCACCACCGTCGCCTCGGTGGGGCCGTAGGTGTTCCACACCTCGCGGCCGGGAACAGCCAGGCGCGCAGCGAGTTCCGGCGGGCACGCCTCGCCGCCGAAGATCAGCAGACGCACTGCCTCCAGCGCCTCGGGCGGCCACAGGGACGCCAGGGTCGGCACGGTGGAGACGACGGTGATGTCGCGTTGAACCAGCCACGGCCCCAGGTCCATTCCGCTGCGTACCAGTGAGCGCGGTGCCGGCACCAGACATGCCCCGTTGCGCCATGCCAGCCACATTTCCTCGCAGGACGCGTCGAAGGCCACCGAGAGGCCGGCGAGCACCCGGTCGCCCGGCCCGATGGGTTCGTCGCGCAGGAACAGCCGCGCCTCGGCGTCGACGAACGCCGCGGCGTTGCGATGGGTCACCGCAACACCTTTGGGTGTTCCGGTGGAGCCGGAGGTGAAGATGATCCACGCATCGTCGGTGGGGGTGGGACGTGAGTTATCGGCTGCGGTAACGATATTCGCGGTCTCGGTGGCCTGTTCGTCCGCGTTCGGCCGAGTGCCCGCCGGATGAATGCCGTCGGCGTCGACGAGCGCATCGATCGCCGCTTCACCGAAGACCAGCTCGGCGCGTTCGTCGGGATCGTCGGCGTCGACGGGAACGTAGGCCGCGCCGGCGTAGACCGTCGAGAGGATCGCCGTGTAGAGGTCACGGGAGCCCGATGGCATCCGGATGCCGACACGCCCGCCTCGTCGGACCCCGGCCGCGGCCAGCCGGTCCGCGCCCCGCCGGACGACCGCCCGCAACTGTGCGTAGCTGTACACGCGGTCGCCGTCATCGATCGCGGCGGCGTCGGGATGGCGAGCGGCGGTCGCGTCGAGAATGTCACACAGTGTTCGCGGGTCGCTGGCCTGCGACGACAGCAGATACTGCGCCGGTATCTCCACACTCACCACCGTTGTCTCGACATGGAACGAGCAATATATCCCGCGAACGTGGTGAGTTGCGGGGGACACGGGTGAACGTCAGGTGTCGATCGTCACCGATTCCCCGACCGGGGTGAGTCCGCACTCAAAGCCCGGCCATCGGCCGGAACCGATCCTCATCCAGGTGTAGGTTCACTTACACATGGGTCTCGTTCAGGTAACGACACGTCCACGAAGTCTCCGAGGCCCCTGAGACCGGCAGCAGGAGGTTTTGTCATGCCGATCGTTGCACACCGCACGCCCAGCCGGCTGTCCTATCCGATCTGGGTCGGTAGCCGGCTGTTTCTGAAGCCGCTGCTCACGCTGTGGCCGCTGAACCGGCCGGGTATGGCGGGTCTGTTCCTCATCGACCGCATGTTCGCCGTCGGCAAGAAGCCGCACGGAGTGGTGCGTGAGCAGGCCGAACTCGGCGATCGTCCGGCCGAGGTGGTCGTGCCGACGGGCCCGCTGCGACGCGACGCCGACACGGCGATCCTCTACCTGCACGGTGGGGCGTTCGTGGTGGGCGGCCTCGGCACCCACCGGTCGATCGCGGCGCGGCTGTCGCGGGCATGCGAACTGCCGGTGTTCTCCCTGGTCTACCGTCAGTTGCCCGCCGCCGGGGTGGGTGCCTCGGTGGCCGACGCGATGGCGGCCTACCGGGAGTTGCTCACCGAGCGCGGGTATCGCCGCGTGATCGTCGCCGGGGATTCCGCGGGCGGCTTCCTCGCCGCCAAGGTCGTCGAGGGTGCGGCCGCGCAGTCGCTGCCGGCCCCGGCCGCGGTGATCGGGTTCTCGCCGCTGCTCGACCTCGAGCTGGGTGACAATCCGGACCGCAGCAGCCGCTGCGACGCCTACATCCCGCGTTCGGCGATGATCCGGCTCGCCCCGCACTTCTTCGGTGGCCCGGTGGCCTTCACCGGCGTGCGTCGCATCGGTGACCTCGACCTGCACGACTTCCCGCCGACCCTCTTGTTCACCGCGGAGAACGAACTGCTCGAGCCGGACGCCGTCGCGCTGGTGGAGGGCCTCGACGAAGTCGGGGTGACCGCGCAGGTCCACAGCTATTCGTGGCAGATTCACGCATTCCCGGTCTTCGATTTCCGTCACCGGGAGACACTGGAGGCCATTGAGGCATCGGCCGAATTCACCGGCCGCGTGATCAGAGAGGCCAAGAACGCTGACGACCGAGAGAACAAGCGGGCCGGATGAGGGACGGGACGCCGGAGGCGACGTCGACGGTCCCGACGGCGTGAGATCGCCCGCGCCGCCACCCGGTGCACCCGACGCGCGGTTCACCCTTGCCGCCGAGCGGACGCTGCTCGCCTGGATCCGGACTGCGCTGGGTTTCCTGGCCGGCGGGGTCGCCATCGTCTATGTGGCGCCCGACGTCTCTGATCACGACTTCGAGACGGTCCTCGGACTGCTGATGGTGGCGCTCGGGTGTGTGATCGTGATCCTCGGCACGTGGCGGTGGCGTCAGACCGACAAGGCGCTGCGTACGGGCGGCGCGATGCCGGGGTCGTCGCAGGTGTTGGTGGTCGTCACTGCCATAGTGGTGGTGGCGGTGGCCATCGCGGTGGCGATCGTCATCCAGAACTGAGCAGCCCGAACAACCCAGGATCAGGAGGGTCGGCGTCCGATGACCGATCATCACTTCCAGAGCGCCGCGCAGGGCTTCTCGCGCGCCATGGTGACCATCGGGGCCATCATCGTGATGGTCTGCGTCGGCTTCCTCACCTACATGTGGTGGCAGGACGGCCGGTGGCTGTGGGTGACGCTGGGGATCGTGCTGATCGTGGTCAACATCGTCATGCTGATCATGACCTACCGCAAAGCACGGCTTACGCCGCCGCCGGCGTCACACGACGACGACGCCGACGAGTAGCCCCGGTTACGCCCCCGCCGGGCAGCACTGCGTCTGGTCCCCGCCCGCCACCCGATCATCGTCGTCGGCGAACTGGGTGCGGTAGAGCTGCGCGTACCGTCCGCCCTTCGCGAGAAGCGTTGGGTGATCGCCCCGTTCGACGATGTGTCCGTCTTCGACGACGGCGATCTGGTCGGCCGCGCGGATCGTCGAGAGCCGGTGCGCGATGACGATCGACGTGCGCCCGGCCAACGCCTCACCGAGTGCCTCGGCGACCGCGGCCTCCGACGTCGAATCCAGGTGCGCGGTGGCCTCGTCGAGGATCACCACCGACGGCTTGGCAAGCAACAGCCGCGCGATCGTCAACCGTTGACGCTCACCGCCGGAAAGCCGGTAGCCGCGTTCGCCGACCACCGTGTCGAGACCTTCCGGCAACGATGCGACGAGATCGTCGAGGCGGGCCCGGCGCAGTGCCTCCCAGATCTCCTCATCAGACGCCTCCGGCTGGGCCAGAACGAGATTGGCGCGAACCGTGTCGTGGAACAGGTGGCCGTCCTGGGTGACCAGGCCGACGGTGCGGTGGACGGTCGTCGCCGTGAGATCGCGCAGATCGACGCCGTTGAGGCGGATGGCACCCGAGTCGACGTCATAGAGGCGGGTCGCCAGCGACGCGATCGTCGACTTGCCGGCACCGGAACTGCCGACGAGGGCGACCATCCCGCCGGCCGGGACGTCGAGATCGATGTCGTGCAGCACGGTCTTACCGCCCCGGTTGTCCAGGTGCGCAACCTCTTCCAGTGAGGCCAACGACACCTTGTCGGCGGCCGGGTAGGCGAACGAGACGTCGTCGAACCGGACCGATACCCCGCGTTCGGGATGGGGTACCGGAACGGCGTCGGGCTTGTCGACGATGAGCGGTTCGAGGTCGAGCACCTCGAAGACCCGCTCGAAACTGACCAGGGCACTCATGATCTCGACGCGCGCATTCGCCAGGGCGGTCAGCGGCGCGTACATCCGGGTCAGCAACAAAGCCAGGGCGACGACGGCGCCCGCGGACAGATGCTGATGCACCGCGAGCCACCCACCGAGCCCGTACACCAGCGCCAGCGCCAGCGCCGACACGAGCGTCAGGGCCGTCATGAACACCGCCTGCAGCATGGCGCGGCGAACCCCGATGTCGCGCACTCGATCTGCGCGGTCGGCGAACTCCGACGACTCCTGCTCGGGCCGCCCGAAGAGCTTGATCAGCGTCGCGCCTGGCGCGGAGAACCGTTCGGTCATCTGCGTCGACATCCGGGCGTTGTATTCGGCCGCCTCGCGCGACAGTGCGGCCATCCGCCGGCCCAGGCGCCGCGCGGGAATGACGAACACCGGCAACAGGATCAGCGCCAGTACCGTGATCTGCCAGCTGATCGCGATCATCACGCCCAGCGTCAGAATCAGCGTCACCACGTTGGACACCACGCCCGAGAGGGTGTCGCTGAACGCGCGCTGCGCGCCGATGACGTCGTTGTTGAGTCGGCTCACCAGTGCCCCGGTGCGGGTCCGGGTGAAGAACGCCACCGGCATCCGCTGCACGTGGTCGAAGACCGCGCGGCGCAGATCCAGGATCAGCCCCTCACCGATGTTCGCCGACAGCCAGCGGGTGCCGATGCCCGCGGCCGCCTCGGCCACGGCGATCACCGCGATCAGCACCGCGAGGCCGACGATGGTGCCGCCCGAGCCGTGCCCGCTGATCAGGTTCACCACCCGGCCGGCCAGGACCGGCGTCACGACGGTCAGCACCGCGGTGCACACCGACAGCGCCAGGAACACCACGATGCGCAGCCGGTGCGGTCGGGCGAAGGTCATGATGCGACGCAACGTGCTGCGCCGATCGCCGCGCAGTTGCTTGTTGGATGGCGCCGACGAGGACTTGTACATCATGTCCCAGGCGACGGACTGCATACTCATGGCGGCCAGCATAGAACCTCAAGTGAACTTTAGGTCCAATGTTGGCGATCGCACCGAGCGGTTGACGGATGTGCCGCCAGGTGAACCATTCGGCAATTTCTATGCCTGCGAACCTTGCCGACCATCCCCAAGCGCACCTGAGTAGGTTGGACACCAGAGCGATCATTCGGTCCGTCGTCCGCCGGTGCGTCCGGCAGTGAGGTGAAGCCATGGCACAGCAACTCAAACTCGGATACAAGGCATCGGCCGAGCAGTTCGATCCCCGCGAGCTGGTGGAGATCGCGGTGGCGGCCGAGGAGCACGGCCTCGATTCGGTCGCGGTGAGCGATCACTTCCAGCCGTGGCGGCACAACGGCGGACATGCGCCGTTCTCGCTGGCGTGGATGGCCGCGGTCGGCGAGCGCACCAAGCGCGTCCAGATCGGCACGTCGGTCCTCACCCCGACGTTCCGCTACAACCCGGCGGTCATCGCGCAGGCCTTCGCGTCGATGGGCTGCATGTACCCCGGACGGATCATGCTCGGCGTCGGCACCGGTGAGGCGCTCAACGAGTACGCGACCGGCTTCCAGGGGGAGTGGCCGGAGTTCAAGGAGCGGTTCGCGCGGCTGCGCGAGTCCATCGCGTTGATGCGCGAACTGTGGACCGGCGAGGAGGTCAACTTCGACGGCGAGTACTACCACACCAAGGGGGCGTACATGTATGACGTTCCCGAACAATCCATTCCGGTGTATGTGGCCGCGGGTGGGCCGGTGGTCGCGCGCTATGCCGGACGCGCCGGCGACGGCTTCATCTGCACCTCCGGCAAGGGTGCGGAGCTCTACACCGAGAAGCTGATCCCCGCGGTCAAGGAAGGGGCGGAAAAGGCCGAGCGGAATTTCGGGAAGATCGACCGGATGATCGAGATCAAGATCTCCTACGATCCGGATCCGCAACTGGCGCTGGAGAACACGCGCTTCTGGGCACCGCTGTCGCTGACCGCCGACCAGAAGAACAGCGTCAACTCGTCGACCGAGATGGAACGCCTCGCCGACGAGATCCCCATCGAGCAGGTCGCCAAGCGCTGGATCGTGGCCTCCGACCCCGACGAGGCGGTCGAGAAGATCAAGTTCTACACCGACGCCGGACTCAACCACCTGGTCTTTCACGCACCCGGCCACGATCAGGACCGCTTCCTCTCCAACTTCGAGAAGGACCTCGCCCCGCGGCTGCGCAAACTGACCGTGGCGGAGTAGCTCGGATCGGTCCCGGTGATGGGTGGCGCGTGCGTTAGCACACGCCACCGACAGAAAACCGTAGTGGCCGCGGCACCGAAACAGGTTGTCCACAAGCAGTATTCGGTACACAGGTGGTGCGACTTCTGCGTGCCGTTGTCCGTGGATGTGTGTACTCTGGAGTCATCGCAAGATCATCCAGGGGGGAATCCATGATCGACGCCACCACACATTCCGCGGAGCTTTCGGCTGAGTTGTTCGCGGGTCTCATCGCAGCGCTCGACAACCGTACGTTCCGCGCGGACATCGGTTCGCGGGAGGCGTTCGCGGCGATGCAGCAACTGATCATCTTGCGCAACAAGGTCGACCACCTTGCGGCGAGGGTGACCGGCGAGTTCGATCGCCTCAAAATGACCGCACCCCAAGGCCGTTCCGTGCGACAACTGTTGATCACCATGGGAATCGCGCCCGCCGTCGCCGGGCGGCTCGTCCGCATCGGCAACACGAAGGAGCTCGACGGACTACGCATCCACACCGCCGACGGTGCGATATCCCTCGACCACGCCGACGCCATTGTTCTCGGACTCACCCATATCGACTCCCGCGCCGGCGAACCTGTCACCCCCGAAGAGCGTCGCGATCACACCCGCGCGTTGGTGTCGCAAGCCCTGTCGGGGATGAGTCCCGCCGAAATCGGTAAGCACGCACGCCAACTCGGCAACCTTGTTGCCGACGACACCGGCGGCGCACCCGCCGCCGAAGACAAGACGATCAACGAACTCGGCTACCACAAGACCAGCGACGGACGCCTCGACGTGCGCGCCAATCTCGACGCCGTCGCCGGGGAGAAGCTGCACAGTCTCGTCGAAACACTGTCCGCGCCAAAGCCGCAGCCCGACGGATCACTGGATCCGCGATCCGCCGATCGTAAGCGCGCCGACGCTCTCGAAACCATCCTGGAGCTCGCCGAGAAGGGCCTCGCCGACGAGACCGTATCGTGTAAACCCACCGGCGGTGTGCTGCTGACGATTCCTGCTGATGCCCCGAAACTTTCCGCGCTCGAGTTCATGGGATCGGTCACGCCTGCGACCGCGAAAACACTGGGGTGTGATGCCGGGGTCACCGTGGTGATCGTCGACGGCGAGCAGGTGCCGCTGAACGTCGGACGCGAGAAGCGCCTGTTCACTCCGGCACAACGAAAAGCGTTGCTGATCAGGGACGAATGCTGCATAAAGTGTGGTGCGCCGGCATCGCGGACGCAAGCCCACCATTTGCGGCATTGGGCTGACGGCGGGGCCACGGACCTCGACAACGGGTGCCTCCTGTGCACCAGCTGCCACCACGACGTCCATGACCTCGGCTGGGATGTCGTGATGGGGTTCGATCGGCACCCATGGTTGGTCCCGCCCGCGGGTGTCGACCCGAAGCGACGACCGTTACCTGCCTACAACCGGCGCACCCTACGACTCGACGACGCTGCCTGACGCTGACCGTCTGACACCAGCCACCTGAAACAGGTATACCCACAACGACTTCCCGACCCCGCACCCGGCTTGCCGGGACCGCGTCTGTTCGTTGAGAACTTCATAGGGCGGCCGCGCCGTGGGTTCGCCGAACCTGCTGATACAGCAGTTCGACGACCCGGTCGGCCACCGGATTGTGTGCGGCGCGATGGTGGCGGCGCACCGCGATCGCCCGGCGTGGCGTGGGCTCGGCGATCGCGATGGCGCGCACACCGGCAGGTAGCTCGACGACGGCGAGCGCCGGAACCACGGTGAGGCCGACCCCGGCGGCGACGAAGCGCATCGCGGTGCCGTAGTCGTGGGTCTCGACGCGAAAGTCGGGCGTGAAACCTGCTGCGGTGCAAGCTCTCAGCAGTCCTTCGCGGCAGGGTCCGCGTGCCACGTCGTTGTCGATCCATGCGCCGTCGGCGAGCTCGCGTAACGTCACCTCGGACCGTGCGGCAAACGGCGACGCCTCGTCGACGACCACCACGTACTCCTCGGTGACCAGTGGCACGGCATCGAATCCGGGCCGCGGTGTGAGGCTGCCGTGCCGGTCGCCCATG
Organism: Gordonia sp. DT30; assembly: GCF_049844915.1. Classification (NCBI taxonomy): domain Bacteria; kingdom Bacillati; phylum Actinomycetota; class Actinomycetes; order Mycobacteriales; family Gordoniaceae; genus Gordonia; species Gordonia sp. DT30. The sequence continues at coordinate 212,008 of NZ_JBNCLY010000005.1, read as the reverse complement.
GTCTCCGGGCTCTCGACGTAGATCTCCACGTCGGGCGGTGTCGCATCGGACTCGGCGAGCTCGATCAGCCGCAGATCGAGTCGGACATCGGGGAATTCCCGGCCGAGCGCCGCGATGATCTCCGGCATCCACGCAGCGCCGGCCGAGGCGAAGTACGCGACGCGAAGCGTGCCCGCACGCCCGTGCCGCAGGTCGGCGACGAGACCGTCGAGACGGGAGAGTCCGTCGAACACGGTCGCGGACTCCGCGGCCAGGGTGGTGCCCGCGTCCGTGGGCACGATCCCGCGCCCCGAACGCTCCACCAGGGCAAGCCCGGTCTCGCGCTGTAGCCCGGCGATGTGCTGGCTGACGGCCGACGGCGTGTAGCCGAGCGCGGCCGCGGCACCGCCGATCGAGCCTTCGGCGACGACGGCCCGGAAGATCCGGAGACGATGGGCATCGATCATGGCCACGACCATACAGTGATACTGATGGATGGGTTACAAATATGAAATTGTGCTGAAGTCTCGGGTGACCGACGATGGACCCCATGACCCTCGGTTCGCGCACCCCCGATCTTCCGGCGCTGGCCGCGCTCACCACGGTCGTGCTCTGGGCGCTGTCGTTCATCGGCATCCGATCGGCCGGGCACGCCTTCAGCCCGGGCGTTCTCGCGGCAGGGCGACTGGCCGTCGCGGTCGTCGCCCTCTGCGTGATCGCCGGAGTGTCGGTGCTGCGAGCCCGCCGGGTGCCGGCCGGGGAGCGCGCCCGCTCGCCGTTCCGCCCGCCGCGTGGACGTGCGCTGCTCTTGGTGATCGCCTACGGCGTGGCGTGGTTCGGTGTCTACACGATCGTGCTGAACTGGGCCGAACGCCACATCGACGCCGGAACCGCGTCGCTGCTGGTCAACTTCGCGCCGATCCTGGTCGCCATCTTCGCGGGACTCTTTCTCGGCGAAGGCTTTTCGACGCAGCTCGTGGTCGGGATCGCGATCGCCTTCGGCGGCGTCGTACTCATCACGTTCGGTGGCGGGGGCGCGCACGCAGACTGGCTCGGGATCGGTCTGGGGCTGCTCGCGGCGGTCCTCTACGCCACCGGGGTGCTGCTGCAGAAGGTCGCGCTGGCCGGCGTCGACGCACTGACCGCCACGTTCTGGGGAGCGGTGGCCGGACTCGTCGTCACGCTGCCCTTCGTGCCCGCCGCGATCGGCGAGATCGCCGCCGCGTCGGCCGCCGACGTCGGCTGGATGGTGTTCCTGGGCATCGGACCGACCGCGATCGCCTTCACCACCTGGGCCTACGCCCTGTCGCGCACCGACGCCGGCGCGATGGCCGCGACCACGCTGGTCGTCCCGGCGCTCGTCATCATCGCGTCGTGGTTGCTGTTGGCGGAAGTGCCGGCACCGCTGCGGATCGTCGGCGGGGTGGCGTGTCTGCTCGGCGTCGCCCTCTCGCGCGGACTGATCAAGCTGCCCGGCACAACCCGATCACCGGTCGGCGGGACCGCGCTCGTCGAGGGTGAGTTGAAGGAATGCGAGATCGAGCCATGACCCGAATTTGGTGCCCACCTCGGTGAGCAACCCGACGCGCGAGAACCCGAACCGCTCGTGCAGCCGGATCGAACCGGTATTGGCGGCGTCGATACCCGCCACCAGGACGTGGACGCCGCTCTCACGGGCGCGGGCGATCAGCGCGGCCATCAGCTCGCTGCCGACGCCGCGTCCCTGCTGATCATCGCGGACGTAGACCGAGTGCTCGACGGTGTGCCGGTAGCCGTCGTGTGGACGGTACGGACCGTAGGTCGCGTACCCCAGGACCTGTTGCGGCCCAGCGTGTTCGGGCTCGACGGCGACGAGCACCGGGAATCGGCCGGCCTGCCGCTGGGTCAGCCAGCGGCGACGGTCGGCGGCGTCGACGAGTCGGTCGTTCCAGATCGCGGTGGTGTGTTCGACGGCGTGGTTATAGATCGCGGTGATGCCGTCGACGTCGTCGATCCCGGCGTCCCGGATGTGCATGGTGGCCCCCTTGATCGTCGGCGTGGTCTCGATTGTCGCCGATGCCGGCCAGATGCGGGCGAGGTGGTCTGGCACATGCTCCACCACCGACCACGCCGGTCCGATAACGTTTCGGCGTGGACCGCGATCGGATGGTGGAGGTGGGGGTCGGACTGGTGTCGCGCTTCGGCGCGAAGGCGCTGAGTCTGACGTCGGTGGCACGGCATGCCGGGGTGGCGCGTGCGACGGCCTACCGCATGTTCGGCGGGCGCGACGCCCTCGTCGCCGCCATGGTCGAACGCGAGGTCGCCGATCTGCGGGTGAAGCTGCGCGAATGGTCGGCGGCGGAGCCGGATGCCGCGGGCCGAATCCGCGCGCAGATACGGAACGTACTGCCCTACATCCGGGGGCACGAGGCACTGCAGTATGTGCTGCGCGAGGAGCCCGAGGAGATCGTCCGGGCACTGATCAGCACCGAGGACGCCGACGGGCCCTCGTTGGTGTCGCGGATCGTCGACGAGACCCTGCCCGACCTCGAACCGGAGATCGGTGAACACCTGCTGCCCGACGCGCGCGGCGGCGCCGAATTCCTGGTCCGCGTCATCTATTCGATGATGCTGGTCCCGGGAAGTTCACTGAGCGATGAGCAGATCGCCGAGCTGGTCGTGCGCGCGATCGTGGACGACTCGTCGGCTGCGCCGCGATCGGTGGATCGGCCGGCCGACTGAGGCCCGGCCCAGTCGCTAGGGTTACGACCATGGGTTCAGAGACGAACACCCCGGCGGTGGCGACGAAGATCTACATCGCCTCGGCCGAGGGAAACACCGGTAAGTCGACGGTGGCGCTCGGTGTGTTGGCGTTGCTCGCGGCGACGGGTGGCCGGGTCGGGGTGTTCCGCCCGATCTCACGCACCGGAGCCGGGGAGCGCGATTACGTCCTGGAGATGCTGATCGAGCACGCATCCGCCGAGGTCTCCTACGACGACTGCATCGGGGTCACCTACGACCAGGTCCATGCCGCACCCGACGGAGCGATCGCCGAGATCGTGGCCCGGTTCCATGCGGTGGAGTCGCGATGCGATGCGGTGGTGATCGTCGGATCGGACTACACCGACGTCGGCAACCCGTCGGAACTGGCGTACAACGCACGTGTGGCCGCGAATCTGTCGGCGCCGATCATTCTGGCGCTCAATGCCTCTGGGCGCAGCCCGGTGGAAGTGCGGGAGACCGCGGAGCACCTCCTCGCCGATATCGCCTCGATTCACGCGACGACGGCCGCGGTCATCGCCAATCGCTGTGACCCCGAACAGATGTCGGCGGTGCAGGCCGAACTGGCCACGCTCTCGGTACCGACCTGGTGCCTGCCCGAGGAGCCGGTGCTGTTCGCGCCGACGATGGCCGAGCTGCAGGAGGCGCTGCACGCGACCCTCTGCAGTGGCGACCCGGAGTTGCTGGAGCGGGAGGCGCTCAAGGTCATGGTCGGCGGCATGACCGTCGAACACATCCTGGAGCGGCTTTCCGAGGGCACCGTCGTCATCGCGCCCGCCGACCGCTCCGACGTCTTGCTGGCACTCGTCAACGCCGATGCCGCCCACGGCTTTCCGCGTTTGTCGGGCATCATCCTCAACGGTGGGTTGCGCCCCCATCTGATGGTCGACGCCCTCGTCTCCGGGTTGCGGTCGCCGCTGCCGATCATCATGTGCGATCAGGGCACCTACGACACCGCTCGGATCGCGGCGAACACCCGCGGCCGGGTGGCGGTCGGGTCGGTGCGCAAGATCGAGGCCGCGCTGGGACTGATGGAGCGCTACATCGATCCCGACGCGATGATGAACCTGCTGAAGGTGCCCACCACCGAGGTGATGACGCCGCAGATGTTCGAGTACGGCCTGATCGCCCGCGCCCGCGCGGACCGCCGATGCATCGTCCTGCCCGAGGGCAACGACGACCGAATCCTGCGTGCCGCCGGACGGCTGCTGCGCCGAAATGTGGTGTCGCTGATCATTCTCGGTGATGAGGCCGCGGTGTCGAGCCGCGCGCACGAACTGGGGGTCGATCTCGACGGCGTGGAGATCATCGATCCGGCGACGTCGGCGCTCACCGAGGAGTTCGCGCAGATCTATGCGGAACTGCGCAAGCACAAGGGCGTCGACGTCGAGCAGGCCCGCGAGCGGATCGGCGATGTGTCGTACTTCGGGACGATGCTCGTCTACACCGGCCGCGCCGACGGCATGGTGTCGGGGGCCGCGCACACCACCGCGCACACCATCCGGCCGGCCTTCGAGGTGATCAAGACGACCCCGGGGGTGTCGACGGTCTCGAGCGTGTTCTTCATGTGCCTGGCCGACAAGGTCCTTGCGTACGGTGACTGCGCGATCGTGCCCGACCCCACCGCCGAGCAACTCGCCGACATCGCGATCTCGTCGGCGACCACGGCGGCCGGTTTCGGAATCGAGCCGCGGGTGGCGATGCTCTCCTACTCCACGGGCAGTTCGGGGACCGGCGCCGACGTCGACAAGGTGCGCATCGCGACCGAGCTGGTACGTGAGCGTTCACCACACCTGTTGGTGGAGGGCCCCATCCAGTACGACGCCGCGGTGGAGCCGTCGGTGGCGGCGACGAAGATGCCCGACTCGCCGGTGGCCGGAAAGGCGACCGTACTGATCTTCCCCGACCTCAACACCGGCAACAACACCTACAAGGCGGTGCAGCGCAGTGCCGGTGCGGTCGCGATCGGGCCGGTGCTGCAAGGCATTCGGCGTCCGATCAACGATCTGTCCCGGGGTGCGCTCGTCGACGACATAGTGAATACGGTGGCGATCACCGCGATACAGGCACAGAACTTGGCGGCACGAGGGCGGCGAGAAGAATGAGTGAATCGGTCGACGGAGCGGTACTGGTACTGAACGCGGGCTCGTCCTCGCTGAAATATCAGCTGGTGCATCCCGAGAGCGCGGAGGTGATCGCCGACGGTGTCGCCGAGCGGATCGGTGATCACGATGGCTCGATCACCCACTCCCAGGGCGGCGATGAGTCCACCGAGACCCTCGAATTGCCCGACCATACCGCCGCGATCCGGCGGATGATGGAGTTGTTCACCTCGGGTGGCATCGATCTGGCGCATGCCGGCCTGTCGGCGGTGGGTCATCGAGTGGTCCACGGTGGCCGGACGTTCTACCGGCCGACCCTCATCGACGATCATGTGATCAGTGAGATCAAGCGGATCTCTTCACTTGCGCCGCTGCATAATCCGGCGAACCTGACCGGTATCGAGGCGGCGCGCGAGTTGCTGCCCAGGGTGCCCTCGGTGGCGGTGTTCGACACCGCCTTCTTCCACGGGCTGCCTGATGCCGCCGCCACCTACGCCATCGATCGGGGCGTGGCGAAGCTCCACGCCATCCGCCGGTACGGGTTCCACGGGACGAGCCATCAATATGTCTCCGAGCAGGTTCCGCCGATCCTGGGCCAGGATCCGGCGACGGTCAACCAGATCGTGCTGCACCTCGGCAACGGGGCATCGGCGTCGGCGATCTCCGGCGGCGAGCCGATCGACACCAGCATGGGCATGACCCCGCTCGAGGGGCTCGTCATGGGAACTCGCAGCGGCGACATCGATCCCGGCGTCGTCTTGCATCTGCACCGGGTCGCCAAACTCGGCGCCGAGCAGATCGACACCCTGCTCAACAAGAACTCGGGCCTCAAGGGACTTTGCGGCGACAACGACTTTCGTTCGGTCACCGAGCGCATCGGGCGAGGCGACACGTCGGCGCGTCTCGCCTACGACGTCTACATCCATCGCCTGCGCCGCTATATCGGTGCGTACATGATCGATCTGGGCCGGGTGGATGCGATCACCTTCACCGCGGGCGTCGGCGAGAACGCTGCCGGCGTGCGCGCGGATGCCCTCGCCGGGCTCGAGAACTACGGAATCGCCATCGACCCGGAGCGGAATGCGGTGCACCGCAAGGATGCCCGGCAGATCTCCACAGACGACAGTACGGTGAGGGTGCTCGTCGTACCCACCAACGAGGAGCTGGCAATCGCCCGCCAGGCCGTCGAGGTGGTCGCTCGATCAGAACCGGAATCCGGTTCGGGAACCTGAGTCGGCGCGACTCTCAGAAAAGACTGTCCGGACGCACATAGTTGGCCAGATCCACCAGCAGAAAGCGGTGGTCGCGGTTGTAGCGCATCTGACGCGCGAGGGCGCGCAGGGAATTTTCGGTGCCCTTGCGCAGGCCGCGTTCGGTGAAGGGGACGCCGAGGAGCGTGGCCGGGTCGCCGGCCTGCTCGGGGTGCGCCATGATCCATCCGAGTGCGGTGCCGAGCACGATGAGTTGCAGCCGGGCCTTGCGTGGCTCGCTCTCGGGCATGACATCCAGACGCCGTGCGGCCTCGACGATCTGACGCTTCTCCACCAGTTCCGGCGCACGCCCGTGGACGAGGGCGAGCACCGCGGTGGTGCGCGCGGTGTTGTAGTGCCGGCTGGTGGGCGGTACCTCGTCGAGGGGTTCGATGGCGGCGTCGAAGTCACCGCGCGCCACGGCCAGGCGGGCGAGCCCGAACGCGGCGGTCACGATGCTGTGATCGGTCAACCACAGATCGCGGTAGAGCCGGTCGGCGACGTCGTACATCTCGGCGATGCGCCGCGCCGGCGGCGTCGTGGAGCCGTCCTCGTTCGAATACTTCTCATCCGAGAGCCACCGGCCGATGATCTCGGCGGTTCCGGCCGTCGCGAGCTTCGGTGCGAGTTCGCCCGGCATCGTCTGCAGCACTTCGGTGAAACGCTGATGCGCGAGCTCCGGCTCGCCGTTCATCAGGCCGCAGATGCCCAGATACCAGTCCACTCGCCACGAATCACCGTGCTGCACGGACACATCGCGGAGAACGGCGAGTGCGGTGTCGACGTCGCCGAGCTCCAGATGGGCGCGCGCCTGCGCCAGATCGATCTCGAGCGACGGATGAGCGTTGTTCGACGGGCGGCCCAACAACGACGAGAAGCGCTCCGCGCGTGCGGCATTGATCGAGTCGAGGGTTTGCCGCGGATCGGAGAGCGCCGCCGAGTTCAGCAGTCCGGCAGCCGGATCGGCAGGGTTGACCAGCGGCACCGGCAAGGCGTGCGCGATGTCGACCGGATTGTAGAAGGCCGCGAGGTCCGGGTCGAAGAACCCGTCCACCGGGGCCAGGATGAGATCGGTGCCGTACGTGGATCGCTGGGGGGTGAACACCGTCGACAGCGAGGGCCGCGGCACACCGGTGTGCACGGCGACGGTCTCGCGCAGCACGTTGAGCAACTGGGTGGTCATCTCCTCGGCCGAGCCGAAGCGTTCGGCCGGGTCGGTGGCCGTGGCACGTTGCAGCAGCAGATAATACGACGGATTCGCCGCTAGCACGGGGGTGGTCTCCGGATCGGGCAACTCGTCGAGATATCGGCCCTGCTCCATCGGCATGTCCAGCGTCAGCACAGCCAGGGTGCGGCCGATGCTGTAGATGTCGGTCACCACCTGCGGTCCGGTCTGCACGATCTCCGGAGCCTGGAATCCCGGGGTGCCGTAGAGGTGTCCGTAGCCGTTGATCGCCGACACCGCACCGAGATCGATGAGTTTGACCTCGTCGCTGGACACCATCACGTTCTCGGGCTTCACGTCGTTGTAGACCAGGCCCACCGAGTGCAGATAGCCGATGGCCGGAAGCACCTCGAGGATGTAGGCCATGGCCTGCTCGATCGGCAGCAGAGCAGCTCCGCCGTCGGAATCGGATGCGGCAGCGGTGATCTCCTTGAGCGTCTGCCCGCCGATGTACTCCATGACGATGTAGCCGAAGCGTTGGTCGTCGTCGGCGGCGTACTCGACGAAGTTGTAGATCTTCACGATCCCGGGGTGGTTCACCGACGCCAGGAACTGCCGTTCGGCCATGGCGATCTGCTGGGCCTCGGAATCGGATGAGTTCAGCAGCCCCTTGAGGACCACGGGGCGATCGGAGACGTTACGGTCGATGGCCAGGTAGATCCAGCCCAGGCCGCCGTGCGCGATGGCGCCCGCGATCTCGTACTGGCCGGCCACCAGCGTGCCGGGTGCCAGCCCCGGGATGAAGGAGTAGCGGGCACCGCAATGCGGACAGGTGCCGGTGAGGTCCCCGGCGCCGGCACCCCCCTTGCGCCCGACCGGCCGGCCGCACCGCCAGCAGAACCGCTTGCCCTCGGGGATCACCGGGGAGTCCAGCACCGCGTCGGCGGGCTCGATGTCGACGATCTTCGGCAATTCGACGAGTCCGGTACCGAGTCGCCGATCATGCACTTGCGGTGGGGCTTTGGGAACGAATCGTCGTGCGTGGCCCGCCGCCGGCAACGTGTCGCCCGGGATGCGTGGGCGCGGGCGGAGAACCGGGTCGGTGGAGCCGGTCACCGGTGGGGTGGCCGAACCTCGGCCCGAGGCCGTCGCCCCGGTATCGGCGATCTCGAGGTCGGACAGATCCGCACGCTGCGTGCCGATGTCGAGATCACCCGGGTCGGTGCGCTGGGTCCGGTCGTCGGGCTCCTCGAGCTGCCCGAGATCCGCGCGTTGGGCGCCGACCTCGGGTTCACACGTGGCGTCCGGTGCGTCGTCGGCGGCGACCCGTGGCGGGGCGCCGGTGCGTTCGTCGTTCCCTGTCATCGTCGGTCAGTCCCGGTAGAACACTTGTGGTGGACCGTAACCGGGCCCGATGTCGCCCAACCAGCGGGCGTAGATCTCGTTCCATCGCCCGTCGGCCTCGGTCGCGGCGAGTACGCCATCGACGAATCGGACCATGTCGTCGTGTCCTTTCGGGAGCCCGATGCCGTAATCCTCCGTTCCGAGTCCGGGACCGACCATCTGAACCCATGGGTCCTGCTGGGCCAGGCCGGCCAGGATCGCGTCGTCGGTGGTGATCGCATCGACCTGCCCCTGCTGCAACATCACCAGACAATCGGCCCAGGTGACTGTCGTGATCATCTTGGCACGCGGTTGTTCGGCTTGCATTCGGCCGATCGAGGTGGTGCCACGAGCCGAGCACACGCGTTTGTCCGCGAGACCGGAGACGTCGGTGATGCCGGAATTCCGTAGAACGAGAATGCGTTGGGATGCAACGTAATACGGGGAAGAAAAGCTGACCGACTGTGCGCGGTCGCACGTGATCGACATCGTCTTGACGACGAGGTCGACGGAGCCGCTGCGCAAGGCGTCGATCCGGTCGGAAGAACTGAGCACCCGGAATTCGATCCGGTTGGGGTCGCCGAAGATCGCTCGGGAGACCTCCCGTGCGAGGTCGACGTCGAAGCCCTGGAGGTCGCCGCTGAGCGGGTCCCGGAAGCTGAACGGGCTCGAGCCGATGTCGGTGCCGACGATGAGCCGTCCGCGTGCGGCGATCGCCGCCATGGTGCTGCCCGGCGGCATCTGCGCCGGCTCGGGCATGGGATCGGGCGGACGCAGGGCGGCGGTGGCGTCACAGGAGGTGGGCGCGGGCTCGGTGCTCACCTCGGTCGCCGCGCCCGGCGGGGTCGGGGTGACCGCGGGTGCCGTCGGGGGAGGCGACTGCGGCGCGGCGAAGGTGACGCAACCGGAGGTGAGCAACGCGACCACGGCGAGTACGGCGCCGAGGATCATCGTCGCGCCCGAAGTCTTGCGGCGGGCGCGCGCGGGCGGCCGGCGACGGGTGAAGGGGATCGGTGTGTGCGTCATCGGTACTCGCGGACACGGGGAATCAGGCCGATGACCAGCGCTACGGCCGCGAAGATCGTCAACACGAGAATGCCGGTACCGGTGTAGCCGATCAGGCGCTGCGCGGTGTTGATGTCGTCGCGGAATGACGTGCGGGTGGTGGTGATGGCGTCGGTCAGCGCGGAGTCGACGGCCGCGTAGCTACCTGCGGTGCTCTCGGGCGTCGTGCCGATCGTCAGCATGCGGGCCTGCCGGAAGTCGCCGCGCTCGATCGCCGCCCGCGCCTGCTGGTCGGATTTCTGCCACTGATCGAGCGCCGAGGTCACCGACTGCACCTGCGCCGGCGTCAACGCACCACCAGTGGAGCTGGTCCGTCCACCCAGATCGGTGAGCAGCGCGCTGATGCCGGACGTGGCGGTGGCAAAGGTCTGATCGAAGTCGCTCTGATCGGTGCGCCGGATGAGCGAGAGCGTCTCCGCCGAGCGGGCCTGCTGGGTGAGGATGCGGGCCTCGGTCAGCTGCCGCAGCGGGTCGGCACCATCGGACTTGGCCGAATTGGTCGCGGCCACCGACGTCAGCCCCGATACCAACAGCCAGATCAGTCCGCCGACGATCGCGGTGAGGGCAGCGAGCACCCCGATGTTGAAGCGGCGGCGGGTGCGTCGCCTCAGGTAACGGGACACCGCGATGAGGGCCAGGGCCAGGATGAGCAAGCCGGCGTAGACGCCATAGGGCGGGACGGTCAGGGTGTGTTGCGGGTCGGCGATGGCCTTGGAGCGGCGTTCGTAGAGTCGTTGCGCGGCGGGCAGGATCTGGTCGTGCATCAGTGCCGACGCCTGGCCGAGATAGGCGCTGCCCACCGGGTTGCCGAGCCGATTGTTGGTGCGCGCGGTCTCGATGAGCCCGCTGTAGACGGGGATGGTGGTCGCCAATGTCTTGAGGTCGGCGTTGACCGCGCGGGTGTCGGCGTCGTCGTCCTCGCCGGGTGCGCCCGAACTCCCGGCGGCGCGCATCAACGAGGCCGACGCGGTGGCCAGGGCATTCGAGTAGCGGGTTCGTAGATCCGGGGACTCCAGGCCACCGGAGATGAAAGCGGAGTTCGCGGAGGCGTCGGCAATCGACAGCGAACTGTAGAGGACCTGCGATGCCTCGGCGAGCGGTTCGCCCCGGTCGATCATGCTCTTGAGGGAATTGGTGCGGTTCTCGAGGACGTTCGAGCCGTACCAGCCGGTGCCGAGGATCGCGAGCGCGAGCACCACCGCGATCAGGACGAGTTTGCCGGGGGTGGTGCGCGCGTAGTGGCGCATGGTGGTCAGCGGTGACTGGGCGCGCGTCCGGCCCGACGACGTCGACTCGCGCCGGTCGGCCAGCGCCTGCCGCAAGGGTGGCGACGACGAGCCCGGGCGGATGGTGCGGCCTGCACGGGTCAGCACCGTCCGCATGGGAGATGCCTCGCCGGTCACCACACGATCCCTTCTTCGCTGATCGGTCATTCGTCGTCGTTGTGGTTCGCCGACATCCCCGCCCGGCGGGGGCGACATGCCCGAAAATGACCCGTGTTCGGTGTATCGCTCCTGCGGTGCCGGTCTGTTTCAACCCTAGCCGCGCCGCGGTGACGAAGGCCTCACGTCGCCGGGGCGTTTCCCGCCCGGGGGAGATCTCGATCCCGCGTGCGCGGAACCTGGTTCCGGTGGGCCCGGTCACATACGGTGGAGGCAGCAGACGGTGAGCAGAAGTCGGATCCGCAGGTCGGGTAACAGGAGGCACGGTGCGAGGAGACGGGGACGGCTGGGTCATCGACGCCGATGGTTCGCGGTATTGGGGTGTGCACGGGGCGGCCGGTCTGTTGCTGCGGACGCTGCGTCCCGACGGTCACACGCTGATCCTGCTGCAGCACCGGGCCGCGTGGTCGCATCAGGGCGGAACCTGGGGAATCCCGGGCGGCGCGCGGGACTCCCACGAGGGAGCCGTCGACACCGCGTTGCGCGAAGCGCACGAGGAGGCCGGGCTCGATCCGGCGCCGGTGCACGTCACCGCCGCACTGATCACCCATCGCGCCGTGGGCGGCTGGACCTATACGACCGTCATCGCCGACATCGACAACCCCGTCGCCACCGTGGCCAACGGCGAGTCGGCGGAACTGCGCTGGGTCGACGCGTCCGACGTCGACGCGTTGCCGCTGCACCCCGGGTTCGGTGCGGCGTGGCCGGAACTACGCGACCGTATCGCCGCGCTCGACCTGTTGAACTGACCGCCGACCCAACCGACCGTCTACCGGGGCAACAGGCGGTTCGCCCCCGCGATCAGTGCATTGATGTTGGCTTCGTCGCCGGTGGCGCCGGCACCGTAGGCCCAACACTGCCGATCGTCGCCTTCACACAGCAAGAAGGTCGCGAAACCCTCGTCGGTCCGGCGCTGACGAAGCGTGAGGATCCCGACGCGAGCACCCATGTCGTGCAGGATCGAGGTCATCGCACCCACCGGACCGGTGGCCCTCGCGGACAACGACATGATGCGGTCGGCGCAGGCCATGGTCGCCCGGCATTCGATCATGTCGGCGGGCGCGGGTGTGATCGACAGCGAACCGAGCCGGATGGTGCCGGTTGCGCCGTAGACGTCGGTGAACTCGTCCCAGGTCATGCCGTCCACCTCCGCGTGAATCGCTCGGGGGAGCCGGTCGGCAATCGAACCGGACGGTTGCGTGCTCGGGTGGGTCGAGTCGGTGCCGGGCAGATAGAAAAGTGTGTGCATCGTGGTCAGCATTTCGGTCGAATCGGTGACCGGCGAGAATGCGCGACGACCCCGCAGCGGGGGGTCGGTCAGATCGGACCCCGCTACGGGGTGAGTACGAGCGCGATTCGAATGCACATGATCGGGCCACTGTAACGCCGTGGCGACGGGTCGGCAAACAGTATTTGCCCGGCGGGTCAGCCGAACGCCAGACCCGCGCGGAGGCCGGCGGCCGCGGTGGCCGGATCGGCGGCGGCGGTGATGGCACGCACGACGACGAGCCGCGCGGCACCGGCGTCGACGACAGCGGGTAACCGCGCCGCGTCGATGCCGCCGATCGCGAACCACGGCTTGTCCGTCGCGGTCGCGGCCACCTCCCGGACGAGATCCAGGCCGGGTGCGGCGCGTCCGGGTTTGGTGGGCGTGGGCCAGCAGGGGCCGACGCAGAAGTAGTCGACGGCGTCGTCGCCGATCGCGCCGCGGGCCTGCGCCGCATCGTGGCTGGACAGTCCGATGATCGTGTCGGCGCCGACGATGCGGCGGGCGTCGGCGGGACGCAGATCGCCCTGGCCGAGGTGCAGGACGTCGGCACCGGCGAGCAGTGCGATGTCGGCGCGATCGTTGACCGACAGCAGTGCACCGTGGGCATCGACGACGCCGCGCAGTGCCGCCAGGATCTCCAGTTCCTCGCCCGCCTCCAACACGCCGAACGCCTGCTCACCGCGGGAACCCTTGTCGCGCAATTGGACGATGTCCACACCGCCGGCGAGAGCGGCGTCGACGAACTCGATCAGGTCGCCGCGTTCCCGGCGCGCATCGGTGCACAGATAGAGCCGGGCCGCGGCCAGACGCGATCGCAGCGGGTGGTCGGCCGCGGCGGCGTCGCGCGCAATCAGGTTCTCTCCGGGCATGTCTCACACCCTAGCCATGGCCGGTGCCCGTCGGCGGAAGCGATGGGCGTCGGCACCGGGTCCATCGCCTGCGTTAGTCTGGAAGACACGACACGGGAGTCCGGGGTACGCCGGGCTGAGAGTGCGGGACGCTCCCGCTGACCGTCACACCTGATCCGGATCATGCCGGCGAAGGAAGGATGCGCAAGCATGCAGGGCACCGAAGAGAAGGGCACCGGCCGGACACTGGCCGTCATCGGCGGTGGCGTCATCGGTCTGACCTGCGCCCTCGCCGCCGCCGACGCCGGCTGGCATGTTCGTGTCCTCGACGCCGGCCGGCAGTGGCGGGCCGCGTGGGTCGCCGGCGGGATGCTCGGCTCGCTCGGCGAGGGACATCCCGGCGAGGACGCGTTGCTGACGATCTCCGAACAGTCCGTGCGTGGCTGGCCCGCCCTCGTCGAGCGGTTGGGCGACCCGCAGATCATGACGGCGACCGACTCGCTGTTCGTGGCGACCGGCGCCGCCGACATGGCCTATCTGACCCAGCTCGCCGACTACGTGTGGTCGGCCCGGCCATACGCCGCCGACCGGCTGAGCCGGGTCGACGCCGCAGGCATACGTGCGCGCGAGCATGCCGTCGGCGCTCGTGTGCGCGGCGGCTATCTCGCGACAGGTGAAGGCGCCGTGGATAATCGGCGTCTGCTGGCCGCGCTGGCCGCGGCGCTCACCGCGGCCGGTGGGCAGATCGTCCCGCGCCGGGTCGAGGACCTCGCCGAACTCGACGACGCCGACCAGATCCTGATCGCCGCGGGGGCCGGGGTCGGGCAGCTGTGGCCGTCGGCGCCGATCCATCTCGCCAAAGGCGAGGTGCTGCGCCTGCGGGCGGACCGGTGGACGGTGCCGCCGCCGCGCCACGTGATCCGGGCCCGGGTCGACGGCCGAATGGTGTACGTGGTGCCGAGACACGACGGAATCGTCGTCGGCGCAACCCAATACGAGGGCGATGCGGAACAGTGGCGGCAGGGCGACGCGGCACCGCAGGCGGGTGGGGTGGCCGATCTGCTCGCCGATGCGATCGAGGTCTTCCCGGGGGCGCGCGACTACACGCTGGTCGAGGCGGGTGCCGGATTCCGGCCGTGCTCACCCGACGGACTGCCCATCATCAAGCGTCTCGACGACCGCGTCAGCGTCGCCGCTGGACATGGACGGAACGGAATCGTGTTGGCGCCGTACACCTCCGACGTGGTCACCCGCATTCTCGGTGCGGAGATGCCTCTCGGAGCAGGCGCGGAGAGGAGTGCGATATGACGATCACGGTGAACGGCGCGGAGGCCGCCCTAGACCCGGGCGGGTCGGTGCGAGATCTGCTGACCTCCATGGGTTTACCCGACCAGGGGATCGCGGTGGCCGTCGACGGCGCGGTGGTGCCGCGCAGCCGTTGGGGCAGCGTCGCCCTGGCCGACGGGACCGCGGTGGAGGTCGTGACGGCGGTGCAAGGTGGTTAGCATCCCCGACACGCTGCGGATCGCCGACCGGGAGCTGTCGTCGCGGCTCATCATGGGTACCGGCGGGGCGAGCTCCCTCGACGTCTTGTCCCGAGCGCTGGTCGCCTCCGGTACGGAGCTGACGACGGTGGCGATGCGCCGAGTGAGTGCCGGGAGCGCGACCGGCATACTGGATGTGTTGCGGCGACTGAAGATCCAACCATTGCCGAACACCGCGGGCAGCCGCACCGCGGCCGAGGCGGTGCTGACCGCACAGCTCGCGCGGGAGGCATTGGATACCTCCTGGGTGAAGCTGGAGGTGGTGGCCGACGACCGCACCCTCTTGCCCGATCCGGTCGAACTCCTCGACGGTGCACGGCAATTGGTCGACGACGGATTCACCGTGCTCGCCTACACCAACGACGACCCGGTGCTCGCGGCCCGCCTCGAGGATCTCGGGGTGGCCGCGGTGATGCCGCTCGGGTCGCCGATCGGGACGGGGCTCGGTATCCGCAATCCGCACAACATCGAGATGATCGTCGCCGCGGCGACGGTCCCCGTGGTCCTCGACGCCGGGATCGGTACGGCCAGCGATGCCGCACTGGCGATGGAACTCGGTTGTGATGCAGTGCTTCTCGCGTCGGCGGTGACGCGGGCCGAAGATCCGGAACGGATGGCGACGGCGATGCGTCATGCGGTCACCGCGGGCCGGCTGGCCGCCACGGCGGGCCGGATTCCCCAGCGCCGGTGGGCCCTCGCGTCCTCGCCGGTCATCTGATCGTCTGCATTTGACGTCGCCCTTGCGTGGTCGCCCCGTGTGTGTGCCGCTGTCTGACCATCGCTGTGTAGTCTCGTCGGCATGTTGAGCGTCGAGAACCTCACGAAGGACTTCGGCAACGTTCGTGCCGTCGACAACCTCACCTTCGAGGTCCGCCCCGGACTCGTCACCGGCTTCCTCGGGCCCAACGGCGCCGGGAAGTCCACCACCATGCGGATGATGCTGGGTCTGGACCGGCCGACGTCGGGCAGGGCCACCATCGACGGCAGGCCCTATCGTGAACTCGACCATCCGTTGCGGCATGTCGGCGCGCTGCTCGATGCCAAATGGGTACATCCCAATCGCAGCGCCCGCTCGCATCTGCGATGGCTGGCCGCCAGCAACGGTATTCCCGCCTCCCGGGCCGAT
Source organism: Gordonia sp. DT30 (assembly GCF_049844915.1). Classification (NCBI taxonomy): domain Bacteria; kingdom Bacillati; phylum Actinomycetota; class Actinomycetes; order Mycobacteriales; family Gordoniaceae; genus Gordonia; species Gordonia sp. DT30. The sequence goes on along the minus strand of NZ_JBNCLY010000005.1, from coordinate 196,074 downwards.
GCGGTCCTCGAGACGGTGGGTCTGACGCAGGTGGCCCGCAAACGCGCGGGTGGCTTTTCGCTGGGTATGTCGCAGCGCCTGGGCCTGGCCGGTGCCCTGCTCGGCGATCCGCACACGCTGCTCTTCGACGAGCCCGTCAACGGGCTCGACCCCGAGGGCATCGTCTGGATCCGCAACTTCATGAAGTCCCTTGCCGCCGAGGGCCGTACGGTTTTGGTGTCGAGTCACCTGCTGACCGAGATGTCGCTGACGGCCGACCGGCTGGTGGTGATCGGGCAGGGCCGGCTGATCGCCGACAACTCGGTGTCGGAATTCACCGCGGCCGCCAAGACCATCGTGCGGGTGCGTACCCCGCAACCCGAACAATTGCATACTGCGCTCGGCTCGGCGGGATTGTCGGCGCGTGTCGAGCACGACACCCAGGGCCGCACCCTGTTCGCCCTCGACGACGTCACCACCGACCGGGTCGGCGACATCGCCGCGGCGGCCGGCGTCACCGTGCATGAGCTCGTCGCCCAGACCGCATCGTTGGAGGAAGCATTCATGGCGATGACCGCCCACGCCGTCGAGTATCACGCCGGTGCCGAGGGGCCGGGTGGGGCGCCGGATGTGCTGCCGCCGGGCCAGTTCCCACCGCCGGGCCAGTACCCACCGCCGGGCCAGTACCCGCCGCCGGGCCAGTTCCCACCGCCAGGCCAGTGGGCCGTCCCGCAGCAAGGTCCACCGCCGGGCCGATATCCACCGCCGGGCCAGTACCCGCAGGGTGGGGGAGCCCGATGATCGACCTGTTGCGTGCCGAACAGATCAAGCTCACCTCGATCCGCTCGCCCTACTGGTGCATGGGGCTGGTGGTGATCCTCAGTATCGGGATCACGTCGCTGTTCGCCGGGTTGGCCGGCAACGTCAACGACGCATCGCAAGGCGCGCCGCCGTCGGCCGGGGTGGACGGCACCTCTCTGAGCTTCGTGCTGATCGGTCTCGACCAGTTCGCCGTCATCGTGCTGATGATCATGGCCGTCCTCGGCATCACCAGTGAGTACCGATTCTCGACGATCCGCGCGACGTTCCTCGCCGCCCCCAAGCGGACGTCGGCACTCCTGGCCAAGGCCGGGGTATACGTCGGTCTGACCCTGGTCACCATGCTGGTACTCACCGTCGTCTGCCTCGGGATTCTCGTCGCCGGTATCGGCGGGTTCGGATTCGGTGACGGGGCGGTGATCCGGCAGATCTGGGGCATCCCCGTCTACGCGGCGCTGTGCGTCCTGCTGTCGCTCGGCGTGGGCGCGCTGGTGCGGCAGACCGCCGGTGCGATCTCGCTCGTGCTGGTGTGGATGCTCGTCATCGAGACGATCCTCGGGTCGGTGCCCAAGGTGCGTGACTGGATCGGACCCCTCCTGCCCTTCGCCAACGGCACGCGTTTCTTGACCGGTGGCACGGCCGACGACGACTTCCACTGGAATTCCGGTGTCTCACTGGTCTACTTCGCGGTGTGGGCGGTGGTCATCTTCGCCGCGGGGGTATGGGCGGCCAATCAGCGCGACGCCTGACACCCGGGCGCAGTGGCGGGTCATTACCTGATCGGCTGAAGACAAGGCTGCGTTTTAGCTGATAAAAGGACTAAAATACCCGCATGGCGAACTGGCCTCTGGTCGAGCGCGAAAAGGAATACCGTGCGATCTCGGCCGCGCTGCGCGACGAGACGGCTGTGTGCGGTGTCGTGCTGACCGGTGATTCGGGCGTGGGCAAGACCACTCTCGCACGCCACGTGACGGCCGAGATCGGCGCCGGTGTGCGCTGGGTCGCCGGTACCGAGTCGGCCCGGTCGATCCCGCTCGGGGTCTTCGCCCATCTTGTGGGCCCGGCGACCTCGAGTGACCCGGTCACCTACCTGTCGGCCGCCCGCGAGTCGCTGCTGGCCGGGGGCAACGCGGTGATCGGTGTCGACGACGCGCATCTGCTCGACGAACTCTCGGCAACGCTGCTGCATCAGCTCGCCATCGACCGAGCCGTGCACATCGTGGCGACCGTGCGCAGCGGCGAGTCCGTCCCGGATGCGGTGACCTCACTGTGGAAGGACAACCACCTGCTGCGGATCACGTTGTCGCCGTTCACCAAAGCCCAGAGCGTCGAGCTGGTGGAGTCGGTGCTCGGTGGTCAGCTCGAGGAGCACTCGGCGGACCGGATGTGGGCGGCCTCGGGCGGCAACGCGCTGTTCCTGCGGCACCTGGTCGACGGTGCCCGCCAAGCCAACACGCTGCGTCAGGTCAACGGGGTATGGCAGCTGCGCGGCCGGGCCGCGATCACCTCGGAACTGGCGTCGTTGCTCGACGGCCGGATCGAGCAACTCGACGAGTCGGTGCTGACCGCCCTGAAATATCTGAGTCTGTGCGAGCCGCTGAATCTCGACGTCCTCGCCGAGGTCGCCGGCGAGGAGGCCGTCGAACAGGCCGAGATCGACGGGCTGGTGCGGCTCGAGCGGGACGGCCGCGAACTCAACGTCGGCTTCCATCACCCACTGTTCGGGGAGGTGATCCGACGCCGCCTGGGTTTTGCATCCTCGCGCCGGCTACGCGGCAACCTGGTGCGTGCGCTGCGGGAACGACCGTTGTCGACGCCGCTCGACCGGATCCGGCTGGCCGAATTGGCGTTGGAGAGCGACCGGTCGGCCGTCGACCTCGGATTGTTGTCGGCGGCCGCAGACGACGCGCTCAACCTGGCACAGACCCCGATGGGTGAGCGTTTCGCGCGGGCCGCGCTCGAGGAGGGTGGCGGACCGGCCGAGGCCGAATTGCTGTCGAGGGCACTGATGTGGCAGGGACATCCGGACGAAGCCGAGGAGATCCTCGCGCACATCGACACGACCGGTCTGGACGTACCGCTGCGGCTGCGGATCGGATTGCAGCGCGTCGGAAACATGTTCTGGGTGATGAATCATGCCGAACCGGCCGAGAAGATCCTTGCCCAGGTGCGTGACGGGGTCGACGACGAGAATCTGTTGCGGATCGTCGATGGCATCGCGTCGGCGTGCGCACTGTTCGAGAACCGTATCGATGATGCGATCGCGCTCTCGGATCTTGCACTCGAATCGCCGAACGCCCTGCCGTGGGCGGTCGAATGGGGTGTATTCGGCGGGATGCTGTCACGCGCGCTGTCGGGGCGAGGCGGTGCACTCGATCCGCTCGCCCGGCGTGCCCGCGAGGCAGAACGGTTCACCGATGGGCTGTTGCGATATCCGGCCGCGATCGGTGAGATCCTCGGACTGATCCTGACCGGCCGGCTGGACGAAGCCAAGGTGGCGGTGCGGCGTTACGTCGCATTCGCCGACACCGCGCAATACCTCAGCTGGGCGATGTCGGGGATCCTCGTGTCGGCGGTCGATCTGGCGCACGGCGACTGCGCCTCGGTGGTGCGGCGCATCGAACAGACCTTGGCCACCCTCGACGGCGACGAGTACTCCGCGTCGTGGAACTTTCCGGCGTATGTCTTTCTGGCCCAGGCGCTCAGCGCGCTGGGGGAGGCGGAGCGCGCCGAAGTGGTACTCGGCCGGGCGGCCGCGCGCGACGGTGCACATGTGGCGGTGTTCCGGCCGATGCTGTGGATTGCGCAGGCATGGCAGGCCGCGGCGGCCGGGACCTTGTCGATCGGTATCGAACGAGCTTGTGCAGCAGCACGACTGGCGGCCGAGACAGATCAGTTCGCGATCGAGGCGGAGGCGCTGCACACCGCCGTACGCTTCGGGGATGTCAGCGCCGGGCCACGTCTGGCCGAGTTGGCCGAACAGATCGACGGACCGTCGGCGCGACTCTACGCCCGCCATGCGGCGGCGCTCGCAGCCGGTGACGGCGTCGAACTCGACGTCTGCGCCGCCGATCTCGAGGCGCTCGGCCTGCGGTTGTCGGCGGCCGATGTGGCCGCGCAGGCCAGCCGTATCCACGATCGTTCGGGTAGCAGGTCGGCGACGGTGGCGTCGTCGTCGATGGCGAATCGGCTGGCGTCGGCCTGTGGCGGGTTGCGCACCCCGGCGCTGATCGAGGCGGCGCAACCGCTGCCCCTGACGACCCGCGAACGCGAGATCGCCAACCTCGTCGCGTCGGGCTTGTCCAACAAGCAGATCGCCGCACGGCTGACCGTTTCCGTCCGTACCGTCGAGGGGCACATCTACCGGGCGTGCACCAAACTCGACGTCACCGATCGCGACGGCATCGCCGACCTCATCCTGCGCGAACGCTGACGGACCGTCTCTGAAAGTTCTTCCCCCACTTGTTGTTTCGTCCTCCAGAAACTTGCGGAGGACGAACAGAAAAGTGGGGGAAGAGTGGCTCTTCCCCCACTTTCAGCGGCTGGTTGGGCGGCTACTGGGCGCGGTTGCGGGCGTTGCGACTCGCGGCGGGACCGTCGTCTTCGCGCGGACCACCGAAATCGGCTTCGAGGTCGTCCTCGACGAGGGTGAAGTCGGCGTCGCAGAACTCGTCCTCCACCGATCCGTACTCGCCGCCGCCGCGCTCGGTGTCGGCGGTGCGGGCGGTGTCGGCGGTGCGGGTCGTGTCGTCGTCGGGGTCGCCGTCGAAATCCTCACGGCCACGGTGCCATCCGCCCTTCATGGGCGGTGCCTCACCGAAGTGGTCTGGATCGCCTGAGCCGTACCACGCGACGAGCACCGCGCCGATCACCGCCCCGATGAAGCCGACGATCGCGAGCCAGCCCAATCCGGCCTTGGCGGTATCGCCGAGGAACAGCACACCGACGAGGCTCGGTCCCGCGGTCTCGCCGACCACGAGCACGGCGGTGACACCGTTGACCGCGCCGAGTTGCAGCGCGACGGTCTGCACGAAGAAGCCGCAGGCGCCGGCCACCGCGATGGTCCAGGCGGCGGGATCGGTGAGCAGCACCTTCAGATCGAACGGATGCACGCCGTCGAGGATGCGGACGGCGATGGCGATCACGCCGAACAGCAGCCCTGCCATCGCCCCGCCGACGATCGCCCCGTGGCGGCCGAGGCGGTACACCCCGAGCAGCGCCAGCGTCGACAAGACGATCGTCGCGATGAACAGACCCCAATGGATGGAGTGCTCATGGCCTTCGCCGGTGCGGTGCGACGAGGAGAAGCCGAGCAGGCACAGTGAGAACACGACCAGCCAGACGGCCACCCAGTCGCGGGTGTGCAAGGCGATGTTCAGCATGATCGTGCCGAGCAGTGCGGTCACGACGAGGTTGGCCGAGACGATGGTCTGCGAGAGGAACAGCGGCAGGAAGCGGGCGGCCACCGCGCCGCCGGCGAAACCGACGATCACCATGACCGTGCCGAGGATGAAGGACGGGTCGACCAGCGTCGACATCGTCGACTGCAACGTGGGTCCACCGGCCGGGTTGGTGTCGCCGACGCCCTCCTCGCGGGCGACCTGGGCGACCCGGCGCGCGCCGAGCGCGCGCAGCACCGTCGACATCCCGTAGGCGACTGCGGCCAGGGAGGCGGCGATGACGCCGATCACGAAGAGCACCGACACACCTCCTCCGCCCTCGACACGTCCGCCCTCGACACGCCTGCTCGCCGACCTGTCGACACCCTCGATCATGGACGATCGAGCAAAGCCAACCTAACAATCCAGGCAATCCCAACGACGACCCCGGGTCAGCTATTCCATGAAATCGGTTCGCCGCACCGCAGGCAATCGAATTCCCGGTGCAGCGGTACGCACCGTGTGCCCGACGAACCGGCGCCACTAGACTCGCCCCGTGGCCTCCTCCGGTAGACATGTGCTGATCACCTTCGGCCGGTCGTTCCTCAGCCTGAATCTCGCCCGCCTGCTGTCGGCGGCCGGGCATCGCGTCACCACCGTCGACTCGATCCCGATCGTGTTGACCCGGGTGTCCACGGCCGTCGACGGCTTCCACCTGGTGCCCCCGCCCAAGTTCAAGCCGCAGGAATACTGCCGCGAACTGGCCCGCATCGTCGTCGACGAGCAGGTCGACATGGTCATCCCGATCCACGAGGAGACCGACGTCCTCTCGATGATGCGCGGACTGTTCCCCGCCGAATGTGAACTGTTCCTGTCCGATTTCGAGCTCGAGAACCAGTTGCACAACAAGTTCGACTTCCAGGAGATGCTGGCGCAGCGCGAGGTGCCGACCCTGAAATTCGCGCGCCTCGACGGTCCCGAGGACGTCGGCGGCCTGGATTTCGACGGGCCGTTCGCGGTCAAGAAGTGCTATTCGCGTGGATCGCAGCGGGTACACAAGGTGTATCCGGGCGATGCGATGGAGTGGCTCGATCACGATCCGAGCAATCCGTGGCTGGCCCAGGAATGGCTGACCGGCGATCGCTACTGCACCTACTCGGTGGTGCGCGACGGCAAGATCTTCGCCCACGCCACCTACCCCGTCGGCTATGCGATCGGCGGCAGTTCGTGTCTGTCGTTCGTGCCGGTGAAGCATCAGCCGATCTTCGACTGGGTCGAGACGTTCCTGGCCGGCACCGACTTCACCGGTCAGGTCGGATTCGACTTCATCGACCACCCGGACAAGGGCCTGTACTGCATCGAGTGCAATCCGCGTGCCACCAGCGGGATCATGATGTTCCGGCCGCACAATCGCGTCGACGAGGCGTTCTTCGGTGAGAACGACGAGCTGATCGTGCCCGACGACGACGTGCGGGCGATGATCAAGATCGGCATGGCCATCTTCGGCTGGCGTAAGGACGCCCGGCAGGGCCGGACCCTGCGGCAGTATTTCCGTGACCTGCGGGAGTTCGACGACGTCATCGGCGTGTCCGGCGATCGCAAACCCGGCGTGATGCTGCCCATCGCGTATCTCGGCATCGTGCGTAGTTGTCTCAAATACCGCGTCGGGCTCGCCGAGGGGTTCATGCACGACCACGAGTGGGACGGGCACGTCGTCTGAGAACTCCGGACGGCGCCCCGGCGCGCCGAATCGGGCCAGATGTGCTTGTGTGTTCCGGTGACAATCCATCTCGGCCATCTCATCCACATCACCGGGGCACCGGATCTGCGTGACGCGGCGCAGTCGCTCGTCGACGTCGCCGACGGCGCGTTGGTGATCGACGACGAGACCGGCGTCATCGTCTACAGCGGGCCGCGCAGCGGCCTGGCCGATGCCCTGTCTGACGGGGGTGCCCTGCCGGATGCCGACGCCGCGCGAGGCGTCACCATCGATCACGGCGACGCGTTCCTGATCCCCGGCTTCGTCGACGCCCACATCCACTTCCCGCAGACCTACTCGCTCGACGCCTACGGGGGCGGGCAACTGCTGGAGTGGTTGAACACGTGCATCTTTCCGGCCGAGGCGCGGCTGGCGGACCCGGAGTTCGCGCGCCGCATCGCCCGCGAATTCACCGCCCGGCGGATCGCGGCGGGCACCACTGCGGCGATGGTGTTCGGGTCGGCGTTTCCCCATGCGCAGGACGCGCTGTTCGCCGAGACCGCGCGGGTGGGTCTGCGTCTGGTCAGTGGCCGTGGAATCCAAACGGTGGGACCCGATTCCGCCGGCCCGCTGATCACCTCGGAGGCCGACGCGATCGCCCTGACAACTGCGGAGATCGATCGCTGGCATGCCGCCGACACCGGTGATCCGGCAACCTCGTTGCTGCACACCGCGATCGTGCCGCGGTTCACCTTGTCGGTGACGACCGAGACGTTGCGCGCCCTCGGCGAGCTCTACGCCGAGGTGTCCGGGCGCGGGGTGTACGTGCACACCCACCTCAACGAGAACAATCGGCCCGGCACCGGCGAGATCGACACGGTCAAAAAGCTTTTCGAAGTCGACAGCTACCTCGATACCTACGATGGAAAATTTCTGCCCGGCTCGGCGCGTGGCGGCGAGAGTCTGCTCGGCCGGCGCACCGTCCTCGCCCACGCCGTGCACTGCACCGAGGCCGAGTTGGCGCGGATGGCGCAGACGGGGACCTCGATCGCACACTGCCCGACCTCCCAGTTGTTCCTCGGATCCGGGACGATGCCGTGGCTGTCCACGATCGCCTCGGGCGTCACGGTCGCGGCCGGAACCGATTGCGGCGGAGGCGACGAGTGGCTGATCTCGCGGGTGCTCTCGGACGCCTTCAAGGTGCACATCTCCGAGCCGGGTGATCGCGGGGTGTCGATTCATCCGGCCGAATTGCTGTTCACCGGCACCCTGGCCGGGGCGCGGGCACTCGACGCCGAGGAGAGGTTCGGCAATCTCGACGCCGGGAAAGAAGCGGACTTCCTGGTCATCGAACCGGAGCGCTGGCCGCCGTTGGCGGCCATGCTGGAGAACGGAATTCGCTCCGATGACCCCGAACTGGCAAGGGACCAGACGTTGTTCGCGCTGCTGATGGGATTGCGTGAGCCGGCGATCGGCGAGGTGTACGTGCGCGGACGCCGGGTGAGCGCAGACTGAGAAGGTGAGCCGACCGGTCAGGACTCCACCGGCACGACCGGTGGTGGCGTCCACGTGCCGTCGAGCACGCCCGGTTGCGGCGCATAGAGGCGCAGCGTCACCCCGAGGGCGCCGGACGAGGGCGCCGGAAGCCAGTTGCTGGTCTTGTCGCCGCCGGGATCGGTGTGCTGCACATACAGATCCAGCGAACCATCGTCGTTGTAGCGCAACGGGTCCCGATCGCCGAGGGCGAATCGGTCGAGTTCGTTGGCGACCTGATATCCCTCGCCGTCGTACATGGTGACCGACCAGAAGGCGTTCACCGGTGGCAGCTGATCGCCGTCGAAGTGGATCGTGTACGCGCGGTCTCCCGTCAGCGGCCGCCCTGCGGCGTCGGTCAGCAGAACCGGATAGACGGCGTCGTCGGGCGGATTGGCGCCCAGGCCGACCAGGGTCACCTGCGCGCGCTTGCGGTAGTCGTTGCCGTACACGCCGATCGATTCGGTGATGATCTCCCAGCCGTTGGCGACCCGGCCGAGTCCGGTCAAGTCGGCCAGTGTGGTCCGGGCCGCGGCGGCTCCGGCCTCGAGTTGGGCGGCCTGCTCGGCGCTGAACGTCGCCGCGTCGAAGGGCTTTCCGGGGACCACCCCGAGCGCCGCGATCCGCGCGAGCACCGAGAAGTCGGTGCGATGTGGCGGGATGATCGTGAGAGCATCGGCCGCGAAAGAGAAGTAGTCGAGGGCGCTCATGCCGTTCACCAGGCGCAACGGCTCGGTGCTCAGATCGATGTCCGGGGGCGGCGGCGCGGGCGACTCGCCGAGAGCGGTGACCCGCAGACCATCCTGGAATCGATTGACGGCGGCATAGTCGGACGGCCCGTTGGTCTGCGTGCGCCCGATCAGCCAGACATAAGGGGTGGGCGCCTCGATGACCGTTCCGTGCGAGCCGACATCGCCGGAGAAGCCCGGCGGTACGACCACATGGCGCTGGGGGCCGGTACCGGTGGTGCGTTTGCCGGGGACGGCGAAGACATCGGTCCACATGTCCAGCATCGGCAGCATGTAATACCTGCCGTCGCTGTCGGGGGCGTCGATGGCCACCGGTCCCGTGGTGAGGTCGAGCCACGCCGACGAATACAAGGTGTCGAAGTTCGGGCGCACCACCGCCCGGAACTGCGCGGACGGGAACTCGCGCAGATGGGCGAACTGGTTGGCGGGTCCGAACACCGGACGGTCCGCGGCCGCCGGGGCAGTCTGTTGCCGGCGGCTCACCTCCATGGTGACCAGCGGATACAGGTAGACGTACGCCTCCGTCGCGAGGGCCGTGAGATCGTCGGTGGGTACGGACATGTGCGACAACTCCTTTGGTGACGACTCGGACGATGGTCGCTCAGGCGAGCGCCCGGGCCTTGAGCGAGTGGAACTCCGCCTCGGTGATGGTGCCGGCGTCGAGCAGGGTCTTGGCGTCGGCGATCTGCTCGGTCGCCGACTTGCCCGCAACCGATCGGATGTAGTCGTCGGTCTGGTCCTGGATCTGCTGCCGCGCGGCGACGGACCGCTGACTCATGCCGCGACCCCGGGCGATGAGGTAGACCAGCGCCGTGAGGTACGGGATGACGATGAGGAAGATGATCCACACGGCCTTGATCCACCCGGAGAGCTCACGATCACGGAAGAGGTCACTGAGGATGTAGAACAGCACCAGCAGGTAGGCGACGAAGGCGAAGATCACCACCATGGACCAGAGAAACTCCCAGAATGAACTCCACATGCCGTCTCCTTGCGTTCGTGTCCACGGCATCAGGGCCGTCGACGATGTCTTTCCGACACCACCCTGCGCGATGTCGGGCGCACGCGGATCACCCGCTGCGAATGAGACGTCTGTGGCGGTCGCCTCCCCGGTGGCGGCCGCGTTTCATACCAAGGGGGTGAGGACCGTCCGGTCGGGCAGTGCCAAGGTGACCACCATGCATGCTGCGGACACTCCTACCGACACCGACACCGACACCGACGTCGACCTCGGGCCCGTCGACTACCTCGTCGTCGAATTCCCGTCCGATGCACGATTCGACGGCAGTGCGCTCGCCCATCTGCGTGATCTCGTGGAGCGTGATGTCGTCCGGGTCCTCGACCTCGCGTTCGTCCGGCGTGACGCCGACGCGGTGGTGGGCATCGACATCGCCGACCTCGACCTCGACGGCGACCTCGACGTGACCCTCTTCGCCGAGGCGGCCTCCGGGCTGATCGGCGACGACGACCTCGCCGAGGCCGGGCGAATCCTGAAACCGGGACACGCCGCCGCGATCGTCGTCTACGAAAACCGTTGGGCCGCACCCTTCGCCGCGGCATTGCGGCGCACCGGTGCCGAACTCGTCGCCTCCGGGCGGATCGCGATCGAGGACATCGTCGCGGTGCTCGACGAGAACGACAACTGACCAGCACCGACGCCGTCGAGAGGATCACGATCATGCCAGGACTTCTGCGCGGGGTGGCGCGCACCGCCGCGGTGGCGGGTACCGCGACCGCTGTCTCCAACCGGGTATCGCGTCGCCAGGGGCGACGCTGGGCGGCGCAATCCTACGAGGAACAGCAGCCGCCGCCGGCCCAGTATGCCGCCCCCGCACCCCAATACGCACCAGCGCCGGCGCCGGCACCCACGTCGAACTCCGATCGGATCGCCGAGTTGCAACAGCTCGCCGAACTGCACGCGCAGGGCGTGCTCACCGATGACGAGTTCGCCGCGGAAAAGCAGCGCATCCTGTCGTCGTGATCGCCTCGGACCCGGCGGCCGGTCGTCCCTCGCTCGCCTCACTGTCCGAGGTGGCCGACGGCGACGACCGCGATCCGATCGGTCTGCTGCTCGGGCAGGCCACCCAACGGGTCCCCGAGTTGGTGCCGATCCGGCATGGCCGGATGGCACGGACCCCGTTCACGTTCTACCGGGGCGCTGCGCTGGTGATGGCCGATGATCTGTCGCGCACCCCGAATTCCGGCATCGAGGTGCAACTCTGCGGGGACGCGCATCTGAGCAACTTCGGTCTGTATGCCACGCCCGAGCGCCAACTCACCTTCGACGTCAACGACTTCGACGAAACCTATCCCGGCCCATTCGAATGGGATGTGAAGCGACTGGCGGCCAGCCTGGTCGTCGCAGCCCTCGCCAACGGCGTAACCCGCAAGTCCGCCAAGCAGATCGCCCGTGCCTGTGCGCAGGAGTACCGCGAGACGATGACCGAGCTCGCCGGGATGGGCACGTTGAAGGCGTGGTATTCCCACGCGATTCCGACCGAGGACCTCGCCGCCGTCGGCGCCCATCTGGACGCCGGCGCCGCGAAGGTGGTGCGCGGCACCATCCGCAAGGCGCGGCGTCGGGACAGCCTGCAGGCACTGAGCAAGCTGACCGTCGTCGAGGACGGCGAATTGCGATTCGTCGACCAGGCGCCGCTGATCGTGCCCATCGAGAATCTCCTCGGCGACCGGTCTGCGGCGTTCTACGGCGAACTCCGGGAGCGTTTCGAGAGCTTCCGGTCGACGATGGCGCCGCACCACCGAACATTGCTGGATCGCTTCCGGGTCGTCCGGATGGCACGCAAGGTCGTCGGGGTCGGCAGCGTCGGCACCCAGGCGTGGGTGCTGTTGCTCGAGGGCAAGGACGCGGGCGACCCCCTCATCCTGCAGGCCAAAGAAGCTCAGCGATCGGTACTCGCGGGCTATCTCGACGGCCCCCGCTACGAGAACGAGGGCGAGCGGGTGGTGCTCGGACAGCGCATCATCCAGGCCGTCAGCGATGTGTTCCTCGGATGGGACGGGGGTCCGGGGATCGACGGCACACACCGCGACTTCTATCTGCGTCAGCTCCGCGACGGCAAGGGTTCCTTCGAGATCGAGCTCCTCGACGAGAACGCCCTGGGGGTCTACGGGCGAGTGTGTGCCCGGGTCCTCGCCTACGGGCACGGACGTTCCGGAGACGCCGTGGCCATCGCCGCCTATCTTGGTGACACCGACGAATTCGACCGGGCGATAAAGCGTTTCGCGTCCCGATACGCAAAGCTCACAGAAGGTGATCACGCCGACTTCGTCGCCGCCATCGAGCGCGGGCAGATCTCGGCGATCGACGGATAGTGCAGTTCCAGTAGCGACCTCAGCGAATGCGCGGCTGCCGGTCCCGTCCCGCGGATCGACGTTCGATTCCGCGCCGCAGGGCTTCGCCGACTCCCGGGACGACGTGCGCGCGTCCCACCGGATGCCCGATCACCGCACTGCGGTTCCGCCGTCCGGGACGCATTCCCATCGTGGTTACCCTTCTTTCGTTCATGGTCGGCTTTCGTTCATGCTCGCCGGGCCGGGGGCCGCCCGCGTCATACATGGCGGGTGAAAGTGCGCTGCCCGTACGACGTTCTGTGAGTAGAATCCCGCGTGGAGGCGCGGGGGAGGGACGGACGACGCGGTGAGCACAACCGGTGGCGCGACGAATTCTTCGCACGTACGGATCTCGAGGCCGGCGGTGCCGCCGAATGTGGTGCGGCGCCGGCGCATCGACGCCGCCCTCGCCCGTGGGACGAATGTGGTACTCACCATCGTGTGCGCCGGACCCGGATATGGCAAGACCTTGGCGGTGGCCGACTGGGCGACTCGCACCGATGAGCACGTCGTCTGGCTCGCCGCCGGTCGCGGCGGTGACGTCCCGTCGTTCTGGAGTGACGTGCTCTCGGCATTCGAGGTGGCCGGATTTGCGGCGCAGGGCAGTGTGCTCGGTGAGTTCGCACCCGGGTCCGATCTCGGTCTGACCGACATCGACCGCATCGCCGACGCGATCGCGGCGACGTCGACGCCGATCGATCTGGTCATCGACGAGCTGCAGCAGATCGCCGACACCACTGTCCTCGAGTCGCTCTCGTATCTGCTGGCCCGGTGTCCGGACAACCTGCGGGTCATCCTGATCTCGCGGACTCGCCCGTCGTTGCCGCTGAGCCGGTTGCGGCTCGACGGCGAGGTCACCGAGATCCATGCCGAGACTCTGGCCTTCACCCGGGCCGAGACCGCCGAACTCTGTGAGAACGCCGGCGTGCAGGTCGCCGACGCGGATCTTGACGTGCTGATGGCGCGTACCCAGGGCTGGCCGGCGGGACTTCGACTGGCACTGCTCGGCGGGGCGCCCGAGCGCGACGCCACCTCCGTCGACGCCGCGCTCGGGCAGTTCAGCGGGCGCAATCGGCTGGTGGCCGCCTATCTGCTGGAGGAGGTGCTGGCCGGGCTCGCCCCACACACCCGGCGCTTCCTGCTCGCCACCTCGATCGTCCCGGAGGTGACCGCCGACCTCGCACGCACGCTCACCGGGGTCGCCGACAGCCGCCGGGAACTGGAGGCGCTGGTGGCCGCGAACGCGCTCACGGTCCGGCTGGCCGACCGGCCCGAATGGTTCCGCTACCACCCACTGCTGCGAGAGCTGCTCTACGACCGGTTGCAGACCGACGCACCCGACAGCATCGACGACCTGAATCGCCTGGCCGCCACCTGGTATTCGGGCACCGGCGACCACGTCGCGGCGATCCGCCACCTGATCGCCGCCCGCGAACCGAACGCGGCCGCGCGTGTCCTCGGGGCGTATGCGGTGCCGTTGATGCTCACCGCCCGCGCCGCCGAGCTCGCCGCGGCGCTCGAACCGGCCGAGACCGAGTTGTCGGCGATGCCGCTTGCGTCGGCCCACGTGATCGGTGCCGTACTGGCCTATCACCGGCGCGACTACCTGGCGATGGAACAGCATGCCGGTCTCGCCGACCGTCTGCTCGCCGACCAGGACGTCGAGCCGGAACCGGCCATCGGAATCGTGGTGACCCTGGTACACATGGTGATCGCGCGTTTCCGTGACATCGCCGAGTTGGGTACCCGGGCGGCTGCGGTCAGCGAGGCGGCACGGTCCGCCTCGCTCGACGAATTGCCCAGTGCTCCAGCCTATATGGTGATCGGCGACAACAACCTTGCCATCGACCATCTGCTGTCGGGCCGTCTCGCCGAGGCCGAGGCGCTGCTGCAGGATTGTCGGCGGCTGGCCACGTCGGCGGGAATGGACCTGGTCGCGGTGGCCGCCGATGGCTACCTGTCGGTGCTGGAAGTGATCGAGGGCCGGATCGACGACGCCGGCCGACACTCCGAGGCATTGCTGGAGGCAGCGGTCCGTCGTGGCTGGAGCCGGCAGCCGCAGGTGATCATCTCGCAGGCCGTGGGCCTCGCGGTCGCGTTACACGCCGATCGTCTCGATGCTGCTGCGGCCCGGCTGAACTGGATTCGCGCGCACCATTCCGGTGGTGCCTCCGACCTGGGGGCACTGATGATCGTGGAGATCTACGCGATCCAGATCGCGGTCGCCGCAGGCGATGTGGCGGCTGCCGGGATCGCCGCCGAACGGCTGAATGTGATCCGGGCCCGCGCGGGCCACCTGCCGGCGCTGCTCGACCGGTGGATGCACGTGGCCCTCATCCGGATGCACCTGCTGTTCGGCGATATCGAAGCCGCCCAGGCTGCCGTGGTGGGGCTGCCGGGTGAGCCGGGATTCGCCGCGGCGCTCGAACGTGTGGTGTGCGCCGAGGTCACCCTCGCGACCGGCCACGCCGCCGATGTTCCGTCGATACTCGGGGCGATGACCACATACGCCGAATACCCGGTCGTCCGTTGCGATGCCCTCGTACTCGCCGCGGTGGCCGCCGGCCGGTTACGCCGCGACGCAGAGGCGGTCGACCGTCTCGGTGAGGCCCTGCACGTCGCGGACGCGACCGGTGTGGTGCGGCCGTTCGTGGCGTGGGCCGACGATGTGCGACCGGTGCTGGCGCGCTACCGGATGCTCACGACGCATCAGCCGACGATCGTGCAGCGGATCGTCGAGTTGTCCGGCGGTGGCGCGGCAACGATCGATCCGGACACCGAACCCCTTGCGACACAGCCTCTCACCGATCGCGAACTGACCGTGCTGCGCTATCTGCCCACCATGTTCAAGGCGGCCGAGATCGCCGCGGATCTGTTCGTGTCGGTGAACACCGTCAAGACACATCAGCAGTCGATCTACCGCAAGCTCGGTGTGACGACCCGGCGCGAGGCAGTCGACCGGGCGCGAGAACACAAGCTGCTCTGAGAGATTGCGGTGACGGTCCGATGCTCAGGTCCCATCACCCAGGGCGAACATCAAGTCACGCACGGGGATACGTCCCTGTGCCACGATCTCGGCACCGCTGTGTGCGGCCACCCGGCCGAGGTTGCGGGTGCAGGTGTACTCCCACACGATGATCACGGCGCTGCGTCCGCCGGTGATGGCCGGGGCGAGGTTGTCGAGGTCCTCGAGCGCCAGGACCTCGGCGAGGGTCGCGCTCACCTCCGTCGGCATGCCGGGTTCGAGATCTTCGGCTTCGCTCACCGTCATGCCATCGGAGTTGCGCCCGACCACGACGAGGTCGAGGACACGAACCATTCCGGCGCTCACCATCTGCGCGAGCGCCGCCCGGATGGAGTCGGGAACGTCGCCGGTGCCCGGTGCGAGTTCGATGACCAGATAGTCGATGGGACCGAGGTCATCGCGCTCGGCGTCGGTGGCGGTGGCGTGCATTCCGGCCTCCTCGTCGTCGACGGACGTCCTCGGGCGCTGCGCGCTCACCCGACGCGATTCGGTATGAACGGCCGTCTTTCGAGTGTGGACGTGCGGCTCGGGCACGGGCTCACCCCGATTGGATGAGCCTGTGCGGACCGGCGGCGGCCCGGCCATAGTCGGTTGGCGGGGGAGGGGACTGCAGTATCGCGGCACACGGACCTGCCTTCATCGCCGCCACCCTACTGAGGAACGGCCGCGACGACCGACGGGAATGGGCCGGACCCACGTCGAGGATCGCTCGAATGTGGGTCCGGCCCATGCCACTTCACGACACAGCGGGGATGACCCGCGTATCGGGGTACTTACCGGTGATCGGTCTGTCGGCCGCGGATTCCTACGGTGCCCAGGTGCGCGGCGCGGCGTCGGTGGTCTCGTCGCCGCCGGCCGGGACGATGACCCGGTGGGCGCGGTTGACCGCCGAGACCACCGCGCGCAATGACGCGGTGGTGATCGAGGAGGCCACCCCGGCGCCCCATACCGTCTCGCCGTTGACCTGTGCCTCCACATACGACGCCGCGTTGGCGTCACCGCCGGCCGTCATCGCGTGCTCGTTGTAATCGAGGACCCGGACGTCGAATCCGACGGCGGCCAGGGCGTCGACGAAGGCGGCGAGCGGACCGTTGCCGGAACCGGAGATCTCTTTCTCCACGCCGTCGACCTTCACCACCGCGGTGATGCGGTCTTCGCCGCCGTCGATCTCGGAGGCATCGACCTTCTGCCGCATGCGCTCCAGCGGACGGACGGGGTGCAGGTACTCCTCGGCGAAGACGTCCCACATCTCCTTGGGGGAGACCTCGCCGCCCTCACCGTCGGTGAGCTTCTGGATCTCGCGGCTGAACTCGATCTGCAGGCGCCGCGGCAGGCTCAGTCCGTGGTCGGTCTTCATGATGTAGGCGACGCCACCCTTGCCGGACTGACTGTTGACGCGGATGACCGCCTCGTAGCTGCGGCCCACGTCCTTGGGGTCGATCGGCAGATACGGTACGGCCCAGAGGATGTCGTCGGCATCGGCGTCGGCGTTGTCGGCATCGACCTTCATCTGGTCGAGTCCCTTGTTGATCGCGTCCTGGTGGCTGCCGGAGAACGCGGTGTAGACCAGGTCGCCGCCGTACGGATGGCGTTCGGGGACGTTCAGCTGATTGCAGTACTCGACGGTGCGACGGATCTCGTCGATGTCGGAGAAGCTGATCTGCGGGTCGACGCCGCGGCTGAACATATTCATGCCCAGGGTGACCAGGCAGACGTTGCCGGTGCGTTCGCCGTTGCCGAACAGACAGCCCTCGATGCGGTCGGCGCCGGCCTGGTAGCCCAATTCGGCTGCGGCAACGGCAGTTCCGCGGTCGTTGTGCGGGTGCAGGCTCAGGATGATCGAGTCGCGGCGGGCCAGATTGCGGCTCATCCACTCGATCGAATCGGCGTACACGTTGGGAGTCGCCATCTCCACGGTCGCCGGCAGATTGATGATCATCGGGTTCTCCGGTGTGGGCGCGATGATCTCGGAGACGGCGTCGCAGATCTCCTTGGCGTAGCTCAGCTCGGTGCCCGTGTAGGACTCCGGCGAGTACTCATAACGCCAATGGGTGTCAGGGAAGCGCTGCTGCTCCTCGAGGACGCGGCGCGCGGCGTTGGTGGCGATCTCGGTGATCTTGGCCTTGTCGGCGCGGAACACGACGCGACGCTGCAATACCGATGTCGAGTTGTAGAAGTGGACGATCACGTTCGCCGCACCCCGGCACGCCTCGAAGGTCCGCTCGATCAGCTCGTCGCGGCACTGGGTGAGCACCTGGATGGTCACATCGTCGGGAATCGCGCCGTCCTCGATGATCTCGCGGACGAAGTCGTAGTCGGTCTGGCTCGCCGACGGGAAGCCGACCTCGATCTCCTTGTAGCCCATACGAACCAACAGGTCGAACATCCGGCGCTTGCGCGCCGGGCTCATCGGGTCGATCAGGGCCTGGTTGCCGTCGCGCAGGTCCACCGCGCACCACAGCGGGGCACGATCGATGACCTTGTCGGGCCAGGTGCGGTCGGGAACGGAAACGGTTTCGACCTCGTCGGCGAAGGGCCGGTACCGGTGGACGGGCATCGCCGAGTTGCGCTGCTTGTTCCACGTCGGCTGCCCGGCGTGGATGGGTCCGGTGGGTTCGACGATTCGGCTTGCGCCCGAGGCGAAGGTGTCTGCTGCTGCCATGATGGTTCATCTCCGAGATTCAAAAGGGGAAGATGACCGGCGCGTCAAGAGGCCCGCGACGGAGGGCCGGTCGATTCAGACCCCGCCGCGGCAACCGAGAAGGAGCGCGCGCTGCATGCGTTCGACCGTACTCCCCGGCGGCCGGGTGGATCAAATTCGCGTCCATCACATTCGATCGACGATGCCTCGCCGGTCGGCCAGCAGCCCGGCGATCACCGGATCCAGCGAGCGATCCCGATCGGTGCGCCAGCACCACGAGAGCGTGTCGTAACCGACCTGGCACGCCGCGGCGTGATGGGGCCAGTGGGCACGCGCCCATTCCGGTTCGTCGCCGGCGGCGTCGGTCGCCGACATCTCCGCCTCGAGCAGCGTCCATTGCAGGTCGCGCCGGATGGTGAGCGATCTGCTGGTGCCGACGGGTTCCGCCGTGATCGTCGCCAGGGTGCGTCCGACGTCGTCGAGGACGGCGGCGTCGGCGCGCCTCGCGGTCTTCCGGTGGGCGTGGCGGCCGACGACCCACATCGCGGCGATGGCCAGCCCCACCCCGAGGAAGGTCTCCAGCAGGCGATCACGGACGGGGATGGTGATGTTCGATTCGGGGGTGCCCATCAACATGGCCAACGGGGTGATGAAGGTGACCGCAACCGCATAGTTGCCGACGACGGTCAGTTCGATGAGCACGTTGAGGATGGCGATCAGGACGATCAGGGCCGGAATGCCCAGATCGAGAAGGTGAAAGACGACGAAGAGACCCAGGCCCACGATGGTGCCGAGGAGTCGGTGCGACCCGCGGATGACGCCTCGGATCCGGTCGGGACCGAGTTGGAGAACGAGGACGGCACCGAGGATCGCCCAGTCCGGGCGCGACAGGTGTACGAGCACCGAGATCACGCCGGCGCACAACGCCGCAGCCGTGACCCGGACGGCGGTGACCTGTGCATGGCTGTACGGCTCGGCGGCTCCGCGCAGCCGGTGCAGGATGGTCGGCCGTCCCAGCGGTGCGACCAGGGCATCGGTCTTGCGGACACCATGCAGCCGATGCATCGACTCCCAGAGTTGCCGCGCCAGAGCACCATTGGTGGCCGCCGCATCGTGGAGCACCGACCAGGCGTTCAGCGTGGAGAACGCGACGCCGTGGCGGCGTGCACGGTCGGCGCCGCTGTTGTCCTCGAGATAGCCCTCGATGGCGGTCATCGCGGCGAGGGTGGCCGCCGTCTCGGGCGCGTGCGGGCGCCACAGCGCAGGTGCCATGGACACGATCAGCGAGCCGAGGCCGCCGGCGGCGGTGGCGATGACCACCGGGCCGAGGTCGACACCATGGCGGGTCACCACCGATGCGACCGCTGCGGTGAGGACGAAGAAGTACGGTCCGGGCGGGCCCAGGCGGATGGCGGTGGCCGTGAAGGATGCCACTGCGGCACCGGCCACCAGCGCGGCCACGACCACCATGTTCCGGGCGATCGTCGCGTCCGGGCCGGCCCACGCGCCGAGCGCGCCGTAGCCCGCCACCGCAGCCACCAGCACGAGGGCGGCGGTGGTGACCGCCCGCCAGCGCACACGGTACGGACGTTTCTCGCCGTAGAGCGCGGCGAACGCCCCGAGCGCGGCGAGCAGGGCGTCCCGCTCGAGCCCGGCGACGCAGAGTGCGGTGGCCGGGAGGGCGAACGAGAGTCCGGCGCGGATCGCCGGCTCCCAGCGTCCGCGGATGTCGGGCACCGCGAGCAGCGCCCGCCGGATGGACGGGCGGGCAGGTGGTCGGGGGAGTCGGTCGTCGTTCTCCATCGTCACCTGTGTCTCGAGCGGATGTATTCGGTTGCCGGCGGGCGGATCAACCCTATGCCGGGCCGAACAACAATCGCCAACCGCCCGGATTCGCGGTTTCTGGCGATCCGAATATGGCGATGCGAATACAACGTGCAGCTATGGCGACGGTCGCGACAATAATCGTCTCGACCGTCGCCATAGCCGCAAACCATATTCGCGGCGAGCAGGTTGTCCGGCTGGTCAGTTTTCGGGGGTGAACGGGTCGCCCCAGTGGCCGGAGAACGCTACCTCGTTGAGCGGCAACCGTTTTCGCGGCCAGGCGTCCCGATCGGCGATCTCCGGGTCCAGGGTGGATGTCTTCTCGGCGAGGCGGCCGAGTCCCAGGATCACCATCGGCCGCGTCCCGTCGGGAATACCGAACTCCGCGCGTGCCGCCGCCGGATCGAAGCCGGCCATCGGGTGGGCGTTGATACCCATCGACACGGCCTGGATACTCATCTGCGCCGCCGCGAAACCCAGGTCCACGGCACCGTATTCATGCAGTTTCGCGTCGTCGGGATCGTCGGAGGTGCACAGCAGGATCAGTGCGCCGGCCTTGGGCGCCCAGCTCTTGTTCCCGCGGTTGAGCACGGTGGTGAGACGCGCGAACGTCTCGTCGCCGCGGATGCCGACGATGAACCGGACCGGCTGGATGCGGCCCCAGGTGGGCGCCCAGCGGCCGGCTTCCAGGATCGTCGTGATCTCGGCGGGTGTGACGAGCGCGGCGGCGTCGTAGCCCCGCGCGCTCCAGCGGTCCTTGATCGGTTCGTGCACTCCGTCGAGCCTACGACCGTTCGGCCAAGGATTCCTCGGCGGTGCGCGTCGGTGTGCGAAGCACCACAGTGAGGACGACGGCGAGCACGGTCAGAGCGATCACCGCGGCCAGCGAGGCGGCATGGACGCCGTGGACGAAAGCGGCACGGGCGGAGTCGGCGAGCGCCGTGCCGTCGGGTCCCATCCCGGCCGCCCGGTGCAGCGTCTCGCCGATGGTGTCGGCGAACCCGGCGCCCGAGCTGTGCTCGCGGAACACCAGCGTGGCCAGCGAGCCGAGCAGGGCCAGGCCCAGTGCGGTCCCGAGTTCGAAGCTGGTCTCGGAGATGCCGGAGGCCGCGCCGGACCGTTCCGGCGGAACCGATCCGACGACGATCTCGGAGACCAGGCTGAACTGCACGCCGTAGCCGATGCCCGCGATCGCCGTCGACACCAGGTAGATCCACAGCGGGCTGTCGGTGGAGAGCCAGAGCAGTCCGAGGTTGCCGAGGGCGGCGAGGGCCACCGAGCCGATGAGAGCGGTGCGCACGCCCAGCCAGGCGGATACGCGGCCGGCGCCGATGGAGAAGACGGCGACGGCGATGGCTGCCGGCAATCCGGCCAGCGCTGCGGCGAGCACGTCGTGGCCCATCACCGATTGCAGGTAGACCCCGGTCAGATACGACATGCCCCCGAGCGCCATCATGCCGATCAGGGCGCACGCGACCGCCGCGCTGAACTGCACGTCGCGGAACAGTTTCAGATCGAGTAACGGGGCGCGGGCACCGCGCTGGTGGGCGAGGAAGACCGCGAACATCACCACGCCGACGATTCCGATGACGAGGACCAGCGGGTCGAAGCCGTCGGCGGCCATGGTCTTGATCGAGTAGACGATCGGGATGATCGCCAGCAGCGACAGCGCGACGCCGAGGAAATCGAACGGGTCGGTCGACGGCGCCCGGTATTCGGGCACCAGCCGCGGGCCGAGCACGAACAGCACGGCCAGCACCGGCACGTTGATGAGGAACACCACTCCCCACCAGAAGTGGTGCAGCAGAACGCCTCCGACGACAGGTCCGATGGCTGAACCGCCGGCGAAGGCGGCGGTCCACACGCCGATCGCCCGGCCACGGTCGCGCGCGTTCGGGAACATGTTGGCGATCAGCGACAGGCTCGACGGCATCAGCGTCGCGCCGCCGACACCCATCAGCGCACGCGCGGCGATCAGTACACCGGCGCTCGGTGCGAAGGCGGCGATGACCGACGCGACGCCGAAGACGCCGGCGCCGGCGAGCAGCACGCGCCGCCGCCCGACCCGGTCTCCGACGTTGCCCATCGTGATGAGCAGCCCGGCGATGAGGAAGCCGTAGATGTCGAGGATCCACAGCTGCTGGGTGGCGCTGGGGTCGAGCGCGTCGGTGATCGACGGGATCGCGAGATAGAGGACCGAGAAGTCCATCGACACCAGCAGCACCGGCAACATGAGCACGGCGAGTCCCAGCCAGGTACGGCGGTCGGCGGTGGGTGCCTGCGCCGTGCGCTGATCGGTGGGCCGGCATTGGGTGGACATGCGGGGATCTCCGGGTTTCTCGAGCACGATGTGGTGGTGCGTACGACGTACGCCGAACCGAGATTACGCTGGTGAGTACGCTGTACGCAATCGGGTTATTCCCCGCCCGCCCACCTGATGAAGCCCACTTGATGAAAACCGAGCAGCAACCAGGAGTGATCAGCCGTGGCCCAGCAGGCCCCGAAGTCGAGTGCACCGAAGTTGACGACGGAGGCGATCGTCGACGCCGCGATCGATGTCGCCGATCGCCACGGACTCGATGCGCTGTCGATGCGCCGGATCGCCGACGAGCTCGGGGTCGGGGCGATGTCGCTGTACCGGCACATCGCCGACAAGGACGCCCTGCTGACCGCGATGGCGCAGGAGGTCGGCCGCCGCTTCCCCTATCCGGTGGGGGACGCGTCGCCGGGGTGGCGTCATCGGATCACCCGCGCCGCCGCCATCGATTGGGAGCTCTACCAACGTCATCCGTGGGTGGTGCTCGCCTATGCGGTGCCGCGCTACGGCTTCGGGGACGTATCGCTCGCCGGACTCGAATGGCTCGCCGAGGGCTTCGGTGAGCTCGGCGTCGACGACGCCCGGGCCGTCGAGATGGTTCTCACGTTCTGGAGCTACGTCAACGGCGTCGCGCTGGTGTCGGTGAGCGAGCACATCATGCCCGCCGATTCGGCCGGTCCCGAACCCGGTGGTGGACTCGGCGAACTGCTCGGCGGCTGGACCGACGCCGAGCGCGACGCGCGAGCCGAGCAGTGGCCGATCCTCGCCTCGCTCGCCGGCCGCGACGACATCGGCGCGCGAATGGCACCCCGCGCCATCCTCGACGCCGGGGTGGCGGATCTGTGCGCCGGATTCGAGGCGGCGGCCGGGGGCTGACATCGCGGCCCACTCGGTGCGCCGCAACATTCACACGAGCCGGTAGCGGCGCAGCAATTGCCCGATGACGGTGCGGTCGAGTGCCCGCACAAGGAGTTTCGGCACCTTGAGCTTCTTGCCGTCGCGCATCTGGATGGTTGCGTTGAGCAGGGCGCGCACGTCGTATACCGATCCGAACACCTCCGGCACGCCGCGCTCGACGCCGAGCAGGGTGTAGACCGCTTCCATGGCTGTGCGCACCGACGACTCGGTGGTGAAGACGCAGTCGCGTTCGGTCTCGACGAACTGGCCGAGGAACGCGAAGTTGACCACGTTCTTCGGGACGACGGCCGGCCGATCGCCGGCGCGGCGCGGCATGAAGAACGAGGTGATGAACGGCATCATGCATGGCACGCAATTGGCGGAGTTCGCCGCCAGCTCCGGGATCTGCTCGGTCGGCACCCCGAGGTGGTAGAGCCACTCCTGGGTGATCTCCTCACCGGTGCAGTCGCGCATCGGCTTGCGGACGAAGTCGCCGGGGCGGTCGATGAGCAGGCCGTACACCCAGACGACGAGTTCGTCATCGGGCTGCGACTTGAAGTGCGGCTGCCGGTTGACCGTCCACGACATCAGCCACGACGAATCGCGTGCGGTGACGATACCGCCGGTGACCACCCGGCCGCTGAACGGGTCACGCCGGCAGATCTTTTCGATGTACGGCGGGATCTTGTCGTCTAGCGTCGTCAGACTCGACGACTCCCACGCGGTCTTCTCGGGGTCGCCGCAGAACTTCTCGGGGCGGCCGAACGACGGGTCCTGTCTGGCGATGTTGCGCCACAACGCCCAGACGCTGCCCTCACGGATGTCGGGATCGAATCTCGGCGCGGTGTGGTGATCGCCCCAGTCCGAGTTCTCCACGCATGAGCCATTGGTGACGAACACCAGGTCGTTCTCGGTCACCTCGATCCCGCCGGGCCGGTCGTCGCGAATCCAGTCGATCCGCCGGGCCACCTTACGCGCTGCGGTGATGTCGAACACCACATCGGTCACCTTGGTGTCGTAGTGGATGGTGACTCCATGCTCTTCGAGCCAATGGACCAGCGGCAGCACCAGCGACTCGTACTGGTTGTACTTGGTGAACTTCAAGGCGCTGAAGTCGGGCAGCCCGCCGATATGGTGGACGAAGCGCTGCACGTAACGCTTCATCTCCAAGGCGCTGTGCCATTCTTCGAACGCGAACATCGTTCGCCAGTACAGCCAGAAGTTGCTGTTGCGGAAGCCCTTTCCGAGCACGTCGCTGATCGTCTTGTTCTCGAGGTCCTCGTCGCGGCGCAGGAACAACTTCAGCAGATCCAGCTGCGCCTTGCTGGTCAGGGTGAACTTGCCGTCGGTGTGGCCATCGTGGCCGCGGTTCTGCGTGGCGCGCATCAGGGAGTAATTGGGATCGTCCTTGTTGAGCCAGTAGAACTCGTCGAGCACCGAGGCGTTGTCGACCTCGAGGGAGGGAATCGACCGGAACAGGTCCCACAGACACTCGAAGTGATTCTCCATCTCCCGGCCGCCGCGAATCAGGAAGCCCTTGTCGGGATCGTTGATCCCGTCCAACGCGCCGCCGGAAATCGCCGACGCCTCCAGGATGGTGATGCGCTTGCCGTCCATCTGCCCATCCCGGATCAGAAACGCTGCCGCAGCCAGTGAAGCCAGACCCGCGCCGACGAGATACGCGGATTTCTCCGCCACCCCGGCCGGTGTGCGCGGACGTGCAAATGCCTCGTAGTTGCCGCTGCTGTGGTACACCACTCATCTCCTGGGTCGGTCGCGGGATCAATGAAACCCTCAATGTGCCGATACCACGCGGGCGTCGGTGCCAAACCTCCGGCGTCGTGCGCCCGCGCCGCGCCCATGCGACGCGGCGTACCGGTAGGGTCAGCGCACATGACGCCATCGTGGGTGGAACTGGTTGGACGGCACAGTGCTTCGGACACGGTGTGGGTATCCGGATCGATGACGATGAACTCCGGCACCACCTCGGCGGCCGGCGAACCGGATGACGGACTGAACGACGATGTGGCCTTCGACTTCTGGCACGGGCCGCACGACCGGTGGCGGATCGAGCACCAGGGAGAGGTCGTCTACCTCAGGGCGCCAGGGCACGGACCGTTTCTGCGTCGCGACGGTGACATGCGCCGACTGGGGGGAGACTTCCGGACCGTACATCTCGGTGCGCCGCTGAGCCCGCTCGATCTGATGGGTGCCGACTCGCTGCTACCCCGGATGAGTGCGGGGATGTCGGTGGTCAGCGGCCCCACGTGGACGACGGTCGGTGGCCGCGGCGCCTGGTCGACCACGCTCGCCACGGCCGATGGTGACACGGGATCGATCACCGTCGACGACGCGACCGGAATCATCGTGTCGATGTCGGCGCCGTCGAAGCCCGGTTGGATGGCTGTGACCGATCTCCGCGACTACGACGTCATCGGCGATGACCGGTTCCGCTGGGACGGGCCGGTGGCCGGTGACGCGGCCGGCCGTGGCGGACGCCGCCGGCCAAAACGGCCGGGGCAGAACCGGCTGGAGATTCTCGGCGCGCTGGTGGCAGCGACGGACCGACCCCATGAGGTGATCGAGTTGCTCGTGCGGTCCAACTCCGCGGATGCCGCGCGATCAGCGCTCATGGAGTTGCTGGGCATCTCGGCGGTGGCGGCAGAGGCGGTGATGGCCATGCAGGCGAGACGGTTTCGAGTCGACGAGCGGGCTCGCCTGCTCGATGAATTGTCTGAGGTGAGGGCGGCGATCGAGACAGGAACGGATTCTCGCGGCGAGGTCGACTGAATCGGTTGATGGCTACGCCGCCTCGACCGACGCCGCGTCGACGGCCGCTTTGCGTTCGCCTTGGGTGAGGGCCATGAGGACGCCGCCGGCAGTGAGCAGGATCGCGGCGGTGAGCACGGTGACCGTCATGCCGTGGGCGAATGTGGCGTCCGACGGGCGCAGACCTCTTGTGGCGGCGCCGAATACGGCGACCATGATCGCGAGACCCACGGTGCCGCCGAGCTGCTGGGCGGTGTTCACCAATCCGGATGCGGCGCCGGCGTCGTCGGGATGCACGCCACGTAGCGAGGCGGTGGTCAAGGAGAGGAAAGCCATGCCGCCGCCCGCGCCGACGAGGATGAACGGTCCGAGTAACGAGAGATACGCCGAATGTGCGTTGAGGGTGCTGAGCCAGAAGAGTCCGGCCGCGGCAGCTCCGAAGGCGATGAGCAGCAGTGTGCGGGTACTCAGCCGCGCCACGAGGTAACGCGCACTCAGCTGGGAGGCACCGAAAGTCGCGACGGTCATCGGCAGGTATGCCAGTCCGGTCTCCAGCGGACCGTAGTGCAGCACCTCCTGCATGTACTGGGTGAGGAAGAACATCATGCCCATGAATCCCGCGACCATCACCAGCCGGCCGGCGAAGGCGGCACTGCGGGGCAGTGATGCGAACAGACGTAGTGGTGTGATGGGTTGCGCCGCATTGCGTTCGGCGTATACGAAGCCGACGATCAGAAGCGCGCCGAGGACCAGGGAGGTGATGGCCATGGTGCCCGACCAGCCGTGTTCGGCCGCGCTGACCAGACCGTAGACGATTGCGCCGACTCCGGCCGTCGACAACAGTGCCCCGGGGAAGTCGAAGGAACCACGCTCACGGTCGGTGCGGGGCAGCGACAATGCGCCGGCCACCGCGACGACGATCCCGATGGGCAGATTGACGAAGAACACCCACCGCCAGTCCAGCCATTGCACGAGTGCGCCACCGGAGACCAGGCCCAGCGAGAACCCGCCGATGGACACCGCGGTGAACAGGGCCAGCGCCCGGGTGCGCTGCCTGCCCTCGGAGAACCGCGTCATCAGCAGGGCGAGCGCGGCCGGGGCCGCGACGGCCGCGCCGACACCTTGCAGGGTTCGCGCGACCAGCAGCATCGTCGAATCGGTGGCCAATCCACCGATGGCCGACGCCGCGACGAACAGACCCAGACCGCCGAGGAAGGTGCTGCGACGTCCCAGGATGTCGCCAAGACGCGCGCCCAGCAGCAGGAGGCCACCGAAGGCCAGGGTGTACGCGTTGAGTACCCACGACAGACTCGACGTCGAAAAGTCCAGTGAGCGTTGGATATCCGGTAACGCGACGTTGACGATGGTGGCATCGACCACCACCATCAGCTGGCATCCGAGGACGGCGATGAGTACCAGGACGTCGGTGTTGATCCGTGATCGGTCGAGTCGTGATCGTGCTCGTGTGCGCAGTGACGGGCCGTCGGTCCGGTCACGCGTCGGGGATGTCGAAACGGACATGAGCCACTCTTTTCCGAGGTTGGCAGGGTGAGCGAAACGGTGGACTCCACATCGGTTGGGAGTACACTCGGCGCTGAAACGGAAGCTTCCTCCGATTAATATACGGAGGAATCCTCCGGTTGGCAACAGTGGTTGGTGGCGCGATCTGATCCGTGGCGCGATTTCGGGCCTGCGCCGCACTCGCGGAGCACGCGCCGAACCGAAGAGAAATGGAAGAACAGTGGCTGTTCCCGACGCACCGGGTCCCGACGCACCGGGTCCCGACGCACCGGCTCCCGGTGACGTGTCCGCCGACGGCACCGCCGGGCGGAAGCGGCTCTCGCGTCGACCGGTCCGGGCGGACGCGGCCCGCAACTACGACAAGCTCGTCGTCGCGGCCGCGGAACTGTTCCACGCCGACGGCGTGGAGGTCGCGCTCGACAAGGTGGCGGCCGAGGCGGGTGTGGGCATCGGCACGCTGTACCGGCATTTCCCGAACCGCGCCGCGCTCGTCGAGGCGACCTTCCGGAACTATTCCGACCAGATCATCACCGACGGGTGGCACGCGCTGGAGTCCGGGCCCGCCGATGCCGCGCTGACCGGGGTGTTCGAGGCCTACATGGCCACCGCGAGCACCAAGCGCGGGATGAAGGAGGCGATCCTGGCCGCCGTCGGCGACGAGGCGCCCGTCTTCGCCGAGGCGCGCGATCAGTCCCGCGATCTCATGACCGCAATTCTCCTCGCCGGCCAGCGGGACGGTGTCTTCCGCGGCGACATCGAACCCGCCGACCTCTCCCGACTCGTCGGCGGCCTGTCGATGACGTGTGTCGCCCAGGACACGGCAGAGACGCGGCGTCGCATGGTCGGGCTGATTCTCGACGGGCTGCGCCCGCGCGGGTGATCGGGTACCCGAGCCCGAGCCCGAGCCCGAGCAGGTGCCGGGACGGCTACATCGCGTGTGGGTACACCGTCAGCATGTGGGCCCCGAACCACGCACTGCCGACGATGATCGGCACCATCAGGATGATCCCGCCGGCCGTGCGGGCGCGAGCGAGTGCGATCGCCAGGGGGACGAGCAGGACGAACGCGGGCAGCAGCAGACGCGGCCGGCTCATCATCAGGCCGCTGGAGAGCACGATCGACGCGGTGACGAGGACTCCATAGGTCAGTACCGGCCACGGCAGTCGTGCCCAGATCGCCACGCACACGACCACCAAGGTGATGACGATGATCCATGACGTCGCCACCGGCGCCATCTCCTCGGAGTTGAGGAGTTGGTCGTTGACGAAGTCGAATGCGGCCACCCCCCAGTCGAATCGGGTGTCCCAGCCCTGCGTCTGGATGGTGAACCAGCCGGTGGGCGAGCCCGTGTGCGCCCACACGACCGCGAGATAGCCGAGAAAACCGAGCGGGCTCAGCACGACCGCCGCCCACGCGCGCACCGCGCGCCGGCCCGACCACGGCGAGGACCCGGAACCGAAGAGATCGATGAGCGCGGCGAGCATGACCACCCCGATCACGACGATCGCGGTCGGACGCACGGTACCGACCAGGCAGGCACACACCCCCGCGAGCAGCCAGCGTTTCTCGAGCACGCCGATCAGCGCCCAGATACTCAGGGCGCAGAACAGGGTCTCGGTGTAGGCCATGGTCAGGACCACCGACATCGGGGTCGCCGCGAAGAGCGCCACCAGGTAGAGCCCGGTGCGGCGCGGGTCGACGGGCCGTTCGGGGTCACCGGCCAGCAGTGGTGATCGCCGCGTCATGTGGCGCACGCACAGCGCGCCCAGACGTGCGGTGCCGACCGCGGCGACACATCCGAGCAGCACGTTCAGCAGGATCGCCGCGCCGAACGGCGAGATGAACGGCAGGTGGGCG
The DNA here is from genome assembly GCF_049844915.1 of Gordonia sp. DT30. Taxonomy (NCBI): domain Bacteria; kingdom Bacillati; phylum Actinomycetota; class Actinomycetes; order Mycobacteriales; family Gordoniaceae; genus Gordonia; species Gordonia sp. DT30. The sequence continues at coordinate 166,714 of NZ_JBNCLY010000005.1, read as the reverse complement.
ATGGCCCCGACGGCGTAGGGGTAACCAGGGAAAAACGCGTAGGCGGTGTCGCCGGTGTGGATGCCCCGGGCGTCGGTGAGGGATTCGGGCACGCCACCGTAGCCGTATTCGGCGATCGCGAGCATCCACTTGCCGTCCCAGGCCGACAGCGAATCCCGCAGCGCCATCCCGCGCACGACGTCGAATCGGGCGAGCAGTGCGATACCGATGGCCCGGATCAGCAGGAAGATGCCGACGGGTGCGAGCCACGACCGCCAGTCGGGTGCCACCAAGCTCCGACGAGCCGGCTCCTGCGACGATTCACCGGTGCCGCTGATCTGCTCGGCGCGATCGGGCGCACGCGTGGTGGACACGCCAAGGATGGTAGGTCAGCGACCTGTGGAATGGGTGTCGACGGGCGCCGCGAAGCGTCGTCGGTAAGGTTGTTGCGGCAAACACCCGCAATCGCCGACCTTTGCAGGAGGAAACCGACGTGGCACTCGTGGTGCAGAAGTATGGCGGATCCTCGGTCGGCACGGCCGAGCGTATCCGTCGTGTCGCCGAGCGCATCGTCGAGACCAAGAAGCAGGGCAACGACGTCGTCGTCGTCGTGTCGGCGATGGGAGACACCACCGACGAGCTGCTCGACCTCGCCCAACAGGTGAATCCGGCGCCACCGGCGCGCGAGATGGACATGCTGCTCACCTCGGGTGAGCGCATCTCCAACGCCCTGGTCGCGATGGCCATCAGCTCGCTGGGCGCGCAGGCGCAGTCGTTCACCGGCTCGCAGGCCGGTGTGATCACCACCAGCAGCCACGGCTCGGCCAAGATCATCGACGTGACCCCCGGTCGGGTCCGTGCGGCGCTCGACGACGGCAAGATCGTCCTCGTCGCCGGCTTCCAGGGGGTCTCGCAGGACACCAAGGACATCACCACGCTGGGTCGGGGCGGCTCGGACACCACTGCCGTCGCCCTTGCCGCGGCGCTGCACGCCGACGTCTGCGAGATCTACACCGACGTCGACGGCGTCTACACCGCCGACCCGCGGATCGTGGCCGACGCGCGCCGGCTGCAGACGGTCTCCTTCGAGGAGATGCTGGAGATGGCCGCGTGCGGCGCCAAGGTGCTGATGCTGCGGTGCGTGGAATACGCCCGCCGTTACAACGTTCCCGTTCACGTGCGCTCGTCGTACTCGACCAAACCCGGCACCATGGTCGCCGGTTCGATGGAGGACATTCCCGTGGAAGAAGCGATTCTCACCGGCGTCGCACACGATCGCAGCGAGGCCAAGATCACCGTCGTCGGACTCGAGGACCGACCGGGCTACGCCGCCAAGGTGTTCCGCGCGGTCGCCGACGCCGAGATCAACATCGATATGGTGCTGCAGAACGTCTCGAAGGTCGACACAGGCAAGACCGACATCACCTTCACCCTGCCGCGTGAACTCGGTCCGCTCGGGGTGGAGAAGCTCTCCAAGCTGCGGCCGGAGATCGGGTTCGCCGAGGTGCTCTACGACGATCACATCGGCAAGGTGTCACTGGTAGGCGCGGGTATGAAGAGTCATCCCGGTGTCACCGCCACCTTCTGTGAGGCGCTGAGCAACGCCGGCGTCAACATCGAACTCATCTCCACCTCGGAGATCCGGATCTCGGTGCTGTGCCGCGACACCGAACTCGACGACGCGGTACGCGCGCTGCATCAGGCCTTCGACCTCGGCGGCGACGAGGAAGCCGTCGTCTACGCGGGGACGGGGCGCTGACATGGGACTGAACATCGGAGTGGTCGGCGCCACCGGGCAGGTCGGCGGTGTCATGCGAAACCTGTTGGCGCAGCGTAAGTTCCCCGCCGATTCGGTGCGGTTCTTCGCCTCGTCACGATCGGCGGGCAAGAAGCTGCCGTGGGGTGACGGGGAGATCGTCGTCGAGGACGCCGCGACCGCAGACCCAGCCGGGCTCGACGTCGCACTGTTCTCGGCCGGGGCGACCATGTCACGCGAGCAGGCGCCGCGCTTTGCCGCCGCCGGGGTGACGGTGATCGACAACAGCTCCGCGTGGCGCAAAGACCCCGATGTGCCGCTGGTGGTTTCGGAAGTCAACGGTGAACTTGCGGGCAACCCGCCCAAGGGCATCATCGCCAATCCCAACTGCACCACGATGGCCGCGATGCCCGTGCTCAAGCCGTTGCACGACGCGGCCGGCCTGCAGCGTCTGATCGTCTCGTCGTATCAGGCGGTGTCGGGCAGTGGTCTGGCCGGCGTCGACGAGTTGGCCACGCAGTCCCGCGCGGTCATCGATGATGTCGAGAAGTTGGTCTACGACGGCTCGTCGGTGAACTTTCCGGCCCCGAAGCAGTACGTGGCGCCCATCGCCTTCGACGTGCTGCCGCTGGCCGGTGCGATCGTCGACGACGGTTCGGGTGAAACCGACGAGGACCAGAAGCTGCGCAACGAATCCCGCAAGATCCTCGGGTTACCCGAGCTGCTGGTGAGCGGTACCTGCGTACGGGTGCCGGTGTTCACCGGGCACTCGCTGTCGATCAACGCCGAGTTCGAGCGGCCGATCTCGCCGCAGCAGGCTTACGAAATCCTTTCTCGTGCCATCGGAGTGGAGGTCGTCGACGTGCCGACCCCGCTGGCTGCAGCGGGCAAGGACAATTCACTTGTCGGTCGTATCCGCCAGGACCAGGGCGTTCCGGAAGGTCGCGGTCTGGCGCTGTTCGTCTCCGGTGACAACCTCCGTAAAGGCGCGGCGCTCAACACGATTCAGATCGCCGAACTGCTCGTTCGGTGAGCTCATAGTCCAGCGATACCCGTACAACCCCCTGATTGGTGATGTGACGATGACAACCGACTCCCCGGCAACCGCAACCGATTCCGTGACACCGGATGCCACGCCGACCGGGCCCGGCGGTGCTCCGTCGCTCGATTCTCGGGTGGGGCACTACTACCGACTCGATGCGCCCTATCTCGTCGGACGCGAGAAGGTACGCGAATATGCGCGCGCGGTGCAGGACTACCAGCCCGCACATCGCGACGTGAATGCGGCTGCGGCGCTGGGTTATTCGGGGCTGGTGGCACCGTTGACGTTCACCTCCATCCCGGCGATGGTCGCCAACCAGGAGCTCTTCGAGTCCGTTGTCGTCGGTTACGAGACCTACGTGCAGACCGAGCAGGTCTTCGAACAGCATCGACCCATCGTCGCCGGCGACGAACTGCGCACCGATGTCGAGCTCTCGTCGGTCCGGCGGGTCGCCGGCCGCGACCTCGTCACGGTCACCAACACCTTCACCGATACGAGCGGCGAGGTCGTGCACACCATGCACACCACGGTCGTCGGGGTGACCGCCGAAGAGGTGGACCCGTCCATCGCGACGGCCGTGCGCAGCATCCTCGTGCACGACGTGAACCTGACCGCCGCGCATGAGGCGGACACCGAATACCACAAGACGGTGCGCCCGGACGGCGAGCCGCGGATCTCGACCGGGACGATCGCACGCACACCGGGATCGCTGAACTTCGACGACCTCTCGGTCGGTGAGGAACTGCCGACCCGGCACGCGCGCCTCTCCCGTGGCGACCTGGTCAACTATGCCGGGGTGTCCGGCGACAGCAACCCGATCCACTGGGACGAGTCGATCGCCAAGCTGGCGGGGCTGCCCGACGTGATCGCGCACGGCATGCTGACCATGGGGCTCGGCGCCGGTTTCGTCTCCGCGTGGTCGGGCGATCCGGGTGCGGTCACTCGCTATTCGGTGCGGTTGTCGCAGGTTGCGGTGGTGTCGGCGCAGGGCGGCGACATCGAGTTCAGTGGCCGGATCAAGTCGCTCGATCCCGAGACCCGGACCGGCGTCGTGATCATCGTCGCCAAGTCCGCCGGGCGCAAGATCTTCGGGCTTGCCACGATGAACGTCCGCTTCGCCTGAGGCGCCTGTTCTAAACTGACGGCCATGGCCGCCGCCTTCGAACTCGCAATGCTCGACGGGGTCGAGGAGCCGGTACGGCGCTACCTCGCACATGTGGTGGCGCCGGGGGCGCAGCTCTCGGCGTCGTGGACGCTGACCATGACCGGATCGATTCGGGTCCGCGCGCGGCTCCGGTTTGCCGCGCGGCAGGTTCTCGACGGCGCCTCGTTCACGTGGCGGGCGCGGGTGCCCTCGAACCGATTGCGGCCCTTGGAGGTCACCGACTTCTATCGCGGCGGTACGGGCGGGACGAGTGGCCGGCTCCTGGGTCGGCAGCTCTTTGCCGATACCGGTCCGGACGCCACCAGGTCGGCGGCCACGCGCGCCGTCATGGAATCGACGATGGTGCCGGCCACGTTGCTCCCGCATACCGGGGTGCGGTGGGAAGTATTGTCGGAGAACGCTATCCGATTTCGTCGTCCCGAGGTCGGGGACGCCGAGCCGGTCACGGTGAGTATCGACGCCCTCGGGCGTCCGGGCCGCGTCGAGGCCTTGCGCTGGCGTGCGGACAAGAATCGTCCCGGACGTCTCGTGCCCTTCCGCGCCACGTTCTCCGGCGAGCGCGCCTTCGCCGGAATCACGGTGCCGGAGAAACTCATCGCCGGCTGGGTCACCCACGACCGGTTCGAGCCGTTCTATATCGCCCGGATCGCGCAGGTGTCACCGGGTGCCGACCTGTGATGAGTGTGGAGCCGACACCGGCGAGGGGAGGGATTGCGGTGGGCGTGCCGATCGTGGTGATGGGGGTCTCGGGTTCCGGGAAGTCCACGGTGGGAAGGGCATTGGCGCAGCGGCTGCGAGTACCTTTCGTCGACGCCGACGACCTCCATTCCCGCGCGAACATCGAGAAGATGGCTGCCGGGCATCCGTTGACCGACGCTGATCGCATGCCGTGGCTCGACGACCTCGGGGCGTGGCTCGCCGCGCATCCCGCAGGCGGGGTGATGAGTTGCTCGGCGCTCAAACGGGCCTACCGCGACCGGCTGCGCCGGGCCGCCCCCGGCGCACTGTTCCTCCATCTCGACGGGCCATTCGAGGTGATCGCCCGGCGGCAGGCATCGCGGCCGGGTCACTTCATGCCTGCGTCGCTGCTGCGATCGCAGTTCGAGGCACTCGAGCCCCTTGGTTCTGATGAACGCGGAATGATCATCGACGTCGATCAGAGTGTCGACGCCATCGTCGACGAGTTCGTCGCGAAGTCCACCGGCGAGAACACCGACCGGTCATGAGCCCTGGGCCATGCCATGACTCGTCTGTGAGGTAGCTTACGAAACCATGAGACGAATTTGGGGATTCATTTCAGTAACCGTGACCGTGGGCGCGTTGGCCGGTACCGGCCTGGGCCTGACGGCGCCGTCGGCACAGGCCGCCGACTTCTACACACCACCGGCGCACTTCGCGAGCGCGCCGGGTTCGATCATCCGCAGCGAGCCGTCGCCGCTGCTGCTGCAGGTCCCGGGCATCCCGAACCAATGGCCGGGCACCGCCAAGCGGATCATGTACACCTCGACCTACCAGGACGGTTCGCCGGCGCCGGTCACCGGCACCGTCGTCGAACCCACCGCGCCCTGGCGGGGCAAGGGACCACGCCCGACCGTCGTCCTCGGACCGGGCACCGTCGGGCAGGGCGATCAGTGCGCCGGGTCGAAGCTGATGAACTTCCCGCTGGCGATCGACCCGGCGAAGCCGAGCATCGCGGTGAACTACACCGCCCCGGACATGTATTTGCTGCTCATCAACGGTGTCCGGGTGGCGATCACCGACTACATCGGCATGGGCACACCCGGCATCCACACCTACGTGAACCGGGCCGAGTCCGGTCACGCCATGCTCGACGCCGCACGTGCCGCGCTGACGGTTGCGGGCGCCCCGGCCGATGCGCCGGTCGCGTTCTCCGGTTACTCGCAGGGCGGCGGGGCCGCCGCCTCGGCTGCCGAGCTGGCCTCGACCTATGCGCCGCACCTCAACGTGCGGGCCACCTACGCCGGAGCACCGCCGGCCGACCTGTCGAAGGTGATCGACAAGATCGACGGCAGCTTCATCGCCGGCGGCATCGGTTATGCGATCAACGGACTCGAGGCGCGTTATCCGAAGCTCAAGACCATCGTCGACCGCGAGACCAACCCGAACGGCCGCGCCGCGCTGCGCCGGCTCTCGACGCAGTGCATCGGCGACACCGGCCTGACCTTCGGCTTCCAGCACACCAGTGCCTGGACGCGCACGGGTGAGCCGTTGTCGGCGATCGTCGCGCGTTACCCGGATGCCAAGCAGGTCATCGACGAGCAGCGCATCGGCCGGCTCAAGCCCAACGCGCCGGTACTGCTCGAGGGCGGCATCAACGACGACGTCATCCCGTACGGCCAGGTCGATCAGCTCTATCGCGACTGGCGAGCACAGGGCGCCGACGTCGCGTTGGTGACCAACACGATCCCGCCGATCTTCCCGGGACTGGTCGTCAATCACGCGCTGCCCATGGTCACCACACTGTTGCCCGCCACGAATTTCCTACTCACCCAACTCAATCGGTGACGATGCGACCGACACAGCGGACACGGGCGGTGCGCGTCATCTCGGTGCGCACGGTGTCGCTGATCGCCGTGTTGGTCGCGACCATGGTTCTCGGTGCGGGGCGCGCCGCGGCCGCACCGCCGCCCGACCCGGGTCCGCCGATCCTCGGCCCGGCCGGGACGTCGCTGATGCACGGCGATCTCGCCTCCACCGACTCGACGGGCAATCCCGGTCCCGGGCGCGGTGCGCGGCTGCTCGCGTCCTCGTCGCCCGGCGGCGCGTGTGCGGCGACCTTCGTCGGCGGTGACGCCATGCCGGTCTCGTTGTGTACCCGCTACCTCGGGGGCCCGTCAGCCGGTGGCTACGCGGTGCCGTCGGTGGTGCTCTTCGATCCGGCGACCGCCGCACCGCTGGCCGACGTCGAACTCCGCAAGGGCGGGCTCCTCGGCGGTGTCTACGGGTATCTCGACGGCCGGGACCGGGTCGTCGTCGCCGACGGATCGAATGCGATTCTCTTTGTCGCCCATCGGCGTACGGCCGCCGGCTGGCGAGTGTTCGTCGACGACCGGATCGATCTGTCGCGATCCATCCCGGCCGGCGACGCGGTCACCGGTCTCGCGCCGGACCGTCTGGGCCGCATCTGGTTTGCGACCACACACGGCGTGATCGGCACGGTCGACGCCGCCCGGCAGGTGCGCACCGTGCACCTGCCGGCCGGCGAGGAACTCGGCAACGGGCTCAGCGTCCGACGCAATGGCGTCTCGGTCCTCACGACACACGCGCTGTATGAGATGTGGGCCGATCCGGGTGGGGCTCCGCACCCGGTGTGGCGGCAGCCCTATGATCGTGGGCCGGCCCGCAAACCCGGCCAGCTGACGTGGGGATCGGGAACGACCCCAACCTATTTCGGCCCCGGCGGCGACGGCTGGGTGGCCATCGTCGACAACGAAGCCGACCGGCCGGCGCTGATCGTGCGGGCCGCCGACTCGGGCCGCCTCATCTGTCGGATGCCGGCGTTCGCCGCGTCCGGGCCGGGCACCGAGAACTCACCGATCGTGTGGGGCGACTCGTTGGTCATCCCCAGCACATACGGCTACCAATATCCGCCGATGGCGGTGACCGGCCCCTCGATTCCGGCGACCGCGGGCTTCGTCGGCGGCTCGACCCGCATCGACGTATCGACGCAGGGATGCCACCGGGTCTGGGAGAACGGCGACCGGCTGGCGTCGCTGCCGAAGCTCTCGCGTGCCGACGGTCTCATCCACGGGCTGGGCTACGGGCCCTATGTACCCGGTGCGATCCAGCAGACGGGGCCGGTCGACTACGTCGCGACCGACTTCGCCACCGGCCGGCGCGTGGTGACGCGTCAGGTCGGTACCGCCCCCGTCGACGAGCCCCTCGAACTGACGGGCACCATCGCCGCCGACGGTTCGCTGTGGCAGGCGACAGTGGGGCAGATGCTCAAGATCGGACGCTGACGCGCGTTCGCCGAACGATGCCGAGCGCCGGGCACGTGGTCTGCCCGTTGCGATGGGTGTCACAATGCGATCATGACCGATTCCACTCCCGAGGAGCCCGACCGCACGCCGTCGCAGGCCGAGCTCGACGCGGAAGACCTCGCGGAACTGCAGCGGACCTCCGCCGACCGGGACCGGGCCAACCTGTATCCGAAGCCGGCCGGTGCGGCCGGACCCCCGCCGCCCGTGCTGGCGCTGCACGCGCGTGTCACGTTCTGGGCCGCGGCCGCGGCCGGGCTGGCGTGCGTCGTCTACGGGGCGATCAACCTCGGCACCATCGGCGACCTGCTGCGCGATCGCATGCTGGCCGACACGGTCACCACGCCGAAAGGTCAGCCGAGCACCTCACAGATCGACACGTTCGCGTCGGTGCTGCCGGTGGCCGGGCTGGTGATCACCGTGCTGTTCCTGATCGGGGAGTACCTCTTCCTGATCGCGGCGGCCAACCACCACAGCCGCAACTGCCGGAACTTCTTCCTGGCACTGGTCGTGTTGAACCTGATGTGCATCCCGGTCGGGCTGGATCTGTTCTTCCGATACCCGAGCCTGTGGTCGGGGACGGTGGTCCTCGGCTGGATTCAGTTCGGACTGCTACTCGTCGCCGCGGTGATGACCCTGCGCCGCGCCGTCGACCGGTGGCTGCCGGAGTCGACCCGGATGCGCCCGAGCAAGATGATGCGAGCCCGCTGAGCGCCGGCACCCGATGGTTATCGGCGAACCTTCGCGTCATCAAAATTTGCCGAAATCCGTTGGGCGATATAGTCGCCCGCGGTGATCGGCGGGTAGGTCCCGCCCGCGCTCTCGATGAGCACGTCGGTGTCGGCCTGCGCGAAGTAGGCGATGGTGTAGCGCGACCCGAGGTCCTCGCCGCGCCGCGGTGGGCGCACCCGGTGGAAGTTCGACGCGAGGACGTCGTCGGACCAGCGCATCAACATGTCGCCGATGTTGCAGGTGATCGCCTCGTCGGAGGGCTCGACGGGAGTCCATGCCTCGCCGCCGGTTTCCGCCCCGGGAAGCACCTGTAGTCCGCGTTGGCCGGTCCGCTGGAACAACAGGGTGAGCACGTCGAAGTCGGTGTGCGCGCCGGCACGCCAGACGTTCGGGTCCTCGAGCAGCTCGTCGGGAAACGGGTAATAGTGCAACAGCCGAAGGGTGCTCTGGTAGTCGGCCGACGCGGGATCGTGTGCGCGGGTGAAGAAGTCGGGGTCGCGGCCCAGCTTGTCGGCGAAGCAGCCGAGGATGTCCATGGCGAGCAGCCGGCACTTGTGCTCGAAATCCTCGAGGGTCGCGCGGAATCCGGCGAGTTCGTCATCGGCGGGCCACAGACCTTCCATGCGCGGGCGCGTGAACTGGTAGGACTCCTTGCGATCCGGCGTGCCGACCGACGGACGGACCTGGCTGGTGAACTCGTACCCGGCGTTGCGGCCATTCTTGAGGGGATACCGCTCCTTGATCTCGCGCGGCAATGCGAAGAAGCGCTCGGACATGGCAAAGGCGTGATTCACCTCGGCCATGTCGATGCCATGGTCGATGACCTGAAAGAAGCCGATATCGGTTGCCGCCGACCAGAGTTGGTCGGTGATCTCGGCGCGGCGGGCGGAAAAGTCGGCCAGCGAGATGGCACGGATCTCGCGGTCGGTGGTCTCGGTGCCCGCACCGCCCATCCGGGATTCCCGGGCCAACTCGGCCATGGGGGTGGTTGCGGTCTCGGCTGTCGCCGCGGTGGTGTTCGTCGGTGTGGTGTTCGTCGGTGTGGTGTTCGTCGGCGCGGTGGTGTTCATGGCGTGCTCTCTCGTGGTGATGAGTCGCGTGCGCTTTTCGACGCGGGACGCTGGAGAGAGGCGCGAACCGCGGACGCGAGCAACCGGCTCTTGCCGGCTGCTACACACGATCTCGTGTCGAACACGATACGACCGGTCGGCAAGGTTTGCCATTCGAGCGGACCGGGCAACCAGAAAAGCAAGCCACCGCCAGTTGTCTGGACCCACTCCAAAAACTGGACTCACTCCAGAAAGGGATATAGGGTGAAGCCGTGCACCACACCCGTGATCTCACCGCCGCCGAGTTGCATCGGCAGCTGCGGTCGGCGGGTATGCGTGTGACGGCGCCGCGGGTCGCGGTGCTGGAGATCGTGCACCGCAGTCCCCATTCCACGGCGGACTTCGTCGCCACACAGGTGCGCGAGCATCTCGGTGGCGTCTCGACGCAGACCGTGTACGACGCCCTGCGCACGTGCACCGAGCGGGGTCTGCTGCGCCGGATCGAGCCCGCAGGCTCGCCCGTGCGCTATGAAACCCGGACCGGCGACAATCATCACCACCTGGTGTGTCGCCACTGCGGACGCATCACCGACGTCGACTGCGTCGTCGGTGCGAGTCCGTGCCTGGAGCTCGATCACGACCACGGCTATCTGGTGGAGGAGGCCGAACTCATGTTCTGGGGCCTCTGCTCGCTGTGCCGTGAGACGGTGCCGGGAAGTTCGACAGCACAACCGATCTAGTCCAGGTCGCCGAATCCGGTGGCCGACATAAGGAGCGAAGATGGCAATCGAACCCGCATACCGCATTTCGTCGAAGTCCAGTGGCGGTGGTCGTGACGGCGAGGTGGTGTCGGCCAGCGGCCGGATCGACCTCGACTTGCGGCCGCCGAAGGAAATGGGCGGCAGCGGTGAGGGCAGCAACCCGGAGGAACTGTTCTCCGCGGGCTACGCCGCCTGCTTCCTCGGCGCGTTGCGCGCGACATCCAAGCAGGCCGGGTCACCGGTCCCCGACGAGTCGACGGTGACCGTGACCGTCGGGATCGGCAAAGATTCCGCGGACGGGGGCTTCGGCCTCGTCGTGGACATCGAGGCCTACCTTCCCGGTGTCGACGAGGCGAAGGCCAAGGAACTGACCGAAGGCGCACACGCCTTCTGCCCGTACTCGAAGGCCACCAAGGGCAACATCGACCACAACCTCACGGTCCGCGTCTGAGCGGCGCACGTACCCCATCACGAATCCGGAGAAAAGGAGTCACACCATGGCACCCACGACCCCGATCACCAGCACTCTCAGCGACGAGAACAAACAGGTCACCGGTACGGCATTGCAGGAAACCCTTGTCGATCTGATCGACCTGACGCTGATCGCCAAGCAGGCGCACTGGAACGTGGTCGGCAAGCAGTTCCGGTCGGTGCATCTGGCACTCGACGAACTGGTTGCCGTCGCACGCGAGTTCACCGATTCGGCCGCCGAGCGTGCCACCTCCATCGGGGTCAGCCCGGACGGGCGCGCCGAGACGGTCGCCAAGTCCGCGGGCACCAAGGGCTTCGACGAGGGCTGGACCAAGGACTCCGACGTCGTCGCCGCGATCGTCGCGAACCTCAAGGCCGTCATCGCCGGCCTGCGCAAGCGCATCGACGCGACCGAGGAAGCCGATCCGGTGACCCAGGACCTGCTGATCGCCTTCGCGTCGAAACTCGAGCAACTGCACTGGATGTGGCAGGCGCAGGAGGCCTGACCGCAGTATCCGACCCGACGGACCCCGCCGCACCGGCGGGGTCCGTCGGCGTCTGTGACCTGACGCACGTCGCCGCGAGGCGCGGCGGTAGCGTGTGGGCGTGGCTAACTGGGGACTCATGGTGGGAATCGGCCTTCTGGCCGCAGTCGCCGCGGGCGTTGCCTTCGTCCGCTATCGCGAGCGCGAAACCGAGCGGTTGCACCGTGGGACGTCACTCGCGAACGAGCTGCGGACCCTGGCCGGCGACGACCCCGTCCGGTTGGCCGCGGTCGACGAATACGAGACCTCGATCTATCAGCGGCTGTTCTTCGTGTCGACGGTGTCGCCTCGGGTGCGCAGCGCGGTGTGGTCACTACTGGGGGCGGTACTGGCTGCGGCCGGTGCCCTGGCCACCCGCGGAGACGGCACCTTGCCGGCGATCGTGCACTGGCTCGCGGTGTTCTGTGCCGTGGTGTTCGGGCTGTCCGTGCTGTTCTTCGTCGGATACGCCGCAGTGCACGCGGCCACCACCCCACGCGTCTCCTTCGCTGAGTCCTACGCCTCTGGTGACGGGGCGGCAGAGCACAAGACGGCAGCCGACGCCGAGGCGACTTCTGGGGCCGCCGATGGCGATGCCGGCTTCGATGATGGTGGCGGTGTCGTCGCCGAGAAATCGCGCGACTGAATCATCGGCATCGCTCCGTTGCATTGACTTTGCACGGCAACCGACGCAACCGGGGCGAACCGGACACAGAATCGTGACGTCGTATCCGCTCAATTCGTGCCATATTCCATCGGTGCCCGCTCTGAGTTCTCGCCGAAATCCGCTTTATCGTGTCCATTGGTGAGACGACAGCCGCCCCCGAGTCAGGGGCGTGTGACCCGTGCCCGACCGGCATGTGGTCGCCGTTCTCGTTCATAACCTGGCGCCGATGCCCGGCTGACCTGGGCATTGGCGCGTCGACGCGATGTGGCGAACTGTCCGGCTCATGTCCTTCACATCGCTCGGAATGGGCTCGGTGACCGCGCAGGCGGCGTGTCCGTTTCGGCTGAAGAAAAGCGGCCGACGGCTTAGACTGTGCGCGAGTCGTGGCACAAAATTGTTTCGTGTCCGGCGGTGATTGCGGTGAACGGTGATCGGTATTTTTTGCCCTGCAAACAATTCGATCAGTTTGCCACTGGTGGTCAATTTTTGGATCGGTGTGCGGGCGATCGACGCCTCGCGCGCACGCCATACAAGAAAGAGGCAGCGCGCTGTGACAGACCCGGACCCCCTCGGTGATGCGGAGGTGACCGCTCCGATCGCGCGGCCCGACCCCGACACGGCGCACCGGCACGCCGCCACGGAACCCGTCCTGGTCGCCGATGCGATCGAAGTACGTGCTTCATGGGGCCATGTCTTCGGACCGACCAGTTTGACCGTGCGGCCGGGCGGAGTCAGCGTGCTCGTCGGGTCCGGTGGCCGCGGCCGGACCGCGCTGCTGCTCACGCTGGCCGGCCGGATGCGGCCGACGAAGGGAAAGCTCACCTCCTTCGGGCGTACCAACGCCGCGAGATACCTCTTCGCGCGGGCCGCGATAGCCGACATCGACGAGATCGACGGCATCGAGCAGGCGATCCGGGTGCGTGACGTGCTCACCGAGACGCTCCGATGGATGTCGCCCTGGTACAAGTGGGTACCGCAGTCGACCACCGATGACCTCGAACGCATCTGTCGGCCCGTCTTCGGGCCGCACGCGATACCGCCCCTCGACGCCTTCGTCGAGGAGCTGCCCGAATTCTCGGCAACCCTGTTCCGGATAGCCGTCGCCAACGCGCGGCGTCCGCCGATTCTGGTGGTCGGTGGCGTGGATCGGCTCAACCGTGTCGACAGCAGCCACAAGCTGATGCAACGTCTCGTCGACCTGGGCCGTTCGCAGACCATCATCACCGCAGACGTCAACGGCGGTTTCCCAGATCTGCCGTTGCGCGACGTGATTCAGGTTCATCACCTCACCGACAACGAATTCGTCGGGCTCGAACCAGCAGATCGGAACTAGGACATGCTTGCCGCAATCTCGCCGGGCAGCGACTTCAAGCGTTACTACCGGGGCCGGATGCCGCGGCTGGCGCTGCTGGTCATCATTCTGATGCCGTTGATGTATGGCGCTCTCTATCTGTGGGCGTTCTGGAATCCGTTCGACGCGGTCAACAAGGTCCCGGTGGCATTGGTGAACTCCGATGGTGGCGCGACCGTGGCGGGTAAGCCGCTCAAGGCCGGCGATCAGGTGGTCAGCGGGTTGGTGGACTCCAAACAACTCGATCTGCACGTCGTGTCCGAGAAAGAAGCCGCCGACGGGGTGAACAGCGGCAAATACTACTTTTCCATCACGCTCCCCGAGGATTTCAGTCAGGCAATCGCCTCGCCCACCGGACCGGATCCGCGGTCGGCGCAACTGATCTTCACCTACAACGATGCGACGAACTATCTGGCCACCGTGATGGGCCAAGATGCTGCCGAACAGGTCGTCAATCAGGTCGGGGCGCAGGTCGGGCAACAGACCTTCGACGTCGTGCTCAACGAGGTGTCCGCACTGATGCCCAAGCTCAAAGAAGTCCAAGCGGGGGTGAATCAGCTCAACACCGGTATGGTGCAGGCGAATTCGGGCTCGCATGAGCTGGCCACCAATCTGGTGACCGCCAAGGACGGTGCCGGGCAGCTCGCCGGCGGCCTCAACACCCTGAACACGGCCGTCGACTCGGCGACCACACCGTTGTTGAATGCGCTCAACGGTGGCGGCGGGATCAGCCCCGCCGAACTCGGGGCGACGGTCAATCGCCTTGCGACGAACACGACCACGGTGACATCGCAACTCAACGCCGCCGCCGGGACGCAATCGGCGGCCTCGCAGGCACTCGGCTCGGTCGCCGCCGCACTGCGTGCCAACCCGGATCCGAACATTCGTGGACTCGCCGCCGCGCTGGGACCGGTGCAGAACTTCGTCAGCACACAGGGTTTGGGGCCGGACGCCGACAATCAACTCACCCAGGTACGAGCCGACGTCAATGTGCTCGCCGGGCAGATGTCCGACCCGCAGAGCCCGTTGCGGACCGCGCTCACCCTGTTCCAGAGTGGACAACTGCGCAGTGACATCGAAGCGGCGCGGTCGGCGGCCGGTGAACTGAGTTCGGGTGCCAACCAATTGAGTTCGGGTCTGGTGCAGCTCAGTGACGGCGCCAACCAGCTCGCCGGGGGAACCACGCAGCTCGTCACCGGTACCCAGAAGCTGGCGACCGGCGTCAACGAGGGCGTCAAGGCGGTGCCGAATTGGTCCGACGAACAGAAGAAGGCGTTGGCCAACACTCTGGGGCATCCGGTGGCGCTCAAGCAGGTAACCCTCAACGAGGCGAAGACCTTCGGAACCGGGTTCACGCCCTTCTTCTTCGGTCTCGCACTGTTCGTCGGGTCGATCATCGTGTGGATGTTGTTCAAGCCCTTGCAGTCACGTCCGATCGCACAGGGTCTGAGCTCGTTCCGGGTGGTGCTGGCGTCGTATGCGCCCGCCTTCTTCATCGGCGTCCTGCAGGCGACGATCCTCTACCTCGTGGTCGTGTTCGCCGTGGGGTTGCGGACGACATATCCGTGGGCGACATATGCTTTCATGCTGCTGATGGTCGCGATGTTCCAGGCGATGATCCAGATGTTCAATGCTGTCTTCGACACGGCGGTGGGGCGCGTGGTGACCCTGGCGTTCCTGATGGTGATGCTGACGTCGGCGGGCGGGATCTATCCGGTACCCACGACCACCAAACCCTTCCAGTACATCCACTGGGTGGACCCGATGACCTACACGGTCAACGGGCTCAGACAGCTGACGGTCGGCGGGGTCACGCAGACCTTCTGGATCGCCCTGGCCGTGGTGATCGCCCTGACCGCGGTGTTCCTCGCGATATCGACCCTCGCCGCACGCCGAAACCGGCAGTACATCATGGACCGGCTCTATCCGCCGGTGGAAGTCTAGGAGGTTCGCGGGCGCACAGTAGTACCTCCTCACCATCAACTGATACCAAAAGCTCAGTGCCGCAATACTTCCAAAAAAAGGAGCATCGACATGTCCGATGTCAAGCACACCAATGCGCCCGCCACCACCAACGTCACCGAATCGCTCATCCTCAACCCGGTCTTCGTGCGTCCGGGTGAATCGACCGAGTACCCCAAGTTCACCATCCCCGACGGCATGAGTCTGCCCGAGACCGCCTACCAGATCGTCCATGACGAGGCGATGCTCGACGGGAACGCGCGGCTCAACCTGGCCACTTTCGTCTCGACGTGGATGGATGACGAGGCGCGCAAGCTGTACTCGGAAACCTACGACAAGAACATGATCGACAAGGACGAGTACCCGCAGACCGCGGCCATCGAGGACCGGTGCTGGAAGATCATCGCGGATCTGTGGCACGTGCCCGACGTCGATCGGGCGATGGGGACGTCGACGATCGGGTCGTCGGAGGCGGCGATGCTCGGTGGTCTGGCACTCAAGCGGCATTGGCAGACGCGCCGCAAGGCCGAGGGCAAGTCGATCGAGAAGCCGAACCTGGTGTTGTCCACCGCGGTTCAGGTCTGCTGGGAGAAGTTCCTCAACTACTTCGAGGTGGAGCCGCGGTGGGTGCCGGTGTCCGAGGAGCACTTCGTCTTCGACGGCCACGAACTCGAGAAGTACGTCGACGAGAACACCATCGGTGTGGTCGCCATCGTCGGGGTGACCTACAACGGTCTCTATGAGCCGGTCAAGCAGATCTCCGAGAAGCTCGACGAGATCCAGGAGAAGACCGGCCTCGACGTCAAGATCCACGTCGACGGTGCGTCCGGTGCCATGGTGGCCCCGTTCTGCCAACCCGAACTCGAATGGGACTTCCGCGTGCCGCGGGTCGTGTCGATCAACACCTCCGGCCACAAATACGGCCTGGTCTATCCCGGTCTGGGCTGGATCATCTGGCGGGACACCGAGGCACTGCCGGAAAGCATGGTCTTCCATTGCAGTTACCTCGGCGGCGACATGCCCACCCTGGCATTGAATTTCTCGCGTCCCGGCGCGCAGGTTCTCCTGCAGTACTACAACTTCCTGCGCCTCGGTCGGGACGGCTATCGGATGATCCAGCAGGGATCGATCGATGTGGCGACCTACTTGTCGGCGGGGATCGCCGAGGTGGGACCGTTCGAATTGGTGAGTCGTGGTGACACCATCCCGGTGTTCGCCTGGAAGCTCAAAGACGGATACACCGACAAGTGGAATCTCTATGACCTGTCGGATCGACTGCGGCTCAAGGGCTGGCTGGTGCCGGCCTACCCGATGGCCGACGGACTCGCCGACTGGACTCTGCAGCGCGTGGTCGTGCGCGCCGGTCTGAGTCATGACCTGGCCTCGGCCCTGCTGGCCGACCTCAAGAGCGAGGTGGCCTTCCTCGACGCTCTCGAGACGCCGATGCCGCGCGAGGGCACCGGTTCGCACTTCCACCACTGACCTCCTCGTCGAGGTGGCCGGTCGGTAACCCACTCGGGTTGCCGGCCGGCCTTGCGACACCCGGGTATCGGATCGATGACAGGACTGGAGAATTGACCTCAGCAGCGGCCGGCCCTACGACCGGAACCCCGGCGATCTCGCCGTTCCGGCGACTCGTGCTCATCCCGACACCGACCAAGCAATGCTGCGGATTCATGATCGGATCCGCGCTGTTCGCAGCGGGATCGGCACCGTGGCTGGGAATCTGGATGGGGGCCGCCAACGCGAACATCTGCTACTTTCTCGGCGCGTGGTTCTTCACCGGTGCGGCCCTGATCCAACTACTCACCAGCGGCGCGGTCACCGTGCCGGTGCAGTACCGGCCCGGCCAGATGCTCCGTGCGCAATGGCTCGCGGCCTCCACCCAGTTCTTCGGGACACTGCTCTTCAACGTCAGCACCACCGCGGCGCTCACCGCGCACACGACGTCGGCGGATGACCATCTCGTCTGGAAGCCGGATGCGGGCGGCTCCGTCGCCTTCCTGATCAGCGGAATCTTTGTGCTGGTGGACTATTTCCATGGGCACCGCCGCTGGAATCCCACGGATGCCGGATGGTGGTCCGGACTGATCAACCTGCTCGGATGTATCGCCTTCGGTGTGTCCGCGGTCGGCGCGTACGTCATGCCCGACGGTGCCTCCGTCGACAACATGCTCGCCAACACCTGCACCTTCATCGGCGCGGTGTGCTTCTTCGTCTCGTCGTTGATCGTGCTGCCGCAGTGGCGCAGCGCGGGTCGGTGAATCGTGATGGAGCGTGACACCGTGGGCAGGGGCTTACCTCCCGAACTCGTGCGCTCGTGGTTGGCGCGAATCGGTGCCGACGATCCGTTGGGGGCCAATCCGACTCGATACATCCGCCGCAGTGGCCGGCAGGGACTGGCCAATTACATTCCGGCACTTGCGATCACCACCGATGAGCCGGATGCGTTCGATGAGATCGCCTTCTGGCGGCCGTTGACGGAGATGCTCGTGTACGCCCTGATCCGGACGCCGTGCACGATGTCGCGGACACCGTCGATCATCGAGGAGCATCCGTCGCGACATGTTGTGGTCGGCACCCAGTCGATGCCGGGCGATGGCGTGTTCACCCAGGGTGGCCACACGTATTCCTACCGGGCGCCCGCGTGTTTGGTGGTCTTCGACAACAACGTGCCGTTCCAACAGACATCGCGGGAGGTGGCCGATCTCGCGGGTATCTGGATCCCGAACGAGTTGTTGGGCAGCGAGTTCGCCGATCGCCGGATCACACCTGTGTGCGCGTCGACCCCGCTGGCCCGCGCGGCCTCGGCCTTCATCCGCAACTTCGCCCTGGACGTGGCCGCCCGGGGCGCCGACGTCGATCCCGACACCGAACTCGCCGCCATCGACCTGGTTCGGGCGATTCTCACCCAGGGGCAGCCCGATCGCGCACATGACCGGGCCCTCAACGATCCCGGATACGTCCGCGAGGCCACGCGATCCCTCATCGACCACCACTTCCGGGATCCGGAGTTCACGGCCGAGTCGATCGCGCGGATACTGCACATGAGTCGGCGCCACCTGTACCGGTATTTCCGCGATACCGACGTCACACCTGCCACGATGATCGCGACGCGCCGGCTCGAACGGGCCCGGGAACTGCTGATCCACCGCGAGAATGCCGGCCTGGACTCGATCGCACTGGCGTGTGGATTCACCTCGGCGGCCACGTTGCGTAACCGATTCCGTGCCGAGTATGGCATGACACCCAACGAGTTTCGCCGACGCAGCGCCGGTCACCGATCCTCCTGGGGTGACAGGGTCGGTGCGCGACCTGACGATCGGGGTTCTCGATGATGCCGAGCAGTTCACGAAGTCTCGACCCGCAATTGGTGCGGCGTTGGTGCCGGGGCATCGGGTCCGTCGCCGACGGGGGCTCGCCGGGCGTGGCGGTGCATCTGCGCGGTCGCGCCGGGGTGGCCGCCCATCCATGCGCCACCGTGGTCGCCGACCGGCCGGAGGCGTTCGAGTGTGCTCTACTCGCGGAAGTTGACCCATCTGACGACGCGGTGTGATCTGTACCCGCCGAGTGAGCTCCGGTGGCCCCACCGGCCCGGCGCCGAAAAGTCGCCGTACGTCTACGTCTTTCTCACCGGACTACCCGGCCGGTTCGTCGTCCGCAGTGGGCACGAACAGCGTGTGTACGAGCCGGGCGAGCTTGTCATCGTGTCCTCTGCGCAGCCGTTGTCCGTCGCCTTTTCCGCTCCTGCCGATCCCACCGGCTTCGTGATCGGACTCGACGTTCTCGGTGGTGACCGGTTTTCGCGGGGCGGGCTCGTCGTCCCGCAGTCGCTGTTGAGTCGGGCCGCTTCCCATTTCGTCCGGGGACTCGCGCATGCCGCCGCGGCACATCAGGACCCGATCGGCCCCGATGTCGAACAGGCGGCGATCGAGCTGGTGCGGGCCGTCGTCGCCTGTGAGGGCAGCGAGCTGAACAGGGTGCGCGATCACTCGGTGATGGTGCGTGCGGCCGCCGCGGACTTGATCGAGAGTCGTTGCACCGACCCAGAATTCGGTGTTGCCGACATCGCACGTGAGCTGCGCATCAGCCGGCGGCACCTCTATCGGCACTTCGCGGGTTCGTCGCAATCGCTGTCGGACCTGATCTCGGTGCGACGCATGGTCATCGCTCGTGAGTTGCTCGACGCACAGGAGTCACACACACTCGGCGAGGTCGCCTCGGCCAGCGGTTTCGGCACGGTCGCAACGTTGCGGAGCCACTTCCGAGCGACCCACGACATGACCCCGACCGAATATCAGCGGCAGTCGGCCATCGATGACCGCACCGAGGCGCCGCCATCGGCGCGCTCGCCCGCACGACCGGTGCTCGATCCGGTGGCCGACGAGTCCCAGGCCGGGGCCCTATGAAATTCTCAACGAACAGTTGCGGTCCCGGCAGGCCGGGGTGCGGGGGTCGGAAAGTCAGTGTGAGCAAGCCTGTTTCAGGCGAGCACTGTCAGTCCGCGTCGGCGTGCTCCGACGAGATCGAACCGTCGGCCGCGTGGCGCAGGAGTGGGTCGATGTCGGTGGCGGCGCCGATGCGCACGAACCGTGCGGCTACGGCGGGTGCGCACCCCATCACGGTCAGCAGTTCCCGCAACCGGCGGCCGTGGCCATCGGCGACACCGAGGCGATCGAGGTCACCGGTGAACGCGGCTGCATGATGGTCGGCGAGATTGCGGATCAGCAGAATCTGTTGCATCGCGGCGTGTGCTTGCGGCCCGCTCATGTCGGGGTTGGTGCGGAGTTCGGTGAGCTGGTCGACAATGCCGGCCAGAATTGCTGCGGTATCGGTGCTTTCGATGGTGTCGTCGGCGATCATGGTGCCCCCCTTGGCGATCGATGCGATGTCTCCATCTTACACGCGCGCGCCGACAATGGCAGCCGAATCTGTGGCATCTGTGCATCGAATAATGCTTGTGGACAACATATTTCGCCGCGTGGCCGGGTGCGTGGTGTTGTCGGTGGCGTGTGGTGGCGCACGGGCGCGCTGGGCTCCTGCAACAATGGTCTGATCATGGCAGATGCCGCGACAGCTGACGAAGGAGGCGACCGGCGTGACCGAGGACGCGATGAGGACGCGGGTACGGGAACTGATGCCCAGGGCGCGTGCGGATCTGGCGGAGATGGTGGCCTTCGAATCCGTCTACGACCCGACGCAACCCGCTCCGCCCGACTGTGCACGGATGGTCGAATGGCTGGAGAAGGCATTCACCGAGGCCGGGGTGTCGGACGTGCGGTCGCACGTCACCGCCGACGGATCGCAGGCGGTCACCGGCCGTGTTCCGGGGCCGCCGGACGCGCCCACGGTGCTGCTCTATTTCCACCATGACGTGCAGCCGCCACTCGACGCCGATGCCTGGGAGTCACCCGCGTGGACCTTCACCGAGCGTGACGGCCGCTGGTACGGGCGTGGTGCCGCGGACTGCAAGGGCAACATCGCCGTGCATCTGACCGCGCTGCGCGCCATCGGGGATGAGCTCGGCGTCAACGTCAAGATCGTCGGCGAAGGGTCGGAGGAGCAGGGGTCGGGCGGTATCGAGGACTTCGTCCCGAAGAACACCGAGCTGCTGCGTGCCGACGCCATCCTCATCCTCGATTCGGGCAACATCGAGGTGGGGCGGCCCACCCTCACCACCAGTTTGCGCGGTATCGCCAACGTGGTCGTCAGCGTCGAAACCCTCGCCTCGGCAATGCATTCCGGAATGTTCGGGGGAGCGGCACCGGACGCGTTGGCAGCCCTGATCGCGATGCTGGCAACACTGCGCGACGATGCAGGCAACACCACCGTCGGCGGCCTCGACTCCGATCAGGCCTGGTCCGGAATCGACTATCCCGAAGACCAGTTCCGGCCGGATGCAACGGTTCTCGATGGTGTCGACACGATCGGATCGGGCTCGATCGCCGAGACGGTGTGGGCGCGCCCGGCGGCCACCGTGCTGGGCATCGACTGCCCGCCGGTCGTCGGCTCGTCGGCGTCGGTGGTGCCCAGGGCGCGGGCCCGGATCAATCTGCGGGTGCCGCCGGGTATGGACGCGAAGGCCGCGCAGGATGCCTTGATCGCGCATCTGCACGATGTCGCACCCTGGCATGTGCGGGTCTCGGTGGAGCGGGAGGCGATC
This sequence comes from Gordonia sp. DT30, assembly GCF_049844915.1. NCBI lineage: Bacteria > Bacillati > Actinomycetota > Actinomycetes > Mycobacteriales > Gordoniaceae > Gordonia > Gordonia sp. DT30. The sequence continues at coordinate 145,091 of NZ_JBNCLY010000005.1, read as the reverse complement.
GGCGCCCCGTTCTCCGGTTCCACCGAAGGCCCTGCGTTCGAGGCGATCTCATCGGCGATGAGCTCGGCCTACGGCACCGAGGTGGTGCAGCAGGGCCAGGGTGGATCGATCCCGCTGTGCACGGTGCTGCAGGAGACCTTTCCCGAAGCCGAGATCATGCTCTTCGGCGTCGAGGAACCGCGCTGCCTGATCCACGCGCCCAACGAGAGTGTGGACCCGACCGAGATCGAGCACCTCGCCCTGGCCGAGGCCCTGTTCCTGCGTGACTACGGATCGACCGTGGGGCACTGACAGCTATTCGACTCGGCGATCGGACGGCGACTTCCAGGAGGCGACGGCCCAGATGACGATGACGTCGATCGCGATGATCAGGATCGCCCACGCCGGGTAGTAGGGCAGCCACAGGAATTGCGTGATGATCGACAGCGCGGCGATGATGATCGCCGCCACGCGCGCCCAGTCGGCGGCGACCACGAGACCGCCGGCGATGATGACCGCGAGGATTCCGATGATGAGGTGGATCCAGCCCCACGAGGTGAGATCGAGTTTGAACACGTAATCGTCGTTCAGGACGAGCAGCGTGTCCTTGTTCAAGGCGGAGATGCCGGCCAAGATCGAGATGACGCCGGCGACGAACAACAGAGCGGCCGCCACGATGGAGATGCCGAATACGAAGCCGCGCTTGACGGGGGACCCCGCCGCTGCGCCGTCGAATGAGTTGCCCATGGTGCCGGTCCTTCCGGGGAGCGAATGTGGTGCGGACAACACTACTGACAAGCTGAGACAAACCTGAGAGAAACGGTCAGGACGGCATCATTTTGCTCGTCGTGGGCCGATCGATCCGAGTCGACCAGGGGATTTAGTGCCGCGACCGCATCGGGGGTAAGCTATCGCAGGTTGCACACGGGGTGTGGCGCAGCTTGGTAGCGCGCTTCGTTCGGGACGAAGAGGTCGTGGGTTCGAATCCCGCCACCCCGACTCGTTGGTTGAGACGACAGCAGGGCGCTGACCTGGAGGATTCCGGGTCAGCGCCTTACTTGTATCCGCAGGCGAACAACCGGGACAAAGGCCAGATACGTTCGGCTGACTCGGTCGACCTCGTAACGCCACCGGATCGGGCGGCCGACGCGCGCCCATTCTCAGTCATTCTGGAAGTAGCATTCGGGCAAAACGCCAGGTCGCAGGCGTTCAAGTACTTCGGAAATGACTGAAAACCGGCGAGCCTGCTGTCGGTCTTCGAGAATATGCCGCGTTCGGCCTCCTCGACGAGCACACCGCCGATCGTTGGCTAGAGCTCGTTCCGTATGCGGGTAGGCATGCCGTCGTCGCCGACGAAAGCGGCGATACCCGCTGCCAACGACTCATGTGCAGCGCCACCGATGAGGGACAGCAGGCCTGCGTCGAGGGCATGCACGCGCTGAACGCATTCTTCGAGGACGGCCCGCCCGGTCTCGGTCAGGGCCACCTGGTGGACGCGACGGTCATCCCCGTCGCGCGTCCGGGTGACTGCTTCCATCTCGATGAGTCGGTCGATCAGTCCGACGACGAGGCTGGGGGCAACACCGAGCGAATCGGCGATCTCGCGCTGAGAGCACGTCCCGCGCGCGGCGATCACGGAGAGCGTGCCGACATGTTTGTGGCCCACCCCTACTTCTTCGACCCGGCCGGCGAACGCCTGGGTCACCTGTGCGCCGACGAGGCCCAGTCGAAAACTGAGCGAATCGAGAACACCTCTGGTGTCATCCATGATCCCACGATAGCATCAAGACTGAATCATTCAGAACTGAACGATACGGAGTCTGTCATGCCAGCCTTGATCGTTTTCGGCAACGTGCTCGCCGCGTTGGCCTCCGCCGGATTCGCCATGGTCGCCCTGACTGCGCCTGCGCGGCTCACCGGCGGCGAGGTGACCGCGTCGGTTCGGTACTACTCGCAGATGTTCGCCGCTCGGTCGCTGCCGATTGCGGCGGCGGTCGTCGTCGCGATGGCCGTGAACCCGAACACGGCTGCGGTGATCGTGATCCTGGCCGTTGCCGGAGTCTCACAGGTCGGTGACGTCGTGATCGGAATCGCGACGAAGACGGCGGGAATGGTTGCCGGCGCAGGCATCTGCGCGCTGATCCACCTCGTCTCGGTGGTTCATCTCGCGGTCACGTAGGCATCACGAGTCGGCGGTACCCTCCCTGTCGTCGACGAACGACCACTGCCCGTCGTGCTCGACTTCCATCCGCCGGCCCAGTTCGGCGTTGTAGGCCTCAGCGGCGTCGCTTGCCGTAGTTCTGGAGGAACAGGGCTTCGGCGGTCGCCATGTTTTCGATCTCCGTCGGGTCGACGCTCTCGTTGGGAGCGTGGATCAGGCACCGCGGTTCCTCGACACCCAGCAGCATGATCTCGGCGTCGGGAAATGTGTCGGCGAACACCGTGCAGAGCGGGATCGAACCACCTTGCCCCATCAGCACGACATCGGTGCCGTACGACTGCTGCATGGCGTCGACGAGGGTGTCGTAGGCCGTTCCCGTGGTGGCGCCGGTGAACGGGGCGCCGTCGGCCTCGGGTTCGACCGATACGCGCGCGTGCCACGGCGCAACGGCGAGTAGGTGGTCGGTGAGGGCCTGTCGGGCGTGTGCGGCGTCCATGCCCGGAGGTACGCGCAGATTGATCCGGGCACGCGCACGGGGTTGGATCGCGGCCGACGACCCGACCACCGGTGGGCAGTCGATACCGAGAACCGTGGCGGCGGGCCGGGCCCACACCATGTCCGACACGCGCCCGGAGCCCAGCAGGTCGACACCGTCGAGGACCATGGCGTCGGCACGAAACGCATCGACCGGATAGTCCACGCCCGGCCACTGCGCCGAGGATTCCAACCCGGTGATCGTGGTGTTGCCGTCGGCGTCCCGGAGGCTGGCGAGCATGGCGATCAGTGCGGCGAGCGCGTCGGGTGCGGCACCGCCGAACATTCCCGAGTGCATGGCCGATCCGAGTGTCTCGACCGTCACCACGACGTTCGCGAGTCCGCGCAGGCTGGTGGTGAGCGCCGGCGTCCCGACCGCGAAATTGCCTGCGTCGCAGACGAGTATCGCATCGGCGCGCAGGAGATCGGGGTTCTTGGGGACGAAGTCCTCGAGTCCGCCGGTGCCCTGTTCCTCCGAGCCCTCGCCGATGATCGTGACGTTCACGGGGATTCGGCCGTCCAGGGCGCGCAGCGCGGTGAGGTGCATCGCGATGTTGCCCTTGCAGTCTGCGGCACCGCGGCCATACCAGCGACCGCCGCGCTCGGTGAGTTCCCAGACCGGAGAGTTCCATTCGTCGTCGCCGAGCGGGGGCTGGACATCATGGTGGAAGTACAGGAGGACCGTCGGCGCGTCGTCCGGGCCGGCCAGGTGCCCGATGACAGCCTTGCTCCCGTCGGCGGTCTCGTGGGCGGCGACGTCGTCGAAGCCCAACGCCGAGAAGGACTCTTGTAGCCAGTCGACCATCTTCTCGCACTCCTCGGGCGGTGACTGCGCCGGATCGTGCACCGATCGAAATGCGACCATCTCCCGGAGGTCGCTCTCGGCTTGGGGCATCTGGGACCGAACCCGGTCCGCCAACGTCTGTTCACTCATCGTCGCTCCTCGCTTGTGGTGTCATCGGCTGTTGCGTCGCTGGTTGCCGTGTCGTCGGATGGCGTGGCGTGTCGTCGGATGGCGTGGCGTGGCCGTCGACGCCGGAGCGGTGGGGGCGGGGCCAGACGAACGCCACGACGACCGTGGCCGCCGCGAGTACGAGGGTCGTCGTCAGCATGGCGAGCCCCAGACCGCGGGAGAAGGCGTCGACGGCGGTGTCGGACACCGTCTTCTGCAACGCCGCGGGCAGGCGTGCGAGGGCATCGGTGAACGAACTCGAGTTCACCAGCGCCGCATGGGCTTGGTCCACCTCGTCGGGCGTCATACCCGACGTTGCGACCGCGTGGTGGGAGTCGGCGATCGTCAGCCCCCGGGTGATCGCGGTCAGCAATGCCACCCCCAGGGCGCCACCGACCATGCTCGACATCTTGAAGACCCCGGCGGCGGTCCCCGCCAAACTCTCCGGAACCTCACCGACGGCCGTGTTGGAGACCGGTGTGGACAGCAGGCCCAGTCCGCAGCCGATCACCACGAGCGCGGCGATCGGGAGCCACAACGACGAATCGGCGTGCAGCGGAGAGATGATCGCGAATCCGACGGCGAGGACGAGCATGCCGAGCACCACCGGCAGCCGGCCACCGCGCCCGCTGTCCAGGCGGCCGCCGAGCGGGATCAGCGCAAAGATCCCGACGATGGCGGGCAGCATCAACAGGCCCGCGGTGACCGCACTGAAGCCACGCGCGTTCTGCAACCACAGCACCAGCAGATAACTCAGCCCGGCATACCCGAGATTCATCATCGAATTCGCGATCAGGGCGCCGTCGTAGGAACGGATCCGGAACAACGAGAGATCGACCAGTGGTGCGGTGATGCGGTTCTCGATGATCACCCAGATGCCGGCGAGCAGCACCGCCGCCACGAACAGGCCGATGACGAGCGGATCGGACCATCCGGCGGTGGGCCCGTCGGTCAGGGCATAGAGCAACGCGAACACGGCCAGCCCGATCGTTGCCAGGCCGAACCAGTCGACGCGGCGGCTTGCGGACGAATCGCCGATCTCCGGTGTCACCGCCCGGATCGTGAACAACGCGGCGGCCGCGAGAGGAATATTGATCCAGAAGAGCCAGGGCCACCCCAGCCCATCGGTGATGACCCCGCCGATGGCCGGCGCCAAAGCCTGGCCACCCCATGCCACCGCCTGCCAGATGCCGAAGGCGCTCAGCTGGGTGCGGCCGGAGAACTGGGCGGGGATGAGAGCGAGGGTGGCCGGAAGGATCAGTGCCGCACCGATTCCCATCAGCGCGCGACCGGTGATCAACACACCCACCGACGACGCGAGCGCAGATACTACGGAGGAGCAGGCGAAGACCACGATGCCGGTCTGCAGGACCCGGCGTTGACCGAACAGGTCGCCGAACTTGCCCGACGCCACGACGAGCGCACCCGCCGTCAGGCTGAACGCGTTGTTCGCCCACTGCAGCCCGTCGAGATCGGCATGCATGTCGTCGGCGATGGTGGGGGTGGCCACGCCGAAGTCGGCGAATGCCAACCACACCAATCCGGTGGCGGTACAGGTCGCAGCCAATGAGAACCAGCGCCGATTCCCGGCCGCCGGAGCGCCCGGCTCGGTCATGATGCGTAGGTTTGATCGCTGATGAAGCGCTCTACGGTGTCGGCGTGCTCCGGGCAGTAGGTGTCGACGATCAGCCGCAGACCTTGGAAGACATTCTCCTGCAGCAGGATCGGTCGGACGTAGAACTCGCCGCCGACGCCGATCTGGGTCTTGAGGTAGCCGAGCTGTGCTTCGCTGGAGGTGGCCGTGCAGATGATCCCGCCGTCATCGCCGAGTACCTGTGCCACCCGCGGTGCGGACATCGCCGTCCGTAGACCGGCGCGGTGATAGGAGTCGATGAGTTCTTGTGCCTTGTCGAGCGCTTGGTCGTTGTCGCGGCTGTAGTCGTAGCTCGCCACCATCACCACGAGCAGTACGGCGATGACACCGCCGACGATCCAGTAGATGGTCTTGGTGCTCATGCCTTCTGCTCCTCCGGGCGGTTCGCGATCTGCCAGGTGGGTTTTCGCAGGTAGATCAACAGCAGGGGCACGATGGCTCCGAGGAGCAGGATCCCGCCGCCGACGATGCCGACGAAGATCCAGGGACTTCCGCTGCCGAATTGTGACGGGGGCACGAAACCGATGACGATCGCGGCCACCGACGCGATGAATCCGACGGCGCACAACAGCGGCAGCGCCGGTGCCCGGTAGCCGCGGGGGTGGTCCGGGGCGATCTTGCGCAGCCGGTAGGCCGCGATGAACAACCACAGGTACACCAGGAGGTACACGGAGGTGGTGATCGTCATGAAGATCCAGTAGGCGTTGGACACCGCAGGCACGAGCGCGAACAGCAGCGCGAGAACGGTGGTCACCCAGCCCTGGACGACGAGGATGTTCTGCTGCACCCCGACCTTGTTGGTCTTCTGGAAATAGGGCGGCAGATACCCGCCGTCCTTGGCCACCAGCAGCAGGCTCTTGGACGGGCCGGACAACCACGTCATGAAGCCGGCCAGGGACGCGATCACGATGGCGAGCCCGACGATCGGGACCAGCCAGCCGAGGCCGAAGTGGGCGAACACCACGGAGAACGCCTGCATGACACCGGCGGTGAGACTGATCTGCTCGGACGGGACGACCCACGAGATCGCCAGCGGCGGAAGGATCAAGATGACGAGGACGAGCACCACGGACAGCAACATCGACCGCGGGAACTGCCGCCCTGGGTCCTTGAGCTCGGTCACGTGGACCGCGTTCATCTCCATCCCGGAGTATGCACCGAAGTTGCTGACGATCAGGACGATGCTCGCGATGCCGGTCCAGGCGGGGAAGAGGTGGCTGCCGGTCATCGGCGCGGCCGACGGATTGCCTTGCAGCAGATAGACGATCCCGAGGATGACGAGTAGCGCCCCGGGGATCAGCGTGCCCACGAGCACCCCGCTCGATGCGAGTTTGGCGATCACCCCGATGCCGCCGCGCAACGCCAACAGGACTCCGGACCAGTAGACGACGATGATGACGACCGCGGTGAATACGCCGTTGGAGGCGAGTGCCGGATTGATGACGTAGGCGAGGGTGCTCGCCACGAACGAAAGGAGCGTCGGGTAGTAGAAGATCGTCATCGCGAACTGATGCCAGGCCGCCGCGAAGCCCATGTTGGGTGAGATGCCCTCGGTGACCCAGCGATAGACGCCACCAGACCACCCTGATGCCAACTCGGCGGAGACGAGGGCCGTCGGGATCAGGAACACGATCGCCGGCAGGACGTATAAGAAGACGCAGGCGAGTCCGTACACTGCCATGGTCGGAGCGGGCCGCAGGCTGGCGACCGACGACACCGTCATCAATGCCAGTGCGGTCCAGGTGATGTAGCCGCCCGCCGGGCGTGGAGTCGGGGGCGTCGTGGGTGCGTGCCCCGTGGTTGCCGGCCCCGTGGTTGCCTGCGCGACGTCGCGGGTCTCATTGTCGTTGGCCATGAACACTCCTCGGCGAAGCATCTGCGGCAGGCGCTGTGCGGCGCTGGTGCCGGACGGTGACCTGGTGAAAGCGGGGCATCATGGATCATTACCGACCCGGGCCGCCGCAGCATCACCCGCGGCGGGTGAATGCGGCTGGTGCCCGGGCGAATCCCTTCACGGCGTCACGATGGGGAAGCTCGGATCGGCGGTGTCGGGGACAGCGGCCAGGGAATCGAATTCCGCAGCGTCCCCGTCGATCTCGACGGCACCGGACTCGGCGATCTGACGCGCCGATGCCGGCTTCAGCAGGAGCCCGGTGAGTGCGATTTTCGGCCCGGTTGCGGTGACCCTGGCATTCGCCGCGGGTCCGCGCCGGGCATTGAGGACACCGCGGGCCACCCACATCGTCCATCGTTGATCGGTGTCGGTGAACGACAACTCGATGCGGATGTCCGCGTCGGCGGCCTTGGTTCCGTCGATCTGCACCGAGACGAAGTCGAAGAGGATGTCGATGGGCATCCCGAGGATCGTGTCGCGGCTGGCCGTGGTGAACGGAGCGGGCAGTGGCCCTTCACGCAGTTCTTTTGCGGCGGTGAGGAATATACCGCGCCACTGTGGGCCCTCGGACTGATACCCCATCTGCTCATAGGCGTCGGCCTGTAGTTCCCGCGCGTCGGTGTTGTCGGGATCGGCGAAGACCAGTTTGTGCAGGATCTCGGTCGCCCACCGGTAGTCGCCGGCGGCGACGGCCCGTCGCCCTTCGGCGAGGATCTTCTCGGCGCCGAGGAGTTCGACGTAGCGCTTGGCGGCCTCGACCGGTGGATGCGGGTGGAGGGATACCGGATCGCCGTCCCACATACCCAGTTCCTTGGTGAACACGGCACGGACGTCATGATGCAGGGTGCCGTGATAGCCGCGATTGGCCCAGTTCCGGCGCAGTTCCTCGGGCAGTTCGATGACCTCGGCCGCCTCCAGCGGGGTGTAACCCTTGTTGGCGAGCCGAAGTGATTGATCGTGGATGTATTTGTACACGTCACGCTGCGATTCGAGGAATCCGACGATGTTGTCGTTGCCCCAAGACCGGCCAGGTGTGTGGGCCCCAATGTATTTCGGCCTCGTCGCCCCACCGTTCGAGCGTCTCGTCGAGGTAGCGGGCGAAGTTCCGTGCGTCCCGCGTCCGCGCGCCCCGCAGCGTCTGGATGTTGTGCAGCGAATGATTCGCATTCTCCGCGCAGCTCAGTGTTTTGATGTGAGGCATCCAGATGTGCATCTCCTCGGGTGCCTCGGTGTCCGGGGCGTAGAGGAACTCAAAACTCGATGCCCGCGATCTCGCGGCGCTGACCGGTCTCGGTGACGAGGTCGGTCGGCGAGATATACGACACCGCAGGTCCTTTGGTGCTGGCGACGCCGATACCGCAGCTGATGAGGCCGCGCGGGTCGTGGGGGAGGTGGCTGCCGAATGCGTAACTGGCGCGGCGCGTCATCGCGTTGCCGGCCACGACGTTCTCGCCGATGGCGTATTTGTCGAACTGGTGGCCCGGTGCGATGATCGGAACCTTGCCCGAGGCCACATCGGCCTCGTCGACAACGCCTTTCACGCCGCCGTAATGATCGATATGGGTATGGGTGTAGATGACCGCGACGACGGGTTTGTCGCTGACGTGCTCGCGGATGAGAGCCATGCCCTGCCTTGCCGATTCGACACCGGCCATGCAGTCGATGGCGATCAGGCCGTCCGTGCCCTCGACGATGGTGAGATCGGCGATGTCGTTGTTGCGGACCTGATACAGGCCCTCGGCGACCTTGAACAGGCCACCGCGCGTGATCAACCGGGACTGCCGCCACAGGCTCGGATCGACCGAGTCGGGCGCCGATTCCCGGTCGTCGATGAAATCGAAGTCGTGCGGGTCGAACACCACCGAACCGTCGGCGTCGGCGAGCACGGCGCCGGGCAGTTCGGCGATGAGCCCACGGCTCGCGTCGGTGAAGTCGCGGGTGTCGTCCATCGCGTAATGGGCCACGGCGTCACGGTTGATCTCGGCGGTGATGTCGGTGGGGGGGTTTGGGTTGGGTACACATCTGTTCTTCTCCTTTTCTCGCCCCGGTACCGGGGATGATGCTGATCAAGGGGCGTGGGTTTCGCGCAGCCACCGCTGCGCGTCGGCATACGCGGTGTCGAGTGCGTCGAACACCTCGCCGCCGGCGGGATACAGGTTCTGCGCGCCGATCGTCTCGACGATCCCGGCGCGGGTGAGTCCACGCCGGAATTGCGGCCCGATACCGGCGATCATGAGGCGCCCGCCCCGTTCGTGGAGCAGATCGGTCTTGCGGCGCAGCATCTTCTGCAGTGTCGAGGACGGGACGTCGGGGAGGGTGCGCATGCTGAGGATGAGTACGCATCGGTGGGCGTCGGCCGGGATCGACGGCCACTGCTCCTCGATGCGGGGCACCTCGGCGAACAACGCGACCCCGAAGTCGTGCAGGACCGTGATCTGTTCCGGCGCAAGGGTTGTCGGGACATCGACCACGTGCCAGTGGCCGTCGTCGGTGCGGTCGAGTGCCACGAGCCGCGACGCCCGGGCGGCTTGGACGCAGTAGAGCACCAGCGAGATTGCCGCCCCGCCGAGGATCGCGTCCTGCAGAGGGAGCGCGGTGGTGGCGGCGAAGGTGAGCACCATGGCGACGGCACTGAGTGGTGCGGTGCTGCTGATCAGGATGATGTCGGCGACACGCCCGGTGATGAGTTCGGCCCCGATGACAACGAGGAGCCCACCGATGACCGGCATCGGGATGATCTGGGCGGCGCTTCCGGCGATCAGGATGAGGACGACCAGCCAGATCCCGGCGAAGATGCCGGCCCAACGGGTCTGGGCACCGGCCGAGACGGCCACACCGGTACGCGAGAGAGACCCACCGGTCGGCAACGAGCCGAAGAATCCACCGGCCACGTTCGCGATGCCCTGAGCGGTGAAGTCGCCCGAGGCGTTCGGGCGCGATCCGCCCGGATTGGGTACCGAGCCGGAGATCCCGGCGGCCTGGGCCAGCGCGACGAGCGCGATGGCGAACGCGCCCACCGCGAGATCGGGAAGCCGCGAGACGTCGGGCAGCGTCACCGGCGGGAGTTGACGCTGAATCCGGGAGATGTCGCCGACGGTCTCGACGTCGATGCCGGTGGCCGCCACGACCGTGGTCACCGCCGCGAGAGCGAGCAGCGTCGCCAGCGACGCCACCGGTTTGATGACGCGGAACACCGCCCAGGCGGCCACGGTGGCGGCAGCCACCCCTACCGCGGACCACGACCAACTGCCGATGTGGGCGAATACGTCGACGAACTTCACGAGGGTGTTGTGGGCGTGCGGCGAGTACCCGGTGACGTCCTTGAGGACGCCGCTGACGATCTGTACGGCGATACCGACGGTGAAACCCGTCATCACCGCCCCGGAGACGAAGTTCATCGCCGCCCCGACGCGGAGCAGGCCGAGAACGGCCATGATGACCCCGACGGTGATCGTGAGCATCGCGATGTTCCCGGCATCGTGGGGATCGAGTCCGGCCCCGGCCAGCACACTCTGTGACGACAAGGCGATGGCACTGGTCAGGGTGGTGACCATGAGTACGGTGCGGGCGAATACGGAGCCGACGAGGGTCGAGACCATGCCCGAATACAGTCCGTTGACCGGGTTGAACCCCCCGATGGCGGCATACGCCATACCCTCGGGGATGGAGAAGAGCGCAGTCACGAAGCCCGACAACGCATCTCGCGGCGTCGGCCGCGAGATGGCGGTCGGCCGCCGATATCGTGGTCGCCGGCGGGCGAGGTGACGGGTCAACTCACCGCACCGATTCCCTTGCCGATCAGGACCACGCCGATGACGAGGATCAGCACGGCCATCACGGACTTGTTGTTGGTCTGGAGCCACGCCTTCAGTGCGGCGAGCGGTCCGGCGAGGCGCGCCGCGGCGATCTGGTAACCGACCACCGGGATCACGACGGAGACCGCGGCGATCACCACGAATACGACCACCGCGATCACCTCGTCGGTGACCGACAGGGACGCCGAGCCGACCGCCACCCCGGCCGCCGCACACATCATCAGGTTCTTCGGGTTGATCGCGGCGAGCGCGAAACCGATGCCGACCGCGCTGACCGTGCGCATCTCGTCGATCGCCGACATCCATTTCGGCACCGAACCGTCGGATTCCCGGTGGCGCCATTCGCGGATCCCCTCGGCGAGCAGCAGCACTCCCAGGGCCAGCGTGATCCATCCGGCGGCCGAGCCCGTGGAACCGTTCACCGCGCCGCCGACGAACACGAAGATGACCGTGGCCACGGCGATCCCGGCGACCCAGCCGACGGCGAATCCGATACTCGTGACCCGCGCGTGTGTGCTCAACAGCATCAGGATGACCGCGATGATGGGAATCGGTGAGATCGCGACCCCGACCGCCAACGGGAGCAGACTGCCGATCGTTGCACCCATGTGTGTCTCCTCGTCTTCGTGGATTGTCCTGGTGGCGTGGTGATGTCACCGCTGTGGGTCGGTGGTGACCTCGAGTACCCGCATCCCGAGCTCGGCCAGTTGGACGAGCACCCCGTACAGCTGGGAGTGGTCTCGTACCTCGCCCGTGAGCATGGTGCGATCACCGTGCGTGGTGATCGTCAGCGCGGTCGGGGACGCGGCGGCCGACTCCGGTGCCGGTCCCTCGACCACGATCTCGCAATGCACCACATCTCCCGGTTGCGTCGACACCCTGTGACCCATGGCCGGTACCCCCATGGACCTGCACCACTGATGCACAGTCTGGGATCGGCCGCGCGGTGCTGTCGTCACCCGCGGCAGGTGATCCGGTGATCATCACCCACGGTGGGTGATGCGCACGGAGGAACGATTGCGGAGAGTCGATAACGCAGAGAACTGTTGCCACAACCTGTTGGAGGTCGCTGTGCCCACCTCGAGATGTCGGCCAGACAACGAATCATCGACGTCACCGACTCGCCCGACGTCGACTTCAACGTGGTGATGCCGTGACGTTCTGTTCTCGGAGTCACCCATTGACGGCGGTATCGGTTGGCCGCCGGCATCTGTCAACGACCGAACCCTTGATGATCGGAGAATGATGACCACCCACAACCTCCCGGACGAGCATCCGGTACGGAACAGCTTTGCGTTCGGAACCTCCTTTGCCGCTGCGATTCTTCTCTTGACCGCTGCCATACTTGGCTTGCTTCAAGGCATTTCCGCGGTGGCCACCGACAAGTTGTTCGTCGCCGGGCCGCAGTACACCTACCAACTGGATCTCACCGCGTGGGGATGGATCCACATCATCGTGTCGATCATCGGCATCGTGATCGCACTCGGACTGTTCACCGGTGCCGCCTGGGCCCGGGTGCTCGCCATCGTCATCGCGGCGCTGAGCATCATCGTGAACTTTCTGTGGCTGCCGTATTACCCCTGGTGGTCGATCCTCGTGATCGCCTTGGATCTCGTGGTCATCTGGGCCGTCGCCACCTGGCGCACCGCCTGATCGTGCGCCGCCAATTCTGGTCAGAGCCAGGACCTCTCAACGAAAGGACACTCATCTCGTGACCGCAGCGACATTGTCAGTGTGGAAGTTTCCCTCCGAAAGCGGGGCGCAGACAGCGCTCACGACGTTGGAAAGCCTGCAGAAGCAGCAGCTGATCACCGTCCGCGACGGGGCGGTCATCAGTTGGCCGGAGGGAGCGAAGAAGCCGAAGACCACTCAGCTGAACAACGTGACCGGCGCCGGTGCGCTCGGCGGCGCGTTCTGGGGACTGTTGTTCGGTCTGATCTTCTTCGTTCCACTCCTCGGTGCCGCCGTCGGTGCTGGACTCGGTGCGCTCACCGGCTCGTTGACCGACGTCGGGATCGACGACGACTTCATCCGATCGGTGCGCGAAAAGGTGACACCGGGAACCTCGGCGTTGTTCGTGCTCACCTCCGACGCCACGCTCGACCGGGTTCACGAAGAATTCGCGGGGCAGAAACCCGAGCTGCTGTCGACCAACCTCTCGCATGAGGAGGAGGCGAAACTGCGCGAGGTCTTCGCCGACTGATCGCCCCGGCAAACGAGGTGCGAGAAGGGACTGCGATCGTTCGCAGTCCCTTCCTCGTTTTCGGGGAATGACCTTCGCCGACGAACTGTATTCACTCGCCGGCATGCATCTCGACCATTGTCAGGCCGAGATCATTGAGGGTGGCGAGGAATTCGCGCAGCTGGTCATTGTCGCCCAGATCGGCGTGGACGATGGTGTTCGGGCCGTCGACACCGACGTAGTCGGCATTCGTCAACGCGTCGAGAGTGAGACCGGAAAGTCGGCCGCACAGAGTGATTCGATAATCGGACACCGGTACTCGCCTGCCTTTCCTGATATTTCCAGAATCCCCGACCGGTCCCGGGTCGGCGTCACCCGCCGAGGGTGAATGCGTTTTTGGCCGCGAGTTTCCAGAGCGGGGCGAATCCGCACCAGATGTGCCACGATGATCTACGTGCCGACCGGACGTGCCGAATTCATGTCCACCTATGCACCACCGACTGTTCCGGCCTCGGTGGTGGACCGTCCACGCCTCGTCGACGATGCGGCGTGGAGCCGAGAGATCCTGTTGGTGTCGGCTCCGGCGGGCTACGGGAAGACCGTTCTGCTCGCCCAACGCCACCGACTGCTGGTGACCCGTCATCGCCCGGTGGCATGGATGACCCTTGCCGCACATGACGGGGTCGCGATGGGTCTGTGGACGCAGGTGGTCACGGCGCTGTCGACCGGTTATGGATCGGCCGGCCAACCGGAGCTGGCCGAGCGTCTCGGGAAGATACAGGTCGACGCAAGCCTGACGGCGGTCGACGACGTCGTGGAGATGCTCGTCGCGTCGGGGTCCGAATTCACGCTGATGATCGACGACGCCCATGAATTGCGGTCCGGCCCGGAGTCCGAGGCGCTCGTCCGGATGACGGAGTCGGTACCGGGAGCGCAGCTGGTCCTGGCGGGCCGGTGGGATCCGCCGATCCGCTGGAGCCGGCTCGTGATCGCGGGTGCCGCGACACAGCTCCGGGCGGACGCGCTGTCGCTGAACGCGGACGAAGCACGGGAAATGCTGGGACGCAACGAGTTAGATATCGACGACGACGGGCTGAGGGTGCTGCTGACCCGGACCGAGGGCTGGGCGGCGGGGCTACAGCTCGCCACCATCGCTTTGCGGAGTATCGACGACCCGACGAGCTACGGGGAGTACCTCACGTCGTTCGCCGGAGACGCCCGCCCCGTCGCGGACTATCTGGTGGCCGAGATCCTCGCGTGTGTGCCCACCGATGTCCTCGACGTCATGCGGGCGACGGCTGTCGCCGGCCACGTGACCGTCGACCTGGCAGTGCGGCTGGCCGGCCGCGACGACGCGGGACGGGTGCTCGACGAGCTCGTCGCGATGAATCTGCTCATCATGCAAGAGAGTTCGGACCCGCTGACCTACCGATACCATGCCCTGCTGCGCGGCTATCTGCTCGCCGATGGCGCACGCCGCGACCTCAGCGCCCAGCGCCGCCACTTTGTCACCGCGGCCCGGTGGGCCGAAGAGAACCAGCATCCTGAGTCCGCGATCGAGTACCTGGTGCGCGCGCAGGACTGGGAAGGACTCGTCGGTGCGATCACCGACCACGGTCTCGAGGTGGCCTTGCAGGGTAGTGGGCATCTCGTCGACCAGGCGATGGCCAAGTTGCCGGACGATTTCGGTGCCCGACGCGACGTCGTATTGCTGACGGCCGCCCTCGCCGCCGTCGCGGGAAGGGCCCGCACTCTCGACGGCGCGCTCGCGGTCATCGGCGACGACCCGATGCGCGAGTCCACTTCCACACATCGGGTCCTGCACGCGACCGTGCTTCTCATGCGTTCGGTGCTGGGGCATGGTCCCCGGCAGGACATCGACCGCCTCCTCGACGTCGTGGTCGCCTCCCACGAGGTGAGCCTCGCGGTACACACCTACGCGCTCGCCGCCGCCGGAAAGGCCCTGGCGTTCAACGACCATTACGACCGGGCCGATGCGGTGCTGACCCGAGCCCGTGGACTCGCGGAGGCCGGCGGCTACCGGCTGCTCGCCCTCGACTGTCTCTCGCATCTCGTGCTGACGGCGGGCGGCCGTGGAGACTTCGTGCGGCTGCGCGAGTATGCGCGCGCCGCCAGGGAAAGTGCGGCCACGTGCGGATGGACGCGGCTACCCCTGATGGCGGCCACGTACGGCGTCGGCGCGTGGGCCGCGTGGCGCGCAGCCGACGACACCGAACTCGACGTCTACCTGGCCTTGGAACGTCGGATCAGTGGTGATGTTGCGCCCCACGCGGCGCTCGGCCGGGGATTGCTCGCGGCCTACCGTACACATCTCGGTACCGGCGATCACCGCGTGATGCGGGCGGCCACCGCCCGCGTCTGGGACGAATTCGACCTCGATATGGTTGCTCCGCAGGCCTATGTCGTGTTCGTCGTCTCCGAACTCGCCGAGGCCGTGTACGCGTGTGACGCCGAGTGGTTGGCCGAGATCGCCGATCGATCACGACACATCCTCACCGCCGGGGACGTCGAGGTCGTGGCTGCCGCGCACCGGCTCATCAGCGGGGATGCGGCGGGCACCTTGACCATCGTGCAGAATTCGTCGACCTCGCAGGACTACCTGCAGCTGTGGGCCCATCTGCTGGCCGTGGTGGCATTGCAACGGATGAGAAGGACCCCGGCCGCCGTCGAACAGTTGCTCGCCGCACTCGAACTCGGCGAGCGTATCGACGCACGACGTCCTTTTCTCCAGGCGCCCGTCGAGGTGAGCGCGTTGTTGACGTCCATGGGTGGCCGACTGGGGACCTCTGAGGCATTCGCCGCACCGATCGCCGACGCACTGGGACCGGTCGATGATGCCGAGGGCCCCGTCATCCAACAGTTGACGCCCCGCGAGCGGGCGATTCTCCGTGATCTCCCGTCGGATCTGACGGTCGCCGAAATTGCCAGTGCACGAATGGTTTCGGAGAACACGATCCGTACCCAACTCAAGGCCATCTATCGCAAGCTCAACGTCAAGTCCCGGCGTGACGCGGTGCGCCGGGCGCACAAGCTCGGGCTGGTGTGACCCGCGCAAGGGTCTCGGAGCCGACTACCAGCGCACTCAACGAGCCTCGGTGGCCAACTCCGGGAGCGAGTGATCCTCGTCGAACTCGGCGTCACCGTGTGAGACCGGCGTGAGGGTGAGCAGGTTCGCCTCCGGGCGGCAGCAGAATCGGGCAGGGGCGTAGGGCGACGTCCCCAGTCCGGCACTGACGTGCAGCTTCATCGTCGAACCCCAGTTGGAGGGGCCCTTCACGCGAGATCGGTCGAGATGACAGTTGGTGACCAGTGCACCCACGAACGGCAGGCACAACTGTCCGCCGTGGGTGTGTCCGGCCAGCACGAGGTCGTAGCCGTCGTCGGCGAACCGATCGAGTACCCGCGGCTCGGGCGAGTGGGTCAGACCCAGACGCAGCTGCGCCAATGGATTGGGACGGCCGGCGATGGTGTCATACCGATCGCGTTCGATGTGGGGGTCGTCGACGCCGGCGGCCACCACCCGCACTCCGCCGACCTCGAGTTCACGCACGGTGTGGGTTGCGTCGAGCCAGCCGCGTTCGACGAAGGCGGCCCGCAGATCCTGCCAGGGCAGTGGCTCCCCATGCGTCCGCTTGTGTTCGGTCTGGAAGTACGTGAACGGGTTCTTGGGCTTCGGGCCGAAGTAGTCGTTGGATCCGAAGACGAAGATCCCTGGGCGTGAGAGGAGTCCGCCGAGGGATTGGATGACGGCGGGCACGGCACGCGGGTCTGCGAGATTGTCGCCGGTGTTGATCACCAGATCCGGTTCGAGCGCCTCGAGTTCGGATACCCACGCCTGCTTCAGCCGCTGATCGGGCATCATGTGCAGGTCGCTGATGTGCAGCACCCGCAACGGGGTGGCGCCCGGCTCGAGAACCGCCATCGTGGCGTGACGCAACGTGAACGCGTTACGTTCGATCACCGTCGAATAGAGCAGACCGGCTGTGGCCAGCCCCGCGCCGGCGGCCAGTGTCCGTGCAGTCGTCGACGTGGGGAGGTGACCTGCGAGACGCTGGGACAGGGTCGAATCGAGGATGGACATTGCCTCAGAATACCCGTGGACGCCCACCGGCGGTTCCGGCGATCAGCCGGGGAGATCGATCACGACCGGCCCGACGCCGGGGACCTGCACCGTGGTCTGCGTCGGACCGTTGCCCTGACCCTGGTCGTGACGGCCGTTGCTCACATAGATGGTGATGGTGCTGCCGGGCAGCGCCGAGTCCGACGGTGCGGTGAACACCACGGTGCCCTGCGGACGCGGTGAGTCGATCTCGAGCGTGGAGACCTTGAAACCTGCGCCCTGAAGCCGCGAGGTGGCGTCACTGGCCGTCAGGCCGGTGACATTCGGGATTCGGCCACGGCTGTTGCCCGCCACGTATCTCGGATCCTGTGGGGGCAGCGCCGTGGGACCGAACTTGTTGGCGACCGGGAGAACCGCCGAATAGAAGGTGCGGGCGGGTTCCATTCCGCCATAGAGGTTGCCGTCGTAGCAGGAACGCAGCGGGCTGGTGCAGATGCCCTCCGGATTGGGGCCGTCGCTGTAGGAGTACACCGAGCCGGCGATGTTGTTCGTGAAACCGAGGAAGGCTGCCGAACGGTGGGCCTCGGTGGTACCGGTCTTCGCCGAGACCGGCAGATTCCAGCCGGTGGAGCCGGCCGCGGCCGCCGAGGTGCCGCCACCCCGATCGTCGTGACTCATGGCGTTGGCCAACGTGTTGGCCAGACCCTCTTCGACGACACGCTGACACCCCGTCGCATTGAACGGAACGGCGGTCAACACCGGCTTGCCGTCCGGGCCCGGGATGGCGTTGCTGTTCTCGTCGCGTTTGATCGTGCTGATCGACCCGATGGGGTTCGGCGGGCACCAGACCCCGCCGGAAGCCAAGGTGGCGGCCACATTCGACAGTTCCAGCCCGTTGACCGGGAACGGGCCGAGGGTGAACGACCCGAAATTGCCGTCCTTGACGTACTGCGCGATGGACTTGTTGCCGTCACCGGAGGTGCCAGGTGTGTTGTAGGAGCGCAAGCCGAGCCGAACGGCCATGTCGACCGTCGGTTTCACTCCGGTCTGCTGCAGCAGACCCACGAACGCGGTGTTCGGGGATTGCGCGAGCGCCTCGGTGATCGGCAGGGTCGCCGGATAGCGGCCGTCGTTCTTGACGCAATAACTGGTCGCCGGGCAGCCGTTGGAGCCGCCACTGCTGCCCATCCCCTGGACGGCGAGGAAGGGTGGCACCGGGATGGACGAACCGGTGCCGAGGCCCTGTTCCATCGCCGCGGCCGTGGTAAAGATCTTGAACACCGAGCCCGCGCCGTCGCCGACCAGTGAGAACGGCTGTGGCTGTACGGTCTCGTCGGCTCTCTGATCGAGACCGTAGTTGCGGCTCGAGGCCATCGCGAGGACGGGATGGGCGGTGTTGCCGGGCCGGATCGCGCTCATGATGCTGGCGACCCCGTCGGCGTGCGGATCGGCCTGGGTCTGCACCGCATGCTGCACCGAACGCTGCACGTCGGGGTCAAGGGATGTCTTGATGATGTAGCCGCCACGCATCACCGAGTCGCGCGAGACCCCGTTCTCGGCGAGGAACTGCAGCGCGTAATCGCAGAAGAATCCGTTGTTGCCGGCTCCGATGCATCCCTGGGTGGGAATGTTGGGATTCGGGACGATCCCGAGCGGCCGGGCCTTGGCCGCGACCAACTCGTCGCGCCGATTGGGAAAGTTCTGGATCATCGTGTCGAGCACGGTGTTGCGCCGGGTGAGTGCGGCCTCCGGATTGGTGTAAGGGTTGAGCGCGCTGCTCGACTGCACCATGCCGGCCAGCAACGCCGCCTGCTCGACGGCGAGATCCTTGGCGTGCTTGTTGAAATAGACCTGCGACGCGGCCTCGATGCCGTAGGCGTTGTTGCCGAACGGTACGACGTTGAGATACCGCGTGACGATCTGCTTCTTGGCCTCCTGCTTGGCTGCGGCGTCGGAGAAACCTTTGCGCTTGGCCTGTTCGGTCAGCGACTGTTCCATCGTCAGCGCCATCCGGACCTCGCGCAGCTTGCGGGCGGGGGTGGTCTCGGTCGCGGCCTGCCGCTCGGCCTCGGTGCGGGCGAGGACGAGCAGTTGGTAGTTCTTGATGTACTGCTGATCCAGCGTCGATGCGCCCTGCTGGACCTCGCCGGACGACGAGTTCTTGAGGGCCGCGCGGATGGTGCCCTTCCAGTCGACGCCGTCGTGCTCGAGGAAGCGTCGGTCCTCGATCGAGATGATCGCGGCGATCATGTCGGGGGAGATGTCGTTGTAGCCGACCTGATAGCGGTACTGATCGAACAGCAGCGCGATCGGATTGCCGTCCGCGTCGGTCATCGTCGAGACCTGCGGCAGGGTTCCGTTCAGCAACTCGGAGGAGACGTTCTCGACCGTCGAGGCCGCGCGGTTGGATGCGAGTCCCACTCCGCTGGCCACCGGATAGAGGAGTCCGGCGACGAGAACGCCGGCCAACACACAGGCGGCAGCGAGCGGCCCAAGCTTCTTCGAGATCGGCACCCCGACAGGATACGTGTGATTTCCTCGACAACCCCGCACCCCGCCCTTGCGGCGGCGGACACGAGTCGGCGGACGGTGCCACCAGGCACTTTGTGAAAAGTCTGCACGGTTGTGCCAGTTTTTCGCGCTCAGCACTTGCCTTCGCATGCACAGATCCCTAGATTGAGGGCAGAATGTGACTCACCTAACAGCAGTTCAGCAGAGTGCCGGAGTTATCACGCTTGTACCGGTGGCGGGCTGGGTAGGCGGGTTGCAGTCGAGGCGGTGACGCGGTCACCGCGGACCACGACAGACAGGGGCGAAAGCGATGGCGACAGCGGCAGTATCGGTAGATGAGGCGCGGTTGACCTGGGTGTCGCAGGCCAGGTGCCGCGGCGAGAACCCCGATGACCTGTTCGTGCGGGGCGCCGCGCAGCGCAAGGCGGCGACCATTTGCCGTCATTGCCCGGTGCAGCTGCAGTGCGGCGCCGACGCGCTCGACAACCGGGTGGAATTCGGGGTCTGGGGCGGGATGACCGAACGTCAACGCCGGGCGCTGCTGCGGCAGCATCCCGAAGTCACTTCGTGGTCATCGTTTTTCGAGGCCCAGCGCCGTCGGCAGCGCGCTGCGGGCTGAGCGGAGCGTGGGGCCCACATCACCGGCCGGGAGTCCCTGGCCGGTGATGTCGTGTGTTGCGGCCTAGCCGCGTCCGGTGATCTGTTCGGCCACCGCGCGCAGGGCGGTACGGTCGGCCACTTCGAACGGCAGGGACGGGACGCCGACGATGGGCACCCGCGGATGCGCGGAGGTGAACCGGCCCAGCAGATGCACCTCGCGTTTGGCTGTCGCCGCCCGCTCGGCGTGTACCAGCAGCACACCGCGTGTGAGGTCGTCGTCGGTCTTGTCCAGCGCCACTCGCGCGGCCTCCTCGGAGATCCCCGCGAGGTTGGGGTGCGTGCGATTGAGGATCAGCCCGGCCAGCGGCATCGATTCGGTGGAGAGCCGGTCGACGAAGAACGCGGCCTCGCGCAGCGCATCCGGCTCGGCGGCCGCGACCACCGCGAACAGCGTGCCGGGCTGTTTGAGGAGTTCGTAGGTCTTGAGGGCGCGATCCTGGAAACCGCCGAACATCGAGTCCAGGGATTGTACGAAGGTCGCGACATCGCGCAGCATGTCGCCGCCGATGATCGTGGAGACGCCACGCATCGCCAGGCTCATCGCGCCGGTCACCATCCGGCCCACCCCGCGGCCGCCGCCGACGAGCACCTTCATCAGCCGTCCGGACAGGAACGAGCCGAGGCGTTGAGGTGCGTCGAGGAAGTCCAGTGCGTTGCGCGACGGCGGGGTGTCGACGACGATCAGGTCCCAGCGGTTGGTCTCCAGCAATTTGCCGAGTTTTTCCATCGCCATGTATTCCTGTGTGCCGGAGAAGGATTCGGCGATTGTCTGGTAGAAGGAATTCTCCATGACGGAGGCGGCCCGCTCGGGCGTCGAATACTCCAGCACCATCTCGTCAAAGGTGCGGCGCATGTCGAGCATCATCGCGTCGAGCGATCCGCTGCCCTCGATCTCGACCGGCTGCGGGTCATTGGTCAGCTCACTCATGCCCAGTGACTGCGCCAGTCGCTTCGCCGGATCGATGGTGAGTACCGCGACGGTGCGGCCGTGCTCGGCGGCATGCAGCGCCATCGCCGCGGCCGTCGTCGTCTTGCCGACGCCACCGGAACCGCAACAGATGACCACCCGCGTCTGCGGGTCGGCCAGCACCGAGCCCATCTTGAGGTCGAGAGGCATCACACGCCCGCTTTCTGCAGCAGATCGGCGAGTTCGTAGAGACCGCCCAGATCGATCCCCTCGCCGAGAGTGGGCAATTCGAGTGTCGGCACCTCGACCTCGTCGAGTTGGGCTTTGGCCACCTGCTGCGCCTGCAGCCGCGAAGCGTGCTCGATGGTCTCGGTGAGCAGGCCGGCGAATTCGGACTCGCTCGCCTCGATCCCCGCATCGGCCAGGCCGGCCGCCACCCGCTGTGCGTCGACGTCGCCCTCGGCGATGCGATCGATCTGATCGGCCGGCAGATGTAGCGGATTCACCCGGTTGATGACGAGACTGCCGACGCGCAGGTTCTTGCCGCGCAACTCCTCGACCGCCTCGATGGTCTCGGTGATCGGCATCGCCTCGAGCAAGGTGACGAGGTGGATCGTGGTCTCCTCCGAATGCAGCAGCCGGGCCACTCCCTCGCTCTGATTGCGGATCGGACCGGTCTTGGCGAGATCGGCCATGGCCTTGGTGACGTCGAGGAAACTGCCGATACGGCCGGTCGGTGGCGAGTCGACGACGACGGCGTCGTAGCGCCGCACGCCCTTCTTGTCGGTCGCGATGATGCGTTCCTTGATCTTTCCGGTGATCAGCACATCGCGCAGGCCCGGGGCGACGGTCGTGACGAAGTCGATGGCGCCGATGCGCTTCATCGCGCGCCCCGCGAATCCGAGGTTGTAGAACATGTCGAGGTATTCCAGCAGCGCGTGTTCGATGTCCATCGCCAGCGCCGACACCTCGCCGCCGCCCTCGGCGGTCGCGACGCGGGTGTCGGTCGGCGGTAACGGGGGCCGGTCGAAGAGTTGGGCGATGCCCTGACGCCCTTCACATTCGACCAGCAGTACCCGCTTGCCCGAGGCCGCCAGGGCCAGCGACAGTGCGGCGGCGACGGTCGTCTTGCCGGTGCCGCCCTTGCCGGAGACGAAGTGCAGCCGCGCCTTGGCGGCCGCGTCCGGCCAGACGTCGGGTGCGGTCACCGCCTCGGTGTCATCGAGGGCGGCGCGCGCCGCAGGGTCATCGAGGGCGGCGCGCGCCGCAGGGTCATCGAGGAGGGCTCGCGCCGCGGGGTCATCGAGGGCGGCTCGCGCCGCCGTCGAATCCGCGTCGCGCGCTGCGGATCCGTCTGGTCCGGTTCGGCTCTGCCGGTCACCGGGCGTCTTCTCGCCCGCGGGCGTGTCGTGCACCACCGGTTCACCATATCGACTGACCCCATCGGTGGGGTCGGACCGGATAGGACTTCTTCCGATTCCCTCCTGGGGCCCGGTCGGTGCGATGGCTTAGGCTTGGCCCATGAGTGAAGCCACCGCCTGGGAGTATGTGACGGTTCCGTTGTTGACCCACGCCACCAAACAGATCCTCGACCAGTGGGGTGCCGACGGTTGGGAGCTGGTGAGTGTGCTGCCCGGACCCACCGGCGAACAGCACGTCGCCTACCTGAAGCGACCGAAGGGCTGATCGACAGTGACCACCTGGACCCAACGGCTCGCCGAACTCGGCGTCGAACTTCCGCCGGCGCCCACACCAGTGGCCAACTATGCGCCGGCCGTGCGCTCGGGGAACCTGGTGTACACCTCGGGGCAACTGCCCTTCGTCGCGGGCGTATTGCAGGTCCATGGCAAGGTCGCACCTGGTGCCGAGGGCGTCGTGAAGCCTGAGCAGGCCACCGCGGCGGCACGGCAATGCACGCTCAACGCGCTGGCGGCCATTCACGGTCTCGTCGGGCTGGATTCGATTGTGCGCGTGGTGAAGGTGACCGGATTCGTTGCGTCGGCACCCGGCTTCACCGGACAGCCCGGTGTGCTCAACGGCGCCTCGGATCTGCTCGGTGAGGTCTTCGGCGAGGCGGGGGTGCACGCCCGCTCCGCGGTCGGCGTCGCCGAACTCCCGATGGGCGCCCCGGTAGAGGTCGAGGTCATCGTCGAGGTCGCCGATCGGTGAACGCCGGGGTCGTCGCGGCGCTCTTTGCCGCGGCGGCGGCCGCGGGCTGGGTCGACGCCGTCGTCGGCGGTGGGGGACTGATCCTCATCCCGGCATTGCTGATCGGGCAGCCCGGCATCCTGCCCGCCTCGGCGCTGGCCACCAACAAGGTCGCCGCCGTGGTGGGGACAGCATCGGCGGCGTGGCGTTACTCCCGTTCGGTGCCCTTGCCGTGGCGTCGGCTGGTGCCGGTATTCGCTTGCGCCATGGCGTTTTCCGGCGCGGGGGCATTCGTCGCGAGCCGATTGCCCACCGAGGTCTTCACGCCGATCGTGCTGGCCATGCTGGTGGCCGTCGGGCTCTTCGTGGCGCTGAGACCCGGATTCGGATCCGGTGCGGCGCAACCACGATCACGGGCGTCGATGCTGTGTGGACTCGGGATCGCCGGCGTCGTGGTCGCCTTCTACGACGGGGTGATGGGTCCGGGCACCGGCACCTTCCTCATCATCACGCTGACCGCCCTCGTGGGCACCGACTTCCTGACGAGTTCGGCGATGGCCAAGGTGATCAACACCGGCACCAATCTCGGTGCGCTGGTGGTCTTCGCCGCGCAAGGGCACGTGCTCTGGCCACTCGCGCTGATGCTGGCGCTCGGTAACGTCATCGGCGCGCAGATCGGTGCGCACATGGCACTGGGCCGTGGCAGCGCCTTCGTGCGGTGGGTGTTGCTGGTGGTCGTCGTCGTGATGGTGGCGAAACTGTCATATGACCTGATCACTGCGTGAGCGACTCGGTCACCGGGTGAGCCTGATCACGGGCCGATCGGCCCCGGGATTACCCTGGCCTCATGACGGACCCCGCCGACGACACCCCCGATACCGCAACCGGTTCGGAGCCCGGCCCGAGCCATCCGGCCTATGGACAGTTGCGTGCGGTGACCCCGTTCGCGTCGGTGTTGCTGTGCGACAACCCGGGGGTGATGGAACTCGACGGCACCAATACCTGGATTCTGCGTGCCCCCGGCAGCGCCGAGTGCGTCGTCGTCGACCCGGGACCGCCACGGCACAAGAAGCACGTGAAAAGGGTTGCGCGCCAACCCGGTATCGTGCTGACCCTGATCACGCACCGGCACTTCGATCACACCGGGGCCATCGACGCGCTGGCCAAGCGGACCGGCGCGCCGACGCGGGCCCGGTTGTCCGCACACTGCCGGGACGCCGAGCCGCTGCGCGATCGTGAGGTCATCGAGGTCGCCGGGCTGAGCATCACCGTGCTGTTCACCCCTGGACACAGCGGCGATTCGGTCAGCTTCCTCGTCGACCACGATGGGCAGCGCGCCATGCTGACCGGCGACACCATCCTCGGCCGCGGCACCACCGTCATCGACCCGTCCGACGGCAGCCTGCGCGACTACCTGGGCTCACTCAACCGGCTGATCGTCGACGGCGCCGACGCGATGCTGCTGCCCGCGCACGGTCCCGATCATCCGGTGCTCGAGCCCGTTGCGCGCTACTACAAGGCGCACCGCGAGGAGCGCATCGACCAGATCCAGGCGGCCCTCGACGAGATGGGTGTGTCGGCAAAGCAGGCCAAGCCGATGAAGGTTGTCAAACGGGTCTACGCCGACGTCGACAAGAAGCTGTGGCCGGCCGCGCGGATGTCGGTCAAGGCGCAGTTGGAGTACCTGCGGCAGCTCTAGCCCGGAATACGTGGGGACGCAAAAAGTGGGGGAAGAATGTTTCTTCCCCCACTTCTCGGTTCGCTCCCCAGAAACTTCCGGGGAACGAACCCAAAACCCACGGACGAACTTCGACGACGAGGCGTCAGCGCGCGCGGCGGGCCAGTCGCTCGGAATCGGCGATCAGCACGCTCTTGCCCTCCAGGCGCAGCCAGCCGCGCTGGGCGAAGTCGGCCAGCGCCTTGTTCACGGTCTCGCGCGAGGCGCCGACGAGCTGGGCGATCTCCTCCTGCGTGAGGTCGTGGGTGACGCGCAGCGAGCCGCCTTCCTGCGTGCCGAACCGCTGGGCCAGCTGCAACAGCTGCTTGGCCACGCGACCGGGCACGTCGGTGAAGATCAGGTCGGCCAGGTTGTTGTTGGTGCGACGCAGGCGGCGGGCCAGTACGCGCAGGAGCTGCTCGGCGATCTCCGGGCGGTCCTTGATCCAGGCGCGCAGCGCGTCACGGTCCATCGACACCGCGCGGACCTCGGTCACCGTCGTCGCCGAGCTGGTCCGTGGCCCCGGGTCGAAGATGGACAGCTCGCCGAACATGTCCGACGGACCCATGATCGTCAGCAGGTTCTCCCGACCGTCGGGTGAGCGACGGCCGACCTTCACCTTGCCCGACAGGATGATGTACAGCCGGTCGCCGGGTTCGCCTTCGTGGAAGATGACATGTCCGCGCGGAAAGTCGACGGGCTGAAGCTGCTTGGTCAGTGCCGCGACGGCAGAGGGCTCGACGCCCTGAAATATGCCTGCCCGCGCCAGTACTTCCTCCACCAAGGAGTCCCTTCTCACTCAAAAACCAGTGGCGCGCCGGTTCGGCACACCCTGTGCAACGCTACTCTCGCACTCAGCATAAGTGTTGAATGGGTCACGGGCTCCGCAAAGCGTGGAGTGTCTTCGCCTCGGTCAGCCGGCCCGGCGGTTGCGCAACTCGTCCAACGCGGCGGGCATGCCCTCGCGCGCCAGCGTGTCGACGTGCTGCTGGTCGGCGGACTGGAGGAATTCCTCGACGTTGTCGCGGTTGACGGTAACCCGATCGGTCCAGGACTGGACCTTCTCCATACCGAGGGCGAAGAGCATCAGCACAGCTGGGAACAGCAGCACGGCGAGTCCTTGCATGGCCACCAGTAAACACAATGGGGGACCCGACTTCCCAACCGGAACGGCCGCGGTGACCCACTTGTGACCAAAGCGGGCGGGCCGTCGACTTCGGCCGTGCGGCGCGGATACGGGCGGCGCATCGCTAACCTGGTCGGGTGAGCGTGCGCAAGACAGCGGTGTCGGCCCAGAACGGGGCCCCGGTGGTGGTGCCGGCGAAGACCGAAACCCACCTCGGACTCGTCCGTCGCGCACGCCGGATGAACCGGACGCTCGAGGTTGCCTTTCCGCACGTCTACTGCGAACTCGACTTCACCACGCCGCTCGAACTGTCGGTGGCCACCATCTTGTCCGCACAATGCACCGATGTACGGGTCAACCAGGTAAGCCCGGCGGTGTTCGCGCGGTACCGCACCGCGCTGGATTACGCGCAGGCCGACCGGACCGAACTCGAGGAGTTGATCCGGACCACCGGCTTCTACCGGAACAAGACGAGCTCCATCATCGGGCTCGGCCAGGCACTCGTCGAACGATTCGACGGCGAGGTACCGCACACCCTCAAAGAGTTGGTCTCCCTCCCCGGATTCGGCCGCAAGACTGCAAATGTGGTGCTGGGCAACGCTTTCGGCGTGCCGGGCATCACCGTCGACACCCATTTCGGCCGCCTCGTGCGGCGGTGGGAATGGACGGCCGAAACCGATCCGGTGAAGGTCGAACATGCGGTCGGTGAACTGATCGAACGCAAAGAGTGGACCGACCTGTCACACCGCGTCATCTTCCACGGCCGCCGGGTCTGCCATTCCCGCAAACCGGCATGCGGGGTGTGCATCCTGGCCAGGGACTGTCCCGCGGTCGGTACCGGACCGATGGACAAGGCGGCCGCCGCCGCACTCGTCAAGGGCCCCGAGACCGACCATCTGCTCGCGTTGGCGGGGATCACCGCGTGATGCCCACCGATCACGGCACCGCCGAATCCGGCGAGGTGGATGACGATCACAACCCCGAACCAGGCGAGCCGTCGCCTCGCCCGTCGCGCCGACGTGGTTCGCGTTTTCCGCCGGCCGCGCGCTGGACGCTGGTGTTCTTCGTCGTCGTCATCGCCCTGGTCGTCGCGATCTGGCCGCGTGGCGACTCGACGACCGGCGGGGCAGCCGAACAGGTCCGGCCGTCGGGGGCGTTGTCGGCGACCGACGCGCAGGTCGACGACGCGCAACTGAGCCAGGCGCGCCGGGACGCGGCGATCGACCGGTGCCCGCAGGTCGGCGGCGCGACCCCGGGCCCGGCCGCGGTGCTTGCCGGGGTGAGTGCGCCCTGTCTCGCGACGGGAGCCCCCTACGACGTGGGCGCCGGGACCGCAGGCAAGCCCCTGGTGATCAACATGTGGGCGGTGTGGTGTCAGCCGTGCCGCAACGAGCTGCCGGTTCTCGCCGAGTACGCGCAGCGGGCCGGGCCGGCCGTCACGGTGCTGACCGTCCACGCGCGTGAGGGTGCGGGCAATCCCTATCTGGTGCTGCGGTTCCTGTCTGAGCTGGGCGTGCATCTGCCGGTGGTGCTCGACACCGACGGGCAGGTGGCGGCGGCGTTGAAGGCGCCGCGGGTGTTCCCGTCGACGATCATCGTGCGGGCCGACGGGAGTGTCGCGAAGGTGGCGCCGATGGTGTTCGATGATCCGCAACAGATCGCCGACCAGGTGCGCGCGGCGACGGGGGTCGCCACGTGAGCGTCCGCGACTCCGATGGGTCGCCGACCACCGAACCGCACGTCGGGCCGTTGCTCGCCCGCGAGCAGATCCCGCCGTGGATGCGTCGACTCACCGACAACGTCGCAGCGGTCAGCGACATCGTCGCCAACCGCGGCGGCGACCGGACGCGCTGGATGGCCATGCTCAACCGGGACCGCCGGGCGGCGGCGGTGCTGATACTCGTGTCTGGCTCATGGGACCCCGACCCGGACTACCCGGGCGGGTTGCCCGCCGACGCCGAGGTGCTGCTCACCGAACGCGCATCGACGCTGCGTCAGCACAGCGGGCAGGTCGCCTTCCCCGGCGGCGGCTTCGATCCCGGCGACGACTATCCGGTCGGCACCGCATTGCGCGAGGCGGACGAGGAGACCGGACTCGCCGCGAACGGTGTCGACGTCGTCGCGGCCCTGCCCAGCTTCCCCGTCCCGCCGTCCGGATTCGACGTGGTGCCGGTGATCGCGCATTGGCGCGAACCCGGCCCGGTGCGGGTCGTCGACGAGGGGGAGACGGCACGGGTCGCCCGCGTCAACATGCGTGAACTGCTCGCCCCGCAGAATCGGTTCCAGGTGCGGCGTTCGGTGCTCGGTGCGCGCGCCTACCAGGGCCCGGCATTTTTTGTCGACGGCTTGCTGGTGTGGGGTTTCACCGGCGGACTGATCTCGGCGATCAGTGCGGCATCCGGGTGGGATGTGCCGTGGGACACCGACGACGTGCGGCCCCTCGACGAGATGATCCGGCGGGCAGGCAGCCCGCAGGAGTCCGGCTTGGCGGCCCCCGATCCCGCTCAGGCCACCCTCGACGACAGACCGCTCGATGAGCGGCCGGCCGACGCGAGACCGCCCGGCGAGCGACCCGGCGGCCGGACCGGTGCCGACGGGCCGGAGACGCGGTGAGCGGCTCGGCGTGGGTCGACCTCGTGGTCGTCGTGGTCACCGTGATCGCGGCGATCAGTGGCTTCCGGCAGGGTGCGGTGGCCTCCGCGCTGGCGGTACTCGGCGTTCTGCTCGGCGCGTTTGCCGGGATTCTTCTTGTGCCACATGTCATCTCGCACATCGATGATTCGTCGATGCAGCTCGTCGCGGCCGTCGGGGTGCTGATCGGGCTGGTCGTGGTCGGTGAGATCGCGGGCATGATCCTGGGGCATGCCGCGCGTGGCGGCATCCGCTCGCCGGAGCTGCGCGCGGTCGACAGTGGCGTAGGACTGGTCCTGCAGGCCGTGGCCGCGCTGATCGCGATGTGGCTGGTCGGCACGCTGCTGGCCAATTCCCACTCGCCGGCGCTGACCAAGGCGATCGACGATTCCACGGTGCTCGGTGCCGTCGACGGCGCCGCGCCGAACTGGCTGGCCGCCAAGCCGGCCGACGAATTCCGGCGTCTGCTCGAGCATTCCCGACTCGACGGTGTCATCCCGAGCACCACCCCTGGTCCGGTCGCGCCCCCGGATCCGGCGCTGCTGAATCTGCCGGTGGTGTCCCAGACGCGGCCCAGCGTGGTCAAGATCGAGGGCGAGGCCCGCCGATGCCAGCAGGCGCTCGAGGGCAGCGGATTCGTCGTCGGGCCGGATCTGATCATGACCAACGCCCACGTCGTGGCCGGTACCTCGCGGCTGCAGGCAGAGCAGTCCGACGGCACCCCCTACGACGCCGACGTCGTGCTCTTCGACAGTGTCAACGACATCGCCATCTTGCGGGTCGACGGCATGGCCGCGACGCCGCTGCGATTCGCCCCGCATGCCGCGACGACCGGCGCCGACGCCATCGTCCTCGGCTACCCGCAGGCCGGACCGTTCCGGGCGACCGCCGTGCGGGTGCGCGACATGAGAGAGCTGCCGACCGCCAACATCTATCGCGACCAGCAGGTCACCCGCGAGGTGTACACCGTGCGTGGCATCATCCGGCAGGGCAATTCGGGTGGGCCGATGATCAATTCGGCCGGCGAGGTTCTCGGAGTGGTGTTCGCGACGTCGGAGAACGCCGCCGACGAGACCGGCTATGTGCTGACCGCGTCGCTCGTCCAACAGGATCTGACCCGCGCGCAGGGCCGCTACGCGCCCGTGTCGACGGGGGCGTGCGTCCGGGAGTGACCGGCCGCTCAGGTCTTCAACAACTCCAGGAGTGCTGCGTTGACCGCGTCGGGCTGCTCCTGATGCACGAAGTGACCGCTGCCCTCGATCGTGCGGACATCGAGCGCCTCGGCCCATTGGCTGCTCGCGCGCACCGCGTGGTCGGTGATGAACGGATCGTCGGCGCCGCGCACGGCCAGCGCCGGGATGTGCAGGCGGCGATGCATCAGACGCATGAACCGGAAGCCGTCGGGCCGGAACTGGGACCGGAACGCCCACCGCTGATACTCCAGGCTCGAGTGGGCCACATAAGGGATCTGCATCGCCGAGCGATTGAGCCGGATGGTCTCGGCATAGTCACCGGTGGCGCGCCACGACGGGCCGCCGCGATGGTCGAAGTACCGGGCGATGAAGGCGGCGTCGCGGCGGGTCAGCCGTGATTCCGCATACCGCGGGAGCTGATTCTCCAGAAAGTTCGGCAGGAACGCCGCGCGCTGGTGCCGGCGCACCAGCACGTCATGGCGCAGCGCCCGCGGATGGGGTGAGGCGAGCACCGCGATCCGTGACACCGCACGCGGATGCAGGGTTGCCGTCGCCCAGCAGACCAGGCCGCCGTCGGCATGTCCGACGAGGGTGGCCTCGGTGTATCCGAGTGCCCGGATCAGCGCGTTGGTATCGCCGGCGAGGGTCCAACCGTCGTAGCCGCGGGGCGGTTTGTCGGTGTCACCATAACCGCGCAGATCGACGGCGACCGCGCGGTGGCCGGCCTCGGTGAGTGCGGCGAGCTGGTGTCGCCAGCTCCACCAGAATTCACCGAAGCCGTGCAGCAACAGCACCAGCGGCCGGTCCGCGACCGGCTCGTCGACCTCGACGGCATGAAAGCGCAAGCCGTTCGCCCGCACGTCGAGGTGGCGCCAGACGCCGGGTAGCCGGACACTCGACGGGTCGGGTGCGGCCACCGCTCAGCCTTCGCGGGCGGGCGGGATCTGCGGATGGTCCTCGGTGGTCACCGCGAGCGCGGGGTCGGGTGCCGCCGTCTTGGACCGGTCCGACGGCCGTCCGCTCTTGGCCGGCGGGTCGCTCTTGGGCAGTACCGTCGGGATCTCCTTGACGGTCTCGATCGTCTTCTTCGGCCCGCGGACCTTCTTGAAGAAGAGGTAGCCGGCGAACGCCACGCCGACGGTGATGATCACGAGCAGTCCGAACACGATGAGGAAGGCCGCCCATCGGGGCAGCCACTCGCTGAGCAGCTCGGCGAGAAAGAAGAAGAAGAAGAAACTCGCATAGAGTGCGGTCACCCCGGCCACCACCAGGGCGCCGGTGCCCGCGCCGGCCTTTTTGGCCTCGGTGATCAGCTCGGACTTGGCCAGCGCGACCTCGGAACGGACGAGCGTCGACACGCTCGCGGTCGCATCCTTGACCAGGTTGCCGATGCTCGGTTCGCCCTTGGGGCCGAGGTCGGCATCGGACAGGGGGATCGAGGGGACCGGACGTTCTCCGGGTGCAGACCGGCCGTTCTCGTTTCGGCTCACAGCATCCTCCGTATCTGGGGTGTGGGGCTTATGTTGCCATGCGGGCCCGCCGGCGGTGCCGTGCGACCTCACCGAACGCCGCACACGGATGCGCCACCGGGTGGGGGGTACCCGGTGGCGCACCGTCGACCCGCGTGCCACCGGAGTGGCCCACGGGAAGCTGGGGTCAGGCCTTGCGCCTGCGGATGGATTCGAAGACCGAGGGGTCGACGAGGGTGGAGGTGTCGCCGAGTTCGCGTCCCTCGGCGACGTCTTTGAGCAGGCGGCGCATGATCTTGCCCGAGCGGGTCTTCGGGAGTTCGGGGACGACGTTGATCTCGCGGGGTTTGGCGATCGGGGAGATCTCGGTGGCCACCTGGTCGCGCAACTCCTTGATGAGCTGGTCGCCGCTGTCGGCGACGCCTTCGCGCAGGATGACGAAGGCGACGATGCCCTGGCCGGTGGTGGCGTCGGCGGCGCCGATGACCGCGGCCTCGGCGACCCCGGAGTGGCCGACGAGTGCGGACTCGACCTCGGCGGTGGAGATGCGGTGACCGGAGACGTTCATGACGTCGTCGACGCGGCCGAGCACCCACAGGGCGCCGTCGGCGTCGTAGCGGGCGCCGTCACCGGCGAAGTACCAGCCCGCTTCGGCGAAGCGGGACCAGTAGGTCTCGCGGAAGCGGTCCTCGTCGCCCCAGATGCCGCGCAGCATCGCCGGCCATGGCTGGTCGAGGACGAGGAAGCCCTGCTCGCCCGCGCCGACCGGCTTGGCGTCGTCGCCGACGATATTCGCGGAGATGCCGGGCAGCGGGGTCATCGCCGAGCCGGGTTTGGTGGCGGTGACGCCCGGCAGCGGGGAGATCATGATGGCGCCGGTCTCGGTCTGCCACCAGGTGTCGACGATGGGTGTCTGCCCGGCGCCGATGACCTCGCGGTACCACTTCCAGGCCTCGGGGTTGATCGGTTCGCCGACCGAGCCGAGCAGCCGCAGGGAACTGAGGTCGTGGGCGTCGGGGATCTCGCGGCCCCATTTCATGAAGGTGCGGATCAGCGTCGGGGCGATGTAATAGGTTGTGACGCCGTATTTTTCGATGATCTCGAAGTGTCGGTGTTCGTTGGGGGAGTTGGGGGTGCCCTCGTAGACGACCTCGGTCGCGCCGTTGGACAGCGGTCCGTAGACCAGATAGGAGTGTCCGGTCACCCAGCCGATGTCGGCGCCGCACCAGAAGACGTCGCGGCCTTCCTTGTGGTCGAAGACGTAATGGAAGGTGTAGGACGTCTGGGTGAGGTAGCCACCCGAGGTGTGCACGATGCCCTTGGGTTTGCCGGTGGTGCCCGAGGTGTAGAGCAGAAACAGCGGGTGTTCGGAGTCGAAGGCCTCGGGGGTGTGTTCGGGGGATTGTTCGGCGACGGTGTCGTCCCACCACACGTCGCGGCCGGACACCCAGTTGAGGTCGGGGTCGTGGTTGGTGCGGCGTACGACGAGGACCTTCTCGACCGAGGGTGCGGCGTCGGCGCCGGTGCCCAGCGCGTCGTCGACCGCAGTCTTGAGCGGGGTGGGTTGGCCGCGGCGGTACTGGCCGTCGGTGGTGATGACGAGTTTGGCCTGCGCATCGTCCACACGTGAGCGCAGCGCGCCGGCGGAGAAGCCGGCGAAGACGACCGAATGGGTCAGGCCCAGGCGGGCGCAGGCGAGCATGGAGATCAGCGCCTCGGGCACCATCGGCATGTAGATGGCCACCCGGTCGCCGGCCTGCAAGCCGATCGCGGTGAAGTAGTTGGCGGCCCTGCTGACCTCGTCCTTGAGCTGGGCGTAGGTGATGTCGCGCGAATCGCCGGGCTCACCGATCCAGTGGATCGCGACGCGCGCGCCCTTGCCTGCGGCGACGTGGCGGTCGACGCAGTTGACCGCCACGTTGAGCTTGCCGCCGACGAACCACTTGGCGAACGGGGCATCCGACCAGTCGAGGACCTCGCCGAAGTCGGTGTCCCAGTCCAGGCGGCGGGCCTGGGTCGCCCAGAACTCGAGCCGATCGGCCTGCGCCTGACCGTAGAGTTCGGCGGTGCCGTTGGCCTGTGCCGTGAACTCCGCCGACGGGGGATAACCGGGAACGGTTTCGGATGCGGATGTGGTCATCTGGGTTGGCCTTTCGCTGATCGGCAACGTCTTCGCGCAGGGACAGCCGGGCGTGCGCCGGCTGCCACCAGGTCCTCATTGTGAGGGTAGTCACGTTGGATGTTGGTTGCAGGCGCGGGTCGCCGATCGCGCCGTGTCGGAGTTGTGGGATACGTCCGAAATTGTCTTTCGCAAAGAGAAGAAAGTTTCCCCTTCGGCGCGACGGGGTGGGTACCGGTCGGTATTGTTACCTTCCGGTCAAGTGGTTTACAGCCTGCGGCCAGGATCCGTTAAGGATCGTCCCATCCAACCTTCGTGCGTGATTCACGAATTGCCGCGCAGCGTATGGACAAGTTCCGGCCAGGGGCGCAGACCGCAGCTTCTGGCGTCGAA
The DNA here is from genome assembly GCF_049844915.1 of Gordonia sp. DT30. Taxonomy (NCBI): domain Bacteria; kingdom Bacillati; phylum Actinomycetota; class Actinomycetes; order Mycobacteriales; family Gordoniaceae; genus Gordonia; species Gordonia sp. DT30. The sequence goes on along the minus strand of NZ_JBNCLY010000005.1, from coordinate 110,965 downwards.
TCGAATCCGGTTACCGCCGGTGTGCCTCGGAGGGCGATAGCGAGTGAAGTTGAGAAAAATCTGGGTGGCGATGGGTGCGGCCGTGGTGGCCGCCGGAGTCCTCTCGGCATGTGGGAGTTCGTCGGACGACTCCAACGGGTACATCCGGGTGTACGGCGGGGAGCCGGAGACCGGGCTGATCACCACCACGACCAACGAGAACATCGGGGGACGCGTCGTCGACTCCCTGTTCACCGGCCTGTATGCCTATGACGCACAGGGCAACCCGAGGCCTGCGATGGTCGACAAGCTCGAGACCACGGACAACAAGAACTACACCATCACCATCAAGAAGGGCTGGAAGTTCGACGACGGCACCGAGGTCAAGGCGCACAACTTCGTCGATGCCTGGAACTTCGGGGCCTACACGCCCAACGCCCAGAAGCAGCAGAGCTTCTTCGAGCCGATCCAGGGCTACGACGAGGTCGCCTCGGAGCATCCGACCGTCAAGACCATGTCGGGGCTGAAGGTCGTCGACGACTACACCTTCACCGTCGCCCTCAAGGACCCGAACATCGACTTCAAGCTCGGACTCGGGTTCACCCCGTTCAAGCCGCTGCCCGACGTCGCGTTCAAAGACATCAATGCGTTCGGGCAGAAGCCGATCGGCAACGGCCCGTACAAGTTCGTCGACTGGCAGCACAACCAGAAGATCGATGTCGAGGCCAAGTCCGACTACCCCGGTCCGGACAAGGCGAAGAACAAGGGCATCACCTTCGTCGCCTATCAGGATCCCGGTGCGGCCTACAGTGACCTGCAATCGGGCAATCTCGATGCCCTCGAGGTCATCCCGACCTCGGCGCTGCGCACCTACAAGAAAGACCTCGGCGAGTCGCAGGTCGTGAACAAGCCGGTCGCCGCCAACCTGACGATCACCATCCCGGAGAACCTGCCGCACTTCTCCGGTCAGGAGGGACGTCTACGGCGCCAGGCGATCTCGATGGCCATCAACAGGCCGCAGATCGCGCAGAACATCTTCTCCGGCACCCGGACGCCGTCCACGGACTTCACCTCCGCGTCGCTGCCGGGCCATGACGCCCACATCCCGGGTTCGGACGTGCTCACCTACAACGCGGCCAAGGCCAAGGATCTCTGGGCGCAGGCCAATGCGATCGCCCCGTGGTCGGGAAGCTTCGTGATCGCCTCGAACTACGATGGCGGACACAAGGACTGGATCGATGCCGCATCCAACGACATCAAGAACACGTTGGGCATCGATGCGCACGGTGAATCCGTCCCGACCTTCAAGCAGTTGCGTTCGGAGGTCAACGCCCGCACCATCCGGACCGCGTTCCGTACCGGCTGGCAGGGTGACTACCCGTCGATTCTGGAGTTCCTGTACCCGCTGTATGTGACCGGGGCCGGCTCCAACGACGGCGACTACTCCAACCCGCAGTTCGACGCGGCGATCCACAGTGCGCTGACGCAGCCGACCGACGATGCGGCCTACAAGGCGGCCAACGGGTCTCAGCAGATCCTGTTGCAGGATCTGCCGGCGATCCCGCTGTTCGACTACGTCTCGACGCTGGGTCTGGCCCAGGGTGTCAAGGGCACCGTCACCTGGAACAACCTGCCCGACTATCCCAATCTGACCAAGAGCTGAGGTCTCGGGCCCACCCGCTCGGCCCGCACCGGTCGCCGTTCGGCGGCCGGTGCGGCCGAGGGGGTCCGATTCCGTGCGCGAGAGATGAATTGACATGCTCTGGTACACAATTCGACGCATTCTGCAGCTGATCCCGGTCTTCTTCGGCGCCACCCTGCTGCTCTATTTCATGGTGTTCAGCCTGCCGGGTGATCCGACCGCGGCGATGGGCGGCGGTAAACCGCTTACTCCCGCGGTCCGCGAGCAGATCCGCAACCAATACCACCTCAATGACGGCTTCTTCCAACAGTATTGGCACTATCTGAGTGGCATCTTCACCGGCGATTTCGGGATGTCGTTCTCCGGCCGCCCGGTGGCCGACGTGATGGCGCAGACCTTTCCGGTGACGATCCGGCTGGCGATCTTCGCGCTGATCATCGAGGCCGTGTTCGGCATCGTGTTCGGTGTGATCGCCGGACTCCGCCGCGGCGGGGTGTTCGACGCGACCGTCTTGTTCGCGAGTCTCGTGGTCATCGCGATCCCGATCTTCGTGATCGGCTTCATCGCCCAGTTCCTCTTCGGGGTGAAGTGGGGGATCGCGCCGGTCACGGTCGGCGCCAACGACGACCTGGCACATCTATGGCTACCGGCCTTCGTCCTGGCGTCGGCATCATTCGCCTACGTCCTGCGACTGACCCGGAACTCGGTGGCCGAGAACTCGACTGCCGACTTCGTACGTACCGCGACCGCCAAAGGTGCATCACGCCCGCGCGTGGTGATCGTGCACATCCTGCGCAACTCGCTGATCCCGGTGGTCACCTTCCTGGGTGTCGACCTCGGGGCCCTGATGGCCGGCGCGGTGGTCACCGAGGGCATCTTCAACATCAACGGGATCGGTCAGACCATCTTCCGCAGTGTGAGTCTCGGTGAGGCGCCGACCGTGGTGTCGATCGTCACCGTGCTCGTGATCATCTACCTGGTGGCGAATCTGGTCGTGGACCTGCTGTACGCCGTGATCGATCCGAGGATCCGATATGCCTGAAAGTTTCTTCCCGCCCGAATCCGAGGCCGAGGTCCTGCGCTCGGACGCCGAGACGCTCGGTGAGACAACACGTCCGGGCCAGCAACGATTCGTCGCGCCCGCCGACGAGGTCGAGGTGCTCGACGCCGACCCGGTCCGCGACAGCGGTGCCTCGGCCGGCTTCTGGAAGGGGGCCTGGCTGCAGCTGCGGACGAGCCCGACCTTCCTCATCGCCTCGGTCATGATCATCCTGGTGATCCTGATCTGTCTGTTCCCGTCCCTGTTCGCCCACCAGGACCCGCGCCACTGCGTCGGCGCGAACAGCCTGCTCTCACCGAGCTCCGCCCACTGGTTCGGCACCGACCTACAGGGCTGTGACATATACGCGCGCACCATCTACGGCGCCCGCGACTCGGTGATCGTCGGCATCTGCACCACGCTGCTGGTGTTCATCGTGGGCGGTCTCATCGGCGTGCTCGCCGGGTACCTCGGCGGCTGGTTCGACGTTCTGCTCTCGCGGGTCACCGACATCTTCTTCGCGCTGCCGCTGATCCTGGCGGCGATCGTGATCATGCAGATGTTCACCCATCGCACGGTGTGGACGGTGGTGGCGATCCTGGCCGTCTTCGGCTGGCCACAGATCGCGCGCATCTCCCGCGGCTCGACGATCGCCGTCAAGAACAACGAATTCATCACCGCAGCAACCTCCCTGGGGTCGTCGCGGGCGCGGATCGTGTTCTCCCACGTGGTCCCCAACGCGCTCGGCCCGGTGATCGTCACCTGCACGATCTCGCTGGGAGTGTTCATCGTGACCGAGGCGACGCTGTCCTACCTCGGCATCGGACTGCCCTCGACGGCGGTCTCGTGGGGCATCGACATCGCCGCCGGCCAGGACCTGCTGCGAGCGGGCAATCCGATTCTGCTGTATCCCGCAGGCGCACTTGCCCTCACCGTGTTGAGCTTCATGTTGATGGGTGATGCGCTGCGGGACTCGCTCGACCCGAAATCGAGGACGCGATGACCGAGCACCACACCGAAGACCCCGCCGGCACCGCAGGCACCCACGGCGACGTCGCACCGTTGCTGGACATCAAGGATCTCGAGGTCGCGTTCGGCAGTGACAAGGATTCGGTACGGGCCGTCTCCGGGGTCAACCTGCGGGTCTATCCCGGTCAGACCGTCGCCGTGGTCGGCGAATCCGGATCGGGCAAGACCACCACCGCCAATGCCGTACTCAACCTGCTGCCCGGTTCCGGCCGTATCACCGGCGGCACCATCATGTTCGACGGCCTCGACCTGACCAAGGCGTCGGCCAAGCAGATCGACCAGTTGCGTGGCACCGGAATCGGTTTGGTGCCCCAGGATCCGATGTCGAATCTGAACCCGTTGTGGAAAATCGGCTTTCAGGTCCGTGAGGCGATCGAGGTCAACAAGGTCGCGAAGGGATCGGCGGCCAAGAAGCGGGCGGCGGAGGTGCTCGAAGAGGCGGGCATGTCCGATGCGGCCGCCCGGATGAATCAGTATCCGCACGAGTTCTCCGGTGGCATGCGCCAGCGCGCGCTGATCGCCATCGGGCTGGCGTGCCGGCCCAAACTGCTCGTCGCCGACGAGCCCACCTCGGCGCTCGATGTCACGGTGCAGCGCCAGATCCTCGATCACCTCGACGGCCTGACCGAGGAGCTGGGGACCGCGGTGCTGCTGATCACCCACGATCTGGGGCTGGCCGCCGAACGGGCCGACCACATCGTCGTCATGTACCGCGGCAAGGTGGTCGAATCCGGGTCTGCAGTCGAGATCCTGCAACACCCACAGCACGCCTACACCCGGCGGCTGGTGCAGGCGGCGCCGTCCCTGGCGGCCCGGCGCACGATGCGGGCCACGCCGGCCCCGGGCGAGGTGGCCCCACGCGACCGCGAAACCGGCCCGGATGCACCGGCGTCGGCCGCACTGATCGTCGCCGACCAACTCGTGAAGGAGTTCACGGTGCGCGGCAAGGTGCCGTGGCGTTCGACGCCGTTCCGGGCAGTCGACGACGTCTCGTTCACGGTGCGCCGCGGCACCACCACCGTCATCGTCGGGGAGTCGGGATCGGGTAAGTCGACGGTCGCCCAGATGGTCCTCGGGCTGTTGCCGCCCACCGCGGGTCGTGTCGAATTCGACGGCACCGATGTCAGCTCGGTCCGGGGCCGGGCCGCCCTTGGGCTGCGGCGCCGGGTACAGCCGGTGTTCCAGAACCCCTACGGGTCCATCGATCCGATGTTCTCGATCTTCCGGGTCGTCGAGGAGCCGCTGCGGGTCCACAAGATCGGTGACAAGGCCGGCCGCGAGAAGCGGGTCCGTGAGCTGCTCGACCGCGTGGCGCTGCCCGCGTCGGTGATGCGGCGTTACCCCAACGAACTCTCCGGCGGACAGCGGCAGCGGGTGGCGATAGCCCGGGCACTGGCACTGGACCCCGAGGTGGTGGTGTGCGACGAGGCGGTGTCGGCACTCGACGTGCTCGTGCAGGACCAGATCCTGCGCCTGCTCGACGAACTGCAGACCGAGATGGGGCTGACGTACCTGTTCATCACCCACGATCTCGCGGTGGTCCGCCAGATCGCCGACGACGTGCTGGTGATGGAAAAAGGCCGGGTCGTCGAACACCGTTCGGCCGACGAGATCTTCGCCGCTCCCGAGCAGGACTACACCCGTAAACTGCTCGAGGCGATCCCCGGCCGATCGATCCCGCTCGGCCGTACCGGGGCGTGACGCGGCCGTACCGGGTGCGGGCAGGCGTGCATCGAGGCCGGTTTATGGTGATCCGATGAGCACCGATCCGCTTGCGCCGCTGGCCGAACTGCCCGGGGTGGCCGCTGCCGCCGACACCGCGCGGGACGCGCTCGGTGCGGTGCACCGGCATCCGGCCAACCTGCGCGGCTGGGACAAGGCCGCCACCGAGGCCTCGTGGCGGGCCGGGCGCTCGTCGGCGGCCATCGACGGCGGCAGCGTCGAGTTGCGTCGTGACGGCGACTTCGACGACCCGATCCTCGCCGGGGCGATGCGCGTGGCCCAGGCCCTCGACGGTGAGTCGCTCGACGGGCTGACGACGGTATTCCGTCGCGCCCCTGCCCAGGCGTTTGCCCGGTTACACATGCTCGCGGCCGCCGACCTCGTCGACGACCCCGACGAACTCGGCCGTCCGCGCGACGGGGCCGAGGTCGCGACGAGACTGGACCTGCTGTCGCAGCTGATCACCGGCGGTACGCGCGTGGGCGCGCCGGTCCTCGCGGCCGTCGTACACGGAGAACTGCTCGGCCTGAACGCCTTTGGCAGCGCCAACGGGATCGTGGCACGCGCGGCGTCCCGGCTGGTGTGCACGTCGTCGGGACTCGACCCGCACAACCTGGGAGTGCCGGAGGTGACGTGGTTCCGACGGGTCGCCGACTACCGTGTGCTCTCCGAGGCGTTCGGCAGCGGCCGTCCGCAGGCCCTGCAGGATTGGATCGTGTTCTGCTGCGAGGCGCTCACCGCCGGCGCGGCCGAGGCGAAGTCGATCGCCGACGCCGCGCGAGCCGGCTGACCAGAGGAGCGCACAGCATTGCGGGCGGCGATCCGGTCCGAAGAACCGGGTCGCCGCCCGCAAAGCACGGACCCAGGTTACCAAGCGTGCTTGGTGGGTTGTGGTTACCGCCTCGGCGATGAGTCCCGCTCATCTGTCACGAAAACCGTTCCGGCGCTGCCGATCTCGTCCCACACGACGCCATCGATGACGACGTCGGCGCTGTCCGGGGTCGAGGCGCTGCCATGTGCGGTATCGCCCAAAAGGCCGGGATTTCGCAGGCGCACAACACTTGTGCCTTTATGCGGCTCACTCCGCGTGGGTACTTGCCGCCCGTGCTGGGAAGTGCCCGAAATGGGGGTCCGCTTCTTCTCTTCCGAATCGGACGTTGCCTTCCGAGGTTCCGTAACACCTTTGTACACCGTGACGTCGATCACATCAAGGCTCCGGCCGGTGAGTGGTTGCCGATGTGTGCGGGGGCGCAATTCGCGTCTCGACCGAGCGCCGGCGGAGGCGTTGCCGCTGCTAGCGGGGCTTCTCAGCTCACTGTAAGTCGACTTGGGGTATGTCGCGCGATGCCGCGGCGTCATGAGCGGGTCGGCCAGAGTGAGTCATTTGTACAGCGAAACAAACCTGCAGGTAGGAGGGTCGCTGCACGGCCGGACGGCGCGTTTGCGATAGGTATTTGCGGCGGCGGGCGCAACGTGTATAGTCGTGGGTACCCGGTCTTCGGACCGGTGCCTTTCAGCCCGACCCCCCGGGGCTGAAACGCGACGACCCCGGCCTCCTCCCCCCCTTGGCCGGGGTTGTCCTCTGTCTGGGGTCTTTTTCTTCTGGTGGGCACTTTTCCGTTGCTGGGCCTCTGACCCAGATCTCCACCGTTTGTCCCCATTCCGGTCTGTCTCCACAGATCGCTGCCGCTGGGCCGGCAGATCCGCAGTCGATGCGCCGGTGCGCGTCAGGATGACGGCATGTCCGAAGTCCTGCTCGCCCTAGTCGATGCCGAGTTGCGTGATGATGTCGCGCGCTGCGCCGCGGCCGCCGGGTACCGGCTGGTCGTCGGCGAGCCCGCCGCCTGCCGAGCGGACTGGCTGCGCGCGTGTGCGGTCGTCGTCGATCCGTCGGCGGTCGCGGCGCTCGCGGCCACCGCGGTGCCGCGACGTACCGGGGTGCTGCTCGTCGCCACCGCCGCACCGCCGGCCGGGGTGTGGCGGGCGGCGATGGACCTCGGTGCCGGCGATGCCGCGCTGCTGCCCGCCGACGAGGGCCATCTCGTGCGCACCCTGACCGAGCTGCGCGCACCACGGCGGTCCGCCGGTGGCGGTCTCGCGGTGCTGAGCGCCCATGGCGGCGCGGGTGCGTCGGTGTTGTCGGCGGCCACCGCCCTGGCTGCCGGCGACGCCGGTGAACAGGTCTTGCTGCTCGACGCCGACGACCTCGGCGGCGGGCTCGATCTGATCCTCGGCATCGAGGACCGGGCCGGATTGCGCTGGCAGGACCTCACTCTGGAAGGCGGTGCCGTCAACGGTCAGGCGCTGCACAGCGCGCTGCCACGCGTCGACGACCGGGTCGCGGTGCTGACCTCGCGTCGCGACGATTCGCAACCCATTCACGCCGATGCCGTGCTGGCCACGCTCGACGCCGGGCGGGGGCACGGGGATCTGGTCGTCGTCGACCTGCCGCGCGCCGACACCGACGTGGTGCGCGGCGTCGTCGAATCGGTGGATCTGGTGCTGTTGGTGACATCGGCGACCGTCGCCGGATGTGCCGCCGCCACACAGGTGGCCGAGCGCCTGCTCACCCGGGCCGCGGATCTCGCACTGGCCGTTCGTGGTCCGTCGCCGGGCGGATTGCGCGCTGCCCAGATCGCCGACGCAGTCGATATGCGCCTGGTCGCCTCATATCGTCCGGACCCGCGTCTGCCCGCGCGCCTGGAGGACGGTCGCCCGCACATCGCGGCGCGCGGTCCGCTCGGCCGTGCGGCACAGGCGGTCTACGGGGCGGTCGGTACGGGGCGGGGCGCATGAATGCGCGGACCGACGAGGCCCTGCTCGAGCGGGTGCGGTCGCGGCTGGCCGCCGACGCCGTCGAGCCCACCGCCGCCGTCATCGCCGATGCCATCCGGGCCGAGTCGGGCGGAGTGCTCGGTGACACCGATCTCCTTGCGGCGCTGCGCTATCTGCAGACCGAACTGACCGGTGCGGGTCGCCTCGAAGAGCTGCTCGCCGAGCCGGGTATCGCCGATCTCCTCGTCGTCGGACCCGACCGCGTGTGGGTCGATCGCGGTGCAGGACTCGAGCTCACACCGATCCGCTTCGACGATGACGCCGCGGTGCGCCGTCTCGCCGGGCGGTTGGCGCTCGCCGCCGGCCGGCGCCTCGACGATGCGCAGCCCTGGGTCGACGCGCAGCTGTCGAATCTGGGCCGGCGCGGCTACACGGTGCGTCTGCACGCGGTGATCCCGCCGCTGGCCGCCGACGGGACGTGCTTGTCGCTCCGCGTGTTACGCAGCGCCGGTATGGGTTTCGATGCGCTGGTGGCCACCGGGGCGGTACCCGCGCCGGCCGCCGAAATGTTGCAGACGATTCTGCGCGCCCGGTTGTCGTTCCTCATCATCGGCGGGACGGGGACGGGCAAGACGACGCTCCTCGGGGCGCTGATCGGCCAGATGGGCCCGGCCGAACGTGTGCTCTGCGTGGAGGATGCACCCGAGTTGACCCCGACGCACCCGCACGTCGTGCGACTGGTGGCGCGCACCGCCAATGTCGAAGGCGCGGGCGAGGTTCCGGTCCGGATGCTGGTGCGCCAGGCGCTGCGGATGCGCCCGGACCGCATCATCGTCGGTGAGGTGCGCGGTGCCGAGGTCATCGACCTGCTGACCGCGCTCAACACCGGTCACGACGGCAGCGGCGGGACGCTGCACGCGAACTCCACCGCGGAGGTGCCGGCCCGGATGGAGGCGCTCGCCGCGCTCGGCGGGATGGGCCGCGACGCCCTGCACAGTCAGCTCTCGGCCGCGGTGCAGGTGGTGCTCGGGTTGGCGCGCACAGCCGACGGTACCCGCGGGCTGTCCGAGATCGGTGTACTCCGGCGCGGCTCGGACGGACTGGTCACCACGGTGCCGGTGTGGCTGCGCAGCACCGGTTTCACTCCGCACCGCGCACTTCTCGACGAGATGGTGGCGGCCCGATGACCGCCATCCTGCTCGCCGCCGCATGCGCGGTGCTGTGTTCGGGACGATCCCGCGCCGGACATCGCCTCCGTGCATTCGCCGGCAGTGCAGCCGGTCCGGCCCGGACCACCGTGCCACGAATGCTCGTCGTGCCGGCAGCTCTGGGCGGTGCGTTGCTCGTCGGCGGGGTGGCGGCGCTGTGCGCGGCGGGAGTTCTCGTCAGCCTCTACCTCTGGCGTATCCGCCGCCGCCGACGTACCGAGGACGCGGATTCGCATCGGGATGATCTGCTGACCGCATTGTCGTTGATGATCGCCGAGTTGTCGGTGGGCGCTCCGCCGGCGCGGGCCTGCGCGGCCGCCGCGGCCGAGATGTCGGACGGCGGCACGTCCGGCCGCGCCGACTCGGTCGCAGCGGCACTGGCCATGCTGGCCGGCCGTGCCGAACTCGGCGGCAGCGTGATCGCCGGTGAGGTGATCGGAGGGAGCGGGCTCACCGGCGGGGGTGAGCAATCGTGGCATCGCATCGCGATCGCGTGGCAGACGTCCGAGACCTACGGGCTACCGCTGGCCGAGCTGCTCGGGTCGGTCCGCGCGGACATGGTGGCGCGCAAGACCTTCACCGAGCGGACCCGAGCAGGCATGGCCGGCCCGCGGGCCACCGCCGCTGTGCTGGCCGGACTCCCGCTGCTCGGCGTCGCCCTGGGACAGGCCACTGGAGCGCGGCCGCTATCGACCCTGCTCGGCGGGGGGATCGGCGGCATTCTCCTGGTGGTCGGCACCGTTCTGGTGGCTGCCGGAGTGGTCTGGTCCGAACGCATCGCCGGAAAGGTGCTCTCCTCGTGACGGCCGCGGGTCTGCTCCTGGTGGCCGGTGCCTGTTGGTTGTGGCCGGCGGCGCGATGGCGGTTGTACCGGGTGATCGATGCGCCGGCGCCGCGTGGGCGCGAACCGCGCTTCCTCCGGACCGGCGATCGGCCAGATGACCCGTTCGCGGTCGCTGCCGCGCTCGATCTGCTGGCGGTATGTCTGCGCGCCGGATTGCCGGTGGTCGCCGCGATCCGCGTTGCGGCGCCGAGCGCCCCGCCCTCGCTGGCGCGGCCGATGACGGCCGCCGCCGAACTCCTCGAACTCGGTGCCGACGCCGAACGGGCCTGGGCCAGTGCGTCTTCGGATCTCGGTAGCCGTCGTAGGTTCGGAAAGGCCCGCCCGGACACCGGCTGCTTCGCCGACCTCGCGATGCTCGCCCGTCGGTCGGCGCGGGCCGGCTCGGCGTTGGCCGGTGGTGTCGATGAGCTTGCCGAACACGTCCGGCGCAGTGCCCACGACGACGCCCTCGCCCGCGCCGAACGTGCCGGGGTCATGGTCAGTGGCCCACTGGGACTGTGTTTTCTGCCTGCGTTCATCTGCCTGGGCATCGTGCCGGTGGTGATCGGCCTGGCCGCACAGACCTTGGGCGGATTGTGACAAGAAACTCCCCTCGATGTGGAGCGCAATCGCCGCGTGCTGCGTCCAACTACATGAGAGCCACACTCTCCATCGATGTCAACAGAAGGGAAAACTCATGTCACCCAAGAATCTCATGTCACCCAAGAAGAATTTCCGTTCGGTCCGTGACTGGCTGACCGTTCAGTCGGTGCGGCTGGTGACCGACGACGAAGGGATGAGCACTGCCGAATACGCCATCGGGACCATCGCCGCCGCGGCCTTCGGTGCCATTCTGTACACGGTGGTCACCGGCAACGACATCGTCTCCGCGCTGACCGGGATCATCAACAAGGCCCTCAACACGTCGGTCAACTGATGATGTTGCCACACTGGACATCCCGCGAGGTATGGGTATCGCGGGTATGCCGTCTGTGGAGTGACGACGAGGGGATGGTCACGGTCGAGGCGGCGTACGCGATCGCGGCGATCGTGGCGGTGCTGATTGTCGGGGTCGGTGCGATCGGTGCCGTGGTCACCGAGATCCGGTGCACCGACGCGGCTCGTGAGGTGGCCCGCCTGACCGCGGCCGGCGATGCCGGTGCGCGCGCCGCCGGGGCCCGCCTGGCGGGGACGGATGCGACGATCACCGTGACCGAAGAAGGCGAGCAGATCATCGTCTCGGTCACCGATCGGGTGCTGTCGCTGCCGGGGCTGACGATGTCGGCCCGGGCGGTGGCGATCCGGGAGCCCGACGGCTCCGATCAGGTCGACTTCGCGCCCGGCGTGCAACCGTGAGATCCGGTGCGGGCCTGATCCGGGACGAGCGCGGCTACGCCACCGTGGCGGCGGCGGGGCTGATCGTGGGGCTCGTGTCGGTGCTCATCATGCTCGTCTACGTCGGCGCTGCCGTCGTCGCGCGTCACCGGGCGCAGTCGGCTGCCGACATCGCCGCCCTAGCCGCCGCCGTCGACCAGATCTCCGGCGGCGACGCGTGTCCCACCGCCACCACGGTGGTGGCCCAGCAGCGGACCGGTGCGCGGTTGCGTCACTGCCGGGTCGGTGGCGAGGACGTGATCGTCGAGGTCGTCGTTCCGATCGAGCTGGGCGTCTTCGGTTCCCGGGACGCGGTCGCGTCGGCCCGGGCCGGTCCGGTGCAGTGATGTGCGTGGGCGGTGAAACCTGTTGGGGAGCAGCCATTTGTACGTGAACTGGCGCGACGTCTAACCGATCGCGTCGTCGCCGACGACGATCCGTTTGGGGTACACCCGTACCGAATGCATGGGTGCGAACCACACCTGGTTGAAGTACACCGTGGCATCACCGCGGTAGGCGAGTTCCAAGACGCCGTTGCCCCGCGCGATCGGGATGCGCGGGCGCACCGCGGTGACGAACGGCGCCCAGTGCACCACCTCGCCCTCGGTCAGGAAACCGCCTGCCGCGGCCCAGGTGTCGCCGTGCTCGTCATCGGAGATGGCCAGGTACACGTCACCGAGCGACGGACTGATCCGGGGTCCGACCATCGCGCTCTGCAGATACCACTGCGCGGAGTCGACCATGCCGGCATCGTCGTGGCGTGCCGCCGCCCACGCGAAGTGGATGTCGAGGGCGTCGAGGGCCTGTTCCTCGGAGTAGAACACGTCGTTCTCGCCGATGGTCGAAGGCAGCTGATCTGCCTCCTGAGTCGGGCGTGCCAGCAGGTAGTAGACCGCACACGCCCGCAGGATCATCCTCGGCGCCGCGGCGCGCCGGGCATCCCTGTCGTGCATTGGCTGATTATCGCCGACATCGGGCAGATCGACCTGCCGGACCGCGGAATTCGCCGTGCATTTGTGCCATTCGCGCCCATACACCCGAGGTTCTCCGGCGATGTGCCATCACGCCGGTATGAGTCTTTTGTCCGGATATGGCTGCCGTTCGGCGACGCGTGAGTGGGCCTCAGGTGCGCTGACACGCCCGCGGACCGACGGCCCGACCTCGGCCGATGCCGACTTCTCCGTCGCACCGACCACTGATTGTGCGGCATGAGTCATATGTCCATAAAGATGTGATCTGGCTTTCATAACGGACCGGTTGCGGCGCAAGCTACTCACCGGTAAGTCAGACGGCCATGGGTGCGACCAGTGCAGCTGGGTCGGCGTGACAGACCACGTTTCGATTCACCTGTTTCCATAGGAGAAGAAAGTGCACGCACTCACCAGTCCCGAAGTCACGGCGACGCGCACCCGACGCCCGCGAGTCACCACCGGCCTTGCCCTTGCCGGGGCCGCGGCCATTGCGATCACCCCGCTCGCCATGACCGGCGCACCCGCACTCGCTGCCGACGTGAACCACGCGACCAGCGCGGCCGCCACGACCGGGATCGGGATGTACCAGCAGGTCATCGCCGACACGATTGCCAACATCCAGAAGCTGCAGAAGTCCGCGCCGGACGGCACGCTACCGATCCTCAACCAGATCCTGAGCAACCAGCAGGCGAATCTGTCCGGTCTGGGTTCGGCGCTGGGAACCTTCGGACCGAAGGCGCTCGACGCGCTTCAGACGGAGGTCCCACCGCTGCTGGAAGAGGCCGCCGCCGCACTCGCGGACGGTGACCTGGCCACGGCGATCAACTCGGTGGTCCTCGCGGCCATCCTGCCGGTCACCGCCGGTCTCGATATGCTGCCCGGTCCCATCCTGCCGGCGCTCCAGAAGGTGCTGGCCGGTCCGTTGGAAAATCTCGCCAACGTCATCAATGAAACCCAGAACCAGCTCATCCTGTCCGCAGTCCTCGTGCCGGTCAGCCCGCTGCTCGGGGGCATGGGCGGGTTGGTGCAGGGCATCCAGAACGTGATCGACGCGGCGAAGACAGGTGACCCGGCCGCGACGCTGAACGCGCTGGTGGCGGCGCCCGCGGTGATGCTCGACGGACTCCTCAACGGCGGTTACGGGATCGACCTCGCACCGGTCGCCGGTCTCGGCGGCATTGGGCTCAAGGTCGTCGCGGGCGGAATATTCGGCAACACCGAGTTCGGCGATGACGGAGTCCTGACCCTGCCCGGCAGTGTGTCGTCGTGGCAGTCCTTGCAGAAGGGGATCCTCAAGATCATCACGCCGCCCAAGACCACGTCGGCCACGTCGTCGGTCGCGGTCAAGTCGATCTCGCCCACCGACATCAGCGCCGTGACCAGCCCGCGGGCCACCTCGGTCACCGTCGGTGCGACGACGTCGACGGCCGGTTCGGCGAGCGCGACCGAGTCGAGTGCCACCGCGTCGGCACCCGCCACGGCCGAGCCGACCACCAGCACGCCGACCACCAGCACGCCGTCCACCAGCACGCCGTCCACCAGCACGCCGTCCACCAGCACGCCGTCCACCAGCACGCCGACCACCGGGTCCTCCGAGGCGCCGACCGCACCGTCGTCTGCACCCGAGGCGACCGGCGGCGACTCGGCGACCTCCGCGGAGTCCGCCAACGGCTCGGATGCGACCGGCTCAGGAAGCGCGGGATCGAGCGACACCGGATCGGCAGGTACGAGTTCGGCAGGTACGAGTTCGGCAGGGGCCGGAGCGACGAGCACCGACTCGTCGACCGCATCCTCGTCATCTTCGGCGTCGTCGTCCACGGGCGGATCGAGTGGTTCACAGGGTTCATCGGACTCCTGACCGCCCCTCGCCGCATCGGCGCACTCCCCATCCCGGACACCAGGGTGGGGAGTGTGTCGTGTTACACATGATCGGTGAGTAGCGTCCGCGCCGTGCCGAAGTCCGCGGACGACGGCGTCGTCGGACGCCGAGGGATCATCGACCGGATCGACGACGTGTTGCACGCGGCGTCGTCGGGCATCCCGGACGCCGTCCATACCCTCACGATCGCGGGGAACCCGGGCTCCGGCAGGTCGACGATGCTCGCGGTGGCCGCCCGGCACGGCGCCGCCTTGGGAATGCGGACCCTGTCCGCCCGCGGCTTCGAGGCCGAGTCCACCGAACCCTTCGCCGGGCTCCACGAATTCCTGCTACCGCTGCTGTGCGATGTGCCGGCCGACGACGTGCCTGCGGAACTGGGTGTCGCCGTCGGCCTCGCCTCCGGACCGTCCCCCGATGTGCGCCGGGTCGCCGACGCGGTGGTCGTGGTGATCGCCGCACAGCTGGCGCGCGGCCCGATGCTGCTGCTGATCGACGATCTCCGTCAGCTCGACCGCGAGTCGATCACCGTCGTCGAGGCCATCGCCGACCGGCAACTGCCCGGCCTGTCCCTGATCGCCACGACCCGCGCCGGACGTGCGGCACTGGCGTCGGGGTCCAGGCTGATGCTCGGGCCGTTGACCGAGGCGGAGTCCGATCGTGTCCTGTCCGCCGAGTACCCCGACCTCGAGCCACGATTGCGACGCGGCGTGCTCGCGGCGTCGCTCGGAAATCCGTTGGCGATCACCGAGATTCCGCGCAGCCTCACGTCGGCGCAACGCACCGGCGCCGAGCCGGTGCCGGATCGCCCGGCCCTGACCGCACGCCTGCGACGCCAGATGTCGGCGACGATCACCGAACTGCCGCCCGATACCCGGCTGCTGTTGCTCATGCATGCGATCGATCCGGGCCGGGAACTACGTGCGTTCGACGCCGTGCTCGGCGGCGGTGACGCGCTGGTGGCCTCGCTGCCTGCGGTCGGCGCCGGGCTCGTGGAGCTCACCGATGGCGCCCAGATCGGTATCCACAGCCTGCATCCGGTGGCGCTGCACATGATCGAGACGAGCGCGGTTTCCGCCGAGCGTGATCTCGTCCATCGCGTGCTCGGTGCGGTCTTCGTCGCCGACGGCGCGCCCGATCCGGCGGCGGTGGCCCAGGTGAGTTCCGTCCGGCGCCGCGCGTCACTGATGGAGGCCGCAGCCGAAGCGGCCTGCAGGCAAGGGGATTGGCGCAGCGCCGTCGCATCGCTGGAGGCCGCCGCCCGCGTCGACACCACGGCATCCGAGTGCGCCCGCCGCCTCGCCCGCGCCGCCTACCTGGCGTCGTCGGTCGACCTGACCCTCGCCGCGCGGCTCGTCGGCGAGATGCGGGAGCACGATCGAACCGCGGCGAGCACTCTCGGTGGTGCGCTGGCCATCGCGGCAGTGACCTCACGCGGTGATGCCACGGAACTGGACATGGCCCATCGACTCCTCGACGAGGCCATCGGTCACCGCCGGCGCCGTGACGCACCCGATCCGATGCTGATCGAGGCGATCGGCGAACTCCGGTGGGTGTGCTGGCTTTCCGGACGCAACGACCTGTGGCAGGCATATCAGCGAGTGGCCGCCGAGGTGACCGCGCATCACGCCGTCACCGATATCGCGCACCGGACGGCGCTCTCAGTCCTGCTCGCCGACCGGCTGAGCGTGGCCGAGATCGAGCGCGCGGCCGTCGCGGTCGACCGGCATACCGATTCGACCGCGATCATCCTCGTCGCCGAAGCCGCCGCCGCGGTGGATCGGGTGGCGGTGATGGCGCCACATCTCGAACGGCTCATCGCCGGCGCCGATGACCGCGGCCCGGTCATGCCTGCGGTCTGGGCGACCCTCCTGTTGGCAGATGGTGACCTGGAACGTGGCGCCTTCACGCGTGCCCAGTCCCGACTCGATCACGCCCGGAGTCGGTGGGGCGCTGCGGGTTTCAATTTGCTGTCCTGGGGCGCCGATGCGCAGCAGGCTCGTCTGGCCGCGGTGCGCGGCGACCCGGCGGACGTGGCGGATCGGGTGGCGCGGCCGGTGTCGTGGGCTATCCCCCGACGCGCGCGTACCGTGCTGACCGAGACTGCACGCGCCGAGTTGATGTCGGCGGCAGCACGTTCCGACGCCATCGGTGTTCTGGAGCGGGCCGCAGCCGTCGGACCGATCGGCGAGTTCGCCGACGATTTCCTGCCCGCCCGGGCCGTCGCGCTCGACATCGTCGTCGCCGCCCGACAGGTGGGCCGCCTCGATGTGGCCCGCGCACATGTGGATGCGATGACCCGGGCCGGATTCGGTCTGATCTCGCCGCGTTGCAGCATGATTCACTTGGCCGCACAGGCATGCGTGCTGCCCGACGAAGCGGCTCGGACGTTGTTCCGCGCGGCCCTTGCGGTGCCGGGTGCGCAGCAGTGGCCGTTCGATCTGGCGCGGGTCCACTACTATTTCGGCGCGCATCTGCGACGGATGCATGCGGTTGCCGAATCACGTGAGCCGCTGTCCACCGCGCTACAACTGTTCGCCGGGATGGAGTGCCGGCACTGGGCCGAGCTGGTGCGGGCCGAACTCGATACCGCGGTGGTGGCGCGCCAGGTGTTCGGTGGTCCGGCCGCCGGCGGACTGACCCACCGGGAACTGCGGATCGCCGAGGCGGCGGCATCGGGATTGAGCAACAAGGCGATCGGCGTGCAGACGGGTATCTCGGCACGGACGGTGGGCAATCACCTCCACCACGTGTACGTCAAACTCGGGATCGGATCGCGTGGCGGTCTGCGAGACGCACTGCGGGAACTGCGGGCCGACGCCGACGACACGCAGAACACCCCTACGCCGTAGATCGGTGTCACCTGGTGGCAGCAATCTACGGCACTGGCACGCCGGTCCTCCGCATCGTCAGAGCCGGAGACGGCTCAATGAGTCACGCAGCGCCGCACGGGAAGTCACCCCGAGTGTCGCGTACACCGACGACAGGTGGGTGCCCACGGTGCTCGCCGACAGGTGCAGCAGCTCGCCGATCTGCCGGTTGCTCAGACCGGACGCGGCGAGCTCGGCCACCCGATGGCCGATCGGGGTGAGCCGCCCCCGTACTGGTTTCGCGGCCGACGGATCGCCGAGCCGACGCAGTTCCTCGTGTGTCCGCTCGAGCCAGGGTGTCGCTTTCAGTCCGCGGAATATCGATGCGGCACTACGGAGTTGATGACGGGCCGGTACCCGGTCCCCGCGACTGCGCAGCGCCGCACCGTATGACAGCCGGATACGGGCGAGTGCGAACGGCTGCCGGTCGGCATCGGGCAGGGCGAGCGCGCGCTCGTAGTGCACACGTTCACCGGTGACGACGGCAAGTGCGCCCGCGGTGAGCAATGGTTCCAGCACACCCAGCGGTGCCTCGGACTCGTCTCTGGACAAGACCTCGGTCAGGGCTGCGACGTCATCGCCGGCGTTTGCACCGACCGCTGCCTGCGCGAGGTCGAGCACCATCCGTGAGTCCACGTCGACGAGTGCGGCATAACCACTTTCGGGTGTGACGTCGCCGAGCAGCCGGTATGCACGACGTGGCGCACCGGAACCGAGAGCGAGCGCGGCGCGCGCGTGTGCGGCCCGCCGCGTCAGGAAGATGCCCCGCGTGCCGTCCCGGCGCAGCATCCGTGAGATCGCCGCCTCGAGGACGTCGTGCTCGCCGCGATATGCCGTGAGCAGGGCCGCCGTGTAGTCGGCCCACTCGGTCCCGATCATGCGGTGGCCCTGCGCATCCGCGATCGCCCGCACCCGGGCGGACAGGGTGCCCGCGGCATCCCAGTCGCCTGCGGTGAGACGTTCGGCCGCCAGCAGTGCCGCCGCGGCGAGCGTATCGTCCGGTGATGCGTTTGCGTCCGAGAGCACCCGGACCAGCGCGTCACGCCACCAGAATCGGTGATAGCGGGCCTGCGTCACGAATGCCGTTCGCACCATCATCGTCGGATCCGAGGCCACGGCGAGATCGTCAACCATCCGGTCGGCCTCGGCCGCCAGCGCCGAATGACCCAGCGCGGCATCGCCGTTGACCCGTCCTGCGAGTCGTGCCCAGTGCGGGCGGACGGGCAGTGCATCGGCGACCGCTCGTAGATCCGATGGCGTGGTATCGCCGGCCAGCTGCTCGGTCACGCACAGCAGCCACATGGCGTCATCGATGGCCTCGGCGCCTGCTCGGCCCGGGGCGCCGGTGAGTGCCGCTCGCAGGTCGGCGTGCAGTTGGTCGGACGGCGCGCCGCCGGCGAAGGCACGAAATGAATCGGCCACGATCCGTGCGAGACCGTCGGCGTCGGCGGCCGGACGGTCGGTCCCGATCTCGTCGACGCCCAAAGTGTCGGCGCTGCCGGTGTTCTCGAGCACCCATACGTATTCGGCGATGCGATCGTCGAACAGTTCGTCGCCCGGCGCCGCGCTGACGAGCGCACCGACTCCGGTGTGCCCGATGCGGCGGAGAACGAACGCCAGGATCTGTGCGCTGGCCTTCTCCAACTTGGTGGCCTCGTCGACGAGGAGCAGCCCGCCGGGATGGTCAGCACCCCATCCGCGCAGCAACGTCAGGATCGTCGTGCAGAGCATCAGCCGGGTCGGTTCGGCACCGAGCTCGACGCCGAAGGCCACGCGCAGTGCGGTGCGCTGGTCGTCGGTGATCGCCGAGGCGGCTGTGAGCAGCTGGTCGACGAGGCGGCGTAGCGCCGAGTAGGGACGGGAATCCTCGGCACGGGAATCCCGGGCGTGGGGCGCCGGCCGCAGGACGCCACGTCCGGTGGCACCGGCATGCGCGGCGAGGGCGTCGAGTACCGGTCGGCCGGTACTCCCGGACGCGATCAGCAGACCCGTGTGTGGGCCGGGGGCGCTCAGGTCGGCCGCGATCTGACCGGCGAGCAGGCCGGCGGCCGACGATGTGGGCATGCTGCACTTTCGTTCCAGGGCTCCCGACCCGACGCTCAGCCTACGAGAAGCCGTGAGATCAGCGACAGCGTGGTGATCGCTCCGGCCTTGTCGAGCGGATCGTTGCCGTTGCCGCACTTGGGGGACTGCACGCAGGACGGGCACCCGTTCTCGCAGCCGCAGCCTGCGACGGCATCGCGGGTGGCCGCGATCCAAGTCTGCAGTTGGGTGAAGCCGCGTTCGGCGAAGCCCGCGCCGCCGAGGTAGCCGTCATAGACGAAGACCGTCGGCAGGCCGGTGTCGGGATGCAGATTCGTCGACAGCCCACCGATGTCGGACCGGTCGCAGGTGGCGATGAGGGGCAGCAGTCCGATCGCCGCGTGCTCGGCGGCGTGCAGCGATCCGGGCAGGCGGGTGGCGTCGATGCCCTCGTCGGCGAGTACCTCGGGCGGCAGCGTATACATGACCGCCCGGGTGTGCAGGGTCTGACGCGGCATGTCGAGTTCGATCGAGTCGAGCACTTCTCCCGAGGGCAGCGTCCGCAGATATCCGACCACCTGATGGGTGACGTCGACGTCCACCAGCGCCGTGGTGAGCACCCCGTGGCGGGCCTGTGCGACGACGTCGGTGATGGTGATCTCGGTGGTCTCGCGCGCCGTGGTCGTCCAGTCCGGCTCGTCCGGATGCGCCGGCGCCAGGCCGTCGTCGAGGTCGAGTTCGTCGACGACGTAGGTGCGGCCCTGATGGATGTGCACGGCCCCGGGGTGGACGGTGGCCGGTGCGCGCCCGGCATCGACGGTGCCGAGCAACTCGGCGGTGGTGGAATCGACGATGAGTATCTGTCCGCCGATGCCACCACGAATGTCGATGTCGCCGTGCGGGTCCACCCCGGGCGCGGCATACCAGCCGGCCCGGCGTCGGCGCAGCAATCCCTGCGCGGCGAGGTCGGCCACCATCTCGCCGGCCTGCCATCGCTCGATCTCGTCGTCCTGCAACGGGTATTCGGTAGCCGCACACAGCAGGTGCGGGCCGAGGATGTAGCGATTGGTGGGGTCGATGACCGGTGCCTCGACCGGGGTGGCGAGCAGCGCCTGCGGATGATGCACCAGATAGGTGTCGAGGGGATCGTCGCGGGCGACGAGGACGACGAGCGCATCACCGGAGGTGCGTTGGCGTCCGGCGCGTCCGGCCTGCTGCCAGAACGAGGCGACCGTGCCGGGATAGCCGGCGATGATGACCGCGTCCAGACCGCTGATGTCGACGCCGAGCTCGAGTGCGTTGGTCGTCGCCACGCCGAGGAGCTCGCCGTCGGAGATCGCCTGCTCGAGCTTGCGCCGATCGTCGGCGAGGTATCCGGCCCGGTAGGCCGCGACCCTGTCGACCAGCTCGGGTGCACTGTGCGCCAAGAGGTTCCGGGCTCCCAGGGCGGCGATCTCGACACCGCGCCGGCTGCGGCCGAACAACAGGGTGCGGGCGCCCTCGATGACGAAATCGGCCAGCAGTCGCGATGATTCGGCACCGGCAGATCGGCGCACGGGGGCATCCTGCTCACCGGTGATGCCCGGGATGAAGTCCGGTTCCCAGAGCGCGATGGTGCGCTCGCCCCGTGGTGAACCGTCGTCGGTGACGCCGACCGCGGGCTCACCGATCAGCCGGGTCAGTGCCGCTGCCGGATCGGCGACGGTCGCGCTGGCGGCGATCACCGTCGGATTCGACCCGCACGCCCGTGCCAGCCGGAGCAGTCGGCGCAGTACCAGTGCCGTATGTGATCCGAACACGCCACGGTAGTGGTGGCATTCGTCGATGACGATGTAGCGCAGGTGTCGCAAGAATTGTCGCCACTGCCCGCGTACCGGACCCGCCGACGACCCGGAGCCGCCGGCCAGCACCCCGGTGAGGATGCCGAGGTGCAGCATATCCGGGTTGGTGAAGATCCACCGCGAATGGGCGCGCGCCCAATGCCGGATCTCCGGATCGGTGTCACCGTCATAGGTACATGGCGCGAGGTGGGCGAATGCGCTGCGACCCGCGGTCAGATCCGAGAGCGCCCGGATCTGATCGGCGCCCAGAGCCTTGGTGGGCGCCAAATACAGTGCGGTCGAATGTGGTTCGGTGAGCAGCGTATTCAGAATCGGCAACTGGTATGCGAGCGACTTCCCCGATGCGGTGCCGGTGGAGATGGACACGTGCCGGCCGGCGTGCGCATGCTCGGCCGCCGCGGCCTGATGTGACCACGGTCGCGGAATCCCGTTGTCGATGAACGCGGCGCGCACCGCACCGTCGACCCACTCCGGCCACTGCCCGAAAGTCGGTGTGCGCGACGGTATGACAGAGAGATGGGTGAGGGGACCGGAGTCCGCTTCGGTGCCGGCGAGTGATCGGCGCAGCAACTCGGTTCCAAAGGTGTGCATGGTCATCGTTGTCTGTCGTCCCATGTGTCGCGCGGACGCCGCAGTGGTTCTTGCTTCGCAGTGGTTCTTGCTCCGCAGTGGTTCTCGTGCTTCGCAGTGGTTCTCGTGCTCCGCGAGGGTGATTCGAGACCGGATCGGTATGTACGGCCCTGGCGCGACGTCCACGCAGATGTTAGCGCTGATTGTCGGACTGCCGAAATCATCCACATTTTCGTTCAGGGTGGTTGCTGCGACTATCGCATCGATGGCGAACGTGATTGACTGTCAGCGGCCGCAGCTTCTTCCGATACATCGCCACTGCGGTGTTCGGGGGAATCTGGTTGCAGCCGTGGTACTGAGTTTTACCTCAGCGAACCGCGTTCACGGTTCATCGGGGCATCTTCGAGGTATGGCGGTGAGAACCGGCCACGGTGCGAGTCAATGTCGTACCGAGTTCAGATCGAATGTGAAGGAATGCAGTAATGGCACAGGGAACTGTGAAGTGGTTCAACGCGGAGAAGGGCTTCGGCTTCATCGCCCCTGACGAGGGGTCTGACGACGTGTTCGTCCACTACTCCGAGATCCAGGGATCCGGTTTCCGCACCCTCGAAGAGAACCAGCGTGTCGAGTTCGAGGTCGGGCAGGGCACCAAGGGCCCGCAGGCGACGGGCGTCCGCGCCGTCTGAGATGAACTCGCGGTAACGCGAAGAGGTTTGTCGCACCGCTCCCGGTCTGGATCATCCAGGCCGGGAGCGGTCTTTTGTGTACGGTGCCGCCCGGAGCAGTGGCCGCTGCCCAAGTGTCGCTGCCCAGTAGTGTCGCTGCCCAGTAGTGTCGCGGTCCCAGTAGTGTCGCTGCGCAGTAGTGTCATGGCGTGGGTCAGTTGGCGTTCTTCTCGGCGGAGACCGACGAACCAGGGGTCGCCGACCTGGCAGGTCTGCTCGCCGGTCCGGGCCAGTCTGCGTCCACGAAGAGCGGTACGCGGGTGTCGGTGGTCGTCGCCGACGTCTGGCGGGCGCAGGCCATCGCCGCCGAGATGCGGGCCACCGGCCTCGACGCCGAGGTCACCCGCTCCGACGAGGGCAGCCCGCTCGCGCGAACGGCATCGATATCAGGGCTCGACGATCTCCACCGCCGCTGGTCCACGGGCGCGGTGAAGACGATGCCCGCCGGCTGGGTCCCCACCCCGCGCGCCCTGCGGTTCTGGGTGCTCGCGGCCGGCCGCGAGGACGTGCGGGGCCAATACCTCCTCGGACTCGACCCGCATTGCCCGCAATCGCATGCCCCACTGGCCACCGCGCTGATGCGGGCCGGGATCGCCCCCACTCTGGTCGGGACCCGGAGCGTGGCGCCCGCCTTGCGGGTGTCGGGGCGACGTCGGCTCTCGCGTCTGGCCGAGTACATCGGGGTGCCCCCGACCGGTGCACCCGCAAGTGAATGGCCGGTCGCACAGTGAACGTGTCGCATTTCCCGGCTCGGTCGCCAGAACGGGGGACAGTGGCGTCGAAGAAATGTGATGCACCCTTCACGACCGGTGTGACCAGGCGTTTTGTCACGAGAATTCGGGTTCGGGGCCGGTTGGGGTATACCTTGCCGGGAATTCAGATGTGCAATTGCCGCTATGTATAAGGTACAAACCCACTGACGGACACAGAGCGGTTCCACCTCCGGCACAACCTCCTGCGCCGAGGGACCGACTCCATAGCGAAGGACCCCCGTTGGCCGAGACCAGCACGACGAGCTCCACGAGCGGCAAAGCGATCCGGCGACTCGTAATCGTCGAGTCGCCCACCAAGGCGCGCAAGATCGCCGGATACCTCGGGTCCAACTATGTGGTGGAGTCGTCGCGGGGGCATATCCGCGATCTCCCGCGCGGCGCCGCCGACGTACCGGCCAAGTACAAGGGGCAACCCTGGGCGCGTCTCGGTGTCAACGTCGACGAGAACTTCGAGCCGCTCTACGTCGTCTCGCCGGACAAGAAGTCCACGGTCACCGAGCTGAAGTCGTTGATGCGTGACGTCGACGAGCTCTATCTCGCCACCGACGGTGACCGCGAGGGTGAGGCGATCGCGTGGCATCTGCTGGAGACGCTCAAGCCGAAGATCCCGGTCAAGCGCATGGTGTTCCACGAGATCACCGAACCGGCTATCCGGGCGGCCGCCGAGAACCCGCGTGACCTCGACATCGACCTCGTCGACGCGCAGGAGACCCGCCGCATCCTCGACCGCCTCTACGGCTACGAGGTGTCGCCGGTGCTGTGGAAGAAGGTCATGCCGAAGCTGTCGGCGGGCCGCGTGCAGTCGGTGGCCACCCGCATCATCGTCGAGCGCGAACGTGAACGGATGGCGTTCGTCTCGGCCGAGTACTGGGACATCGACGCCACCATGGACATCGGCGCCGACGCTTCGACGACCCCGCGGACGTTCACTTCCCGGCTCGTGTCGGTCGACGACGTCCGGGTGGCGACCGGCCGTGACTTCACCTCGAAGGGCGGCTTGAAGAAGTCCGACGGGGTGGTCGTTCTCGATCGGTCCCGCGCCACCGCCCTCGCCACCGCGCTCGAGCGCGCCGACATGACGGTCACCTCGGTCGAGGAGAAGCCGTACACGCGTCGTCCGTATGCGCCGTTCATGACCTCGACGCTGCAGCAGGAGGCGGGGCGCAAGTTGCGGTTCTCGTCGGACCGCACGATGCGGATCGCGCAGCGCCTGTATGAGAACGGCTTCATCACCTACATGCGTACCGACTCCACCACGCTGAGTGAGTCGGCCGTCAACGCCGCCCGCGCCCAGGCGCGAGAACTGTACGGCGACAACTTCGTTCACCCGACACCGCGTCAGTACACGCGAAAGGTCAAGAACGCCCAGGAAGCTCACGAGGCGATCCGTCCCTCGGGCGAGACGTTCCGTACGCCGGGTCAGCTCGCCGGTCAGCTCCAGGCCGACGAATTCCGCCTGTACGAATTGATCTGGCAGCGCACCGTCGCCAGCCAGATGGCCGACGCCAAGGGCACCACCTTGAGTTTGCGCATCACCGGAACCGCTTCCAGCGGTGAGGAATGCACATTCGCCGCGTCGGGCCGCACCATCACTTTTCCGGGCTTTCTGTCGGCTTACGTCGAGACCGTCGACGATCAGGCCGGCGGCCAGGCCGACGACGCCGAGAATCGGTTGCCGCAGCTGACGCAGGGGCAGTCGCTCACCGCGACCGCGCTCGACGCCGACGGACACTCCACCAACCCGCCGGCCCGCTTCACCGAGGCGTCGCTGGTCAAGGTGCTCGAGGAGCTGGGGATCGGCCGGCCCTCGACCTATGCCTCCATCATCGGCACCATCCAGGACCGCGGGTATGTGATCAAGAAGGGCAATGCGCTCGTCCCGTCGTGGGTCGCATTCGCCGTCGTCGGGCTGCTCGAGGCCTACTTCGAGAGCCTTGTCGACTACGACTTCACCGCGTCGCTCGAGGACGATCTCGACCAGATCGCCAACGGCCAGGAGAACCGCACGCGCTGGCTCACCGAGTTCTATTTCGGCGACGCCGCGAACGGCGCCGAACACGACGCGGAGATAGCCGGCGCCGGGAGCGAAGCGAGCGGGCCGAATGTAGCCGGCGCCGGGAGCGAAGCGAGCGGGCCGAATGTAGCCGGCGCCGATATCGCCAAGCACGGGGGACTGAAGAAGCTGGTCGGGGTGAACCTCGAGGAGATCGACGCCCGCGCCGTGAACTCGATCCGGCTCTTCGACGACGAGCAGGGTCGCCCGGTGTATGTCCGCGTCGGACGCTTCGGGCCGTACCTCGAACGGGATCTGGCCGCCGGGAGCGCAGCGAGCGGGGCCGATGTGACGGCCGCCGGGAGCGCAGCGAGCGGGGCCGATGTGACGGCCGCCGGGAGCGCAGCGAGCGGGGCCGAGCCGGATCTGCAGCGCGCGAACCTGCCCACCGACATGACGCCCGACGAGCTGACTCTCGCGGTGGCGGAGAAGTTGTTCTCCACCCCGCAGGAGGGTCGTTCGCTCGGTACCGATCCGGTGAGCGGACACGAGATCGTGGTGAAGGAGGGGCGTTTCGGTCCGTATGTGACCGAGGTGCTGCCCGCCGACGACGACGAGGGTGAGGGTGGCGGTAATGCGCCGGCCACCATCCCGGCCGGGCCGACGCCGCGTGACGGCGGGGCAGGCGGCGATGTGGTGCCGCTGGACGAGACACCGTCGGGCGGTGGGGGCGCGGCGACGAAGACCGCGAAGAAGACGGCGGCGAAGAAGACCGCGAAGAAGACGGCCAAGAAGGCTGCCGGGCCCAAGCCGCGGACCGGTTCGCTGTTCAAGACGATGGATGTCTCGACGGTCACGCTCGCCGATGCGCTCAAGCTGCTGTCGTTGCCGCGGGTGGTCGGCGCCGACCCCGAGTCCGGTGAGGAGATCACCGCCCAGAACGGCCGGTACGGCCCCTATCTCAAGAAGGGCACCGACTCCCGGTCGCTGACCGGTGAGGAGCAGCTCTTCGAGATCACCCTCGACGAGGCGCTCAAGATCTACGCCGAGCCCAAACGTCGTGGCCGTCAGGCCGCGGCCCCGCCGCTGCGGGAGCTCGGTAAGGACGACGAGGTCAGCGGTGCGCCGATGGTGATCAAGGACGGCCGTTTCGGTCCGTACGTCACCGACGGTGAGACCAATGCGAGTCTGCGCAAGGGCGACGAGGTGGCCACCATCACCCCGGAGCGGGCGATGGAACTGCTCGCCGACCGTCGCGCCCGTGGGCCGGCCAAGAAGACCGCCAAGAAGGCGGCAGCGAAGAAGAAGGCGCCGGCCAAGAAGGCGCCGACGAAGAAAGCCGCAGCCAAGAAGACACCGGCCAAGAAAACACCGGCGAAGAAGGCCGCAGCCAAGAAGACCGCAGCCAGGAAGACCGCAGCCGAGAAGAGTGCACCGGGCGACGACTCCTGAGGGGCCGGCCACCGGCCGCGCGTCAGCTGTGGGTGACCGGGATGGGGCTGGTGTTCATCGGGTCGGCGTGCGGGCGCGCGAGCAGGGTCTCGATGCCCCGGCCACGTAGTTCGACGCCCTCGCCGATGTCCCAGTTCTCGGCCTCGGCCTCGGCGGCCAGGAACACCGCCCGGGCCGACCCGAGAACGCGCGTCGGCTCGTCCTTGGCCAGTTCGGTGAGCCGGGCCGCCTCGTTGACCGGGTCGCCGATGACGGTGTACTCCAGCCGTTGCTCGGAACCGATGTGCCCGGCGATCGCCTTGCCCGCCGACACCCCGATGCCGATGTCGGTGTCGCCGAGGGTGGCGTAGAGCTCCGTGCGTAGTTCGCGGGCCGAGGCCAGCGCCCGCCCGGCGAAGTCGTCGAGATCCAGCGGCGCGCCGAAGATGGCGAGTGCCGCGTCACCCTGGAACTTGTTCACGAAGCCACCGTGGCGACCGACCACGGTGACCACCACGCGGAAGAACTCGTTGAGCATGTCGACGACCTCCCGCGGCGGCCGGTTCACCGCCAGGCGTGTCGAGCCGACGATGTCGACGAACAGCACGCCGACGTAGCGTTCCTCGCCGCCGAGTTCGGTACCGGTCTCGATGGCCCGGCGGGCCACATCCTCACCCACGTACCGGCCGAATAGGTTGCGCAGCAACTGGCGTTCCCGCAGATCGGCGACCATGTCGTTGAAGCCGGCCTGCAGCAGCCCGATGTCGGAGCCGTCATAGATCTTCACCGCGGCGTTCAGGTCGCCTTCGGACACCTTCGCCTGGGCGCGGCGCAGCTGTTTGATCGGATCGTTGATCGCGGCCACCACACGCGCGATCGCCAGCAGGCTGAACGCCAGCGACGCGAGCGCCATCCACAGGATCGGCCGCTGCAGACCGGGCGCGTCGGTCTCGATGAAATCGAGTCGCTGCATGGTGATCAGGCCGACGATCACCAGCATCGGCGCAACCACGCTGATCACCCAGAACACGGTGATGCGGGTGGTGACCCCGGGGGCTATCGCGTTGTCGGGGTTGTTGGCCATCGCCGCAACGGTGATGGGGCGCAACACCTTTTCGAACTGCAGGAAGCTGAGCACACACGTCACCAGTGCGCCGATGAAGCTGGCCATCGCGACGATGAACGCGTCGCGCCGTGACACCGTCAGATTCACGCAGGTGAACAGGATGCCGCCGACCAGCCACATACCGACATTGATCGCCGAGAGGATCATCGGCAGCTGTAGTGCGCGGCGTCGGGCGCCTTTGTTGTCCAGTCGGGTGCGGCGGCGGTGCCAGACCAGGACCGGCAGCGACACCTGGATGCTCAGGTAGGCACCGACGATCATCGCGACCACGAGATAGCCGACAAAGATGACTTGATTGAGGGTGGTGATCTCGTTGAACCGGAACGAGTCGGAGGCCGGCATCCCGAACCGCAGGAAGGCAAACGTGAACAGCGCGCCGACGAGGTTTGCCCGCAGCATGTCGAGTGCGAGGATCGGCCAGGGCGTACGGACCAGCCACTTCCCCGTGTACAGGGCTTTTGACAGCCACGACCGACGCTCAATCACGTCAACTACGGTAGCTGGCTGCTTGCAAGTGCTAAACGCGAGTGGACCAATCGGACGTGTCCGACGTGCAGTTTAGGGTGAAGTTGTGACAAATGTCTTCGACCGCATGATCGGGCAGGCCGGGGTGGTCGCCGACCTGCGGGCGGCCGCGGCCGGCGCCCGCGGGCTCGCGAACCGTCTCGACGAGAACGCCGCAGGTGCGGTGTCGATGTTCGGGCCGGGCGCCGCCGACGAGGAGCTCGGTGACCAGGGCCGCTCGTCGATGACCCACGCCTGGTTGTTCACCGGTCCGCCGGGCAGCGGCCGGTCGGTCGCCGCGACGTGCTTCGCCGCGGCACTGCAATGCCAGGACCCCCACGTCGTCGGGTGCGGCGAATGCCGTGCCTGCGAGACGGTGCTGGCGCACACCCACGCCGACGTCCGCAACATCGTCCCGCAGGGATTGAGTCTGTCGGTGGACTCGATGCGCGAGATCGTGCAGGTCGCCTCGCGCAGGCCGGGGACGGGCCGGTGGCAGATCGTCATCGTGGAGGACGCCGACCGGCTGACCGAACAGGCCGCGAACGCATTGCTGAAGGTGGTCGAGGAACCACCGTCGCGCACGGTGTTCCTGTTGTGCGCACCGTCGGTCGATCCCGAGGACATCTCGGTGACGCTGCGGTCGCGGTGCCGCCACGTCGCGCTGACGACCCCGTCGGTCGCCGACATCGAACGGGTGCTCGTCACGCGCGACGGCATCGACGCCGACGCGGCCCGCTGGGCGGCGTCGGTCTGCGGCGGGCATATCGGCCGGGCCCGGCGGCTGGCCACCGACGCCGACGCCCGCGCCCAGCGCGAGTCCGCCCTGGGAATCGCCCGGGCGGCCACCCGCGACTCGACCGCCTACAAGGCCGCCGAGGATCTGGTGCGTTCGGCGGATACGGCCGCGAAGGCGATCAGCGCCGAACTCGACGGGTCCGAAACCGACGAACTCAAGACCGCACTCGGCGCCGGTGGCACCGGGAAGGGCACGGCCCGCGCGCCACGCGGCAGCGCCGGGGCGTTGAAGGAACTCGAGAAACGGCAGAAGTCGCGCGCCACCCGGGTGGGCCGCGACGTCCTCGACCGCGCCCTCGTCGACCTCGCGGCGCTCTACCGCGATGCGCTGGTGCTGTCGATGGGTGCACGAGTGACGCCGATGCACCCGGACAAGACCGACGACACCACCTGGCCGATGGCCTCCTATGCCGCGCCCGAGCAGTTGTTGCGCTGCGTCGAGGCGGTACTCGACTGCCGTACCGCCCTCGACGTCAACGTCAAGCCCAAGTTCGCGGTCGATGCGATGGTCGCGCAGATCGGTCTGGCGATGCGGCCGCCCCCGAGGGTTACAGGTCGGTAATCGGAGGGAAATACCGGACTCCTAACGTGGCGTCGCATGGTCCCCACCACGCCGCGGCCACCCGGCACCGGCCTCGACATCACCGGTCTGACCAAGGTTTTCACCACCCGCGGGCTCCGTGGGGCGTCGTCGGTGACCGCGCTCACCGACGTCGACCTGCGGACCTCCGAAGGTAGCTTCCTGGCACTGCTCGGGCCCTCCGGATGCGGCAAATCGACGGTGCTGCGCATCCTCGCCGGACTCGAATCGCCGTCGTCGGGCACCGTACTGATGAATGGGCAATCGCCAAAAGAGTTGCAGCGCAACCACGAGCTCGGCATCGCATTCCAGGACTCCGCGTTGTTGCCGTGGCGATCGGTCGAGACCAACATCAAGTTGCCGCTGCAGGTCGGCCGGCTCCCCGCCGACGACGACCTCGTCGCCGACCTGATCGAACTGGTCGGACTGACCGGATTCGAGAAGTCCAAGCCGGCAACGCTGTCCGGCGGTATGCGCCAACGTGTCTCGATCGCACGGGCGCTCGTCGTGCGGCCGACCGCATTGCTGCTCGACGAACCGTTCGGCGCACTCGACGACATGACGCGCCAACGCCTCAACATCGAGTTGCTGCGGATCTGGACGGAGAAACCGGCGACCACGCTGATGGTCACCCACGGCATCGCCGAGGCGGTCTTCCTCTCCGATGTGGTGGCGGTGATGAGTCCACGCCCCGGTCGCGTCATCGAGCTGGTGCCCATCGATCTGCCGCGTCCGCGCACACCGGAGATGTTGCGCACGCCCGAGTTCCACGCCCTCACCGATCACCTGTCGGGGCTGTTGTTCGGCGCCCGGGGGACCGGTGGCGCCGGGGTCGCCGGAGCGGTGCGTGGATAGGGCCGCCGGCGTGATCGGCCTTCTCGGGCTGATCGTGCTGTGGTGGATCGCCGGCGCACTCGAGTGGTTCCACGGCACCATCCCGACCCCATGGGCCGTCTGTGAAGCAATCGGGGACAAAGGACTTCAGTTCTACGTCGACAACTTCTCGGCGACGCTGACGCTGGCGTTGCGCGGCTTCCTCTGGGGCAACGTGCTGGCGATCGTGCTCGCCGTGCTGGTGATCCTCTTGCCGCCGGTCGAGGCGCTCGCCACCCAGTTGGCGATCATCTCCTATTGCACCCCGATCATCGCCGTCGCCCCGATCATCCAGGTGGCCTTCGCCCAGGTGCAGACGATGATCGTGTTCCTCGCGGCGATCTCGGTGTTCTTCACGACGATGATCGGCACGCTGTCGGGTCTGCGCTCACCGCACAAGGGCAGCCTCGACCTCGTCAAGGTCTACGGTGGCGGACGGTTCGTGCAGCTGTGGCGGGTGCGCTCGGTCGCCGCCCTGCCGAACACCCTGGCCGCGGTGAAGATCGCCGCACCGGCCGCGGTGCTCGGCGCGGTACTCGGCGAGTTCCTGGCCATGCCCGAGCGTGGCGCCGGGCCGGCGATGATCATCGCCCAGCAGGCCGGTGACATCCCGCAGGTGTGGGCGATCGCGTTGCTGTCGGGCATCGCCGCCGGGATCGGATACGCGATCGTCGCGGTCCTCGCACGACTGATGACCCGATGGTCGTCGGGACGGGCGGTATTCGGATGAACGCCGGAGCGCAAAGCCTATGGGCAGCAACGAGATTCCTTTCCTCTCTGCTGTTGTCGCTGGTGTTGATCCTGGTGATCTGGTGGTTGTTCCTGCTGGCGTTCCCCGACATCGGGCCGATCATCGGCCGCACGCCGGCCGATGTGTACGCATACCTGTTCACCGCGCCCGACGCAGCGCAGTCCCGGAGCCAGATACTCGACGACCTGTGGATCACCCTCGAGGATTCGGCCATCGGATTCGTCACCGGTATGGCCGCGGCGCTGTGTGCCGCCGCCCTGTTCGTCGTATACCGTCCGGCCGCACAGACATTCATGCCGGTCGCGACGCTGCTGCGATCGGTGCCGCTGGTGGCGATGACCCCACTGATCACGCTCGTCGTCGGACGGGGTGTCGCGGTGGTCGCGGTGATGGGCGGAATCGTGGTGTTCTTCCCGGCCCTGGTCCTGATCATGACCGGACTGTCCAATGCCCCCACACATCTCGGCGACGTGATCGAGGTGTACGGCGGCAGCCGGTGGACGGCGTTGCGCCGCTCGGCGATCCCGTCGGCGGTGCCGTCGCTGTTCGGGGCCGCCAAGGTCTCGGTGCCGGGTGCGATCATCGGCGCCACCGTCGCCGAGTGGCTGGGTACCAACCGGGGACTGGGAGCGACACTGCAGCAAGCGCTTCCGGCCGCCGCCTACGACCAGCTGTGGGCGTCGGTCGTGGTGATCACCGTGTCGTCGATCGTGCTCTACGCCATCGTCGGCGTGGTCGAGACGGTGGTGTTGCACCAGATGGGCATGAGTGAGAACTAGCGCAATCCGATCCGGGTCGGCGTGGCCCCGGTGACCTTTCGTGACCGACCGAGAACAGACACCCGGGAACCGCCCGGAAAGAGGGGACACCACACCATGAATCAGCACCACAGCCTCGACGACGGAACTCGCGGCGCCGGATTCGATCGACGCTCCTTCCTCCGCTACACCATGATGGCCGGCGGCGCGGCCGGCGCGCTCGGCGTCGCGGGTGCGTTGTCGGCATGCAGCAGCGGTGGTGGTTCGGGTGGCGGCGGCGCGTCGTCGACCGATCCCAAGGTGCAGCTGTCGTGGCAGAAGAACGTCGAATTCGCCGGTGAATACTGGGCTTTGGAGAAGGGCTATTTCAAGGACGCGGGCATGGGCAGTCCTCAGTTGCAGACCGGCGGCGGTGCCGGTACCGGCGTGGAGACCGGCCTGACATCGAACAAGGTGTGGATCGGCATGACCGCGCCGCAGCTGACCGCGCCGGTCATCCTGCAGGGCGCGAAACTGAAAACAGTTGGGGCGACGTTCCAGAAGAATCCGTTCTGCATCGTGTCGTCGGCGGCGAAGCCGATCAACACCCCGCAGGAGATGAAGGGCAAGAAGATCGGCGTGCAGGCCTCCAACGAGAATGTCTTCAAGGCGTTGCTCACGGCGAACGGGCTGACCGAATCCGACGTGCAGAAGATCACCGTGCAATACGACCCGACTCCGCTGACCAAGGGTGAGGTCGACGGCTGGGTGGCCTACATCACCAACGAGCCGATCACGCTGGCGGAGGCCGGGTTCCCGAACAAGGCGTTCCTCTTCGCCGACTTCAACCTGCCGCTGGTGGCCGAGACGCTCGTGGTGCGGCAGGAGACGATCGACAACGAGCGGGACAAGCTCAAGGCCTTCCTCAAGGCCGACATCGCCGGCTGGTACGACGCGGTCGCCGATCCCGCCGGCTCGGCCCGGCTCGCGGTCTCCACCTACGGCAAGGACCTCGGCCTCGACGAGGCCGAACAGGTCAAGGAGGCGACGGCCCAGAATGCGCTGGTGGTGTCCGCGGACACCAAGGCCAACGGGCTGCTGACGATGACCGACGCGCTGATCGCCGAGAACATCGAGGCGCTGGCCAAGGCCGGGTACCGGCTCACCGCCGACCAGATCTTCGACATGTCGCTCATCAAGGAGGTCTACGCCGAGAATCCCGGGCTCAAGCGCACCTGAGCGGAGCTCGTCGTCGCCGGGACCATCTCCGATACGCTGAAGATCTGCCCGGCGCATCGCTGCGCGGGCGAACCGTGACGAGGAGTGAGGCATATGCCTGGATTCATCAGGAAGATCAAGGAAGAGGCCAAGGCGGTCGAGGCTGCGATCGACAACGAACTCACCGTGCTCGAGGGCGCCCCCGGCGGCTACGACCCGCTCTCCGAGGAAGACCAGGACGAGACGGGCGACGCCCCCACGGACAAAGACGCCACCGATGCGGACAAGGGCGGCGCTGCCCCACCCAACGACGACACCGAGGGCGGCGGCACGCCGGTCGAAGGGTCGTAGGACCGCGTGTCGCGCTCGACCGAACTGTTCGTCGTCGCCCTGAAGGCGCACCAATGGATCTATCAGCGCACCAACGGGCTGATCGGGCACCGGCTGCTGTTCGGCAACCCGACCCTGCTCCTGCACATGACCGGCCGTAAGAGCGGGCAACCTCGAACCACCGCGCTCACCTACGCCCGCGACGGCGACGCCTACCTCGTCGTCGCATCCAACGGGGGTTCGCCCCGACCACCGGCATGGCTGGCCAACCTCAAGGCCATCCCCGACGTAGAGATCCAGGTCGGACGCCGGCGCATCCCGGTCACCGCGCGGGCCACCTATCCCGACGACACCGAGTACGCGCGCCGCTGGCCACTGGTCGACGGCGTCAACAAGGGCCGGTACACCGAATATCAGCGCAAGACGAGTCGGCCGATCGCGATCGTGGAGCTGACGCCGCGCGGGTGAGGGTCCACGTCAACTGGGGGTACCTGCACGGGCGCGGGACCGTTGCCGCACCGGGTCGGGGTAGGGGACGGCCTCGAGCAGTGCCCGGGTGTAGTCCGCGCGCGGTGCGGTGAGGACCGTGCCGGCCGCGCCCTCCTCGACCAGCCGGCCGTCGCGGAGCACGGCGACGCGGTCGGCGACCTGCTCCACGACGGCGAGATCATGGCTGATGAACAGCGCCGCGAAGCCGAGGTCGCGCTGCAACTCGCCGAACAGTTCCAGGACGCGCGCCTGCACCGAGACGTCGAGTGCACTGGTCGGCTCGTCGGCGATCAGCAGCATGGGCCGCAACGCCAGTGCGCGGGCCAGTGCTACCCGCTGACGCTGCCCGCCGGAAAGTTCGTGCGGGAGCCGATGGGCGAACGAGCGCGGCAGGTGGACCGCGTCGAGGAGCTCGTCGACGCGACGTGCCTGCTCGTCCCGGGTGCCGACGCCCTGGATGTCAAGCGGTTCCCGGATCGATTCCGACACAGTGAATCTGGGGTCGAGGGAGGCCGTTGGATCCTGTGGCACGAAGGCGATGGTGCGGCGCAGCTGACGCAGCCGCGCCGAACTCACCCCGGCGAGGTCGTGGCCGTCGACGATCACCCGGCCGGCCCGAGGTGTGATGAGCCCGCCGATCGTGCGTCCGAGAGTCGTTTTGCCCGAACCGGATTCGCCGACCAGGCCGAGGACCGTGCCGGTCTCGACCGTCAACGACACGTCGTCGAGCGCGGTGTGCGGAGCCTGCCCGAACTGTCCGCGATGGGTGACGGTGAGATGTTCGACCGAGACCGCCGGAGTGGCATCGGCGGTGTCGCGGGCGGTGCTGGTGGCGGCGGCGTGTGCGCCCGGGGCCGCGGACCCGGGGGACGGGAGCCGCGGCACGGCATCGAGCAGCGCCCGGGTATAGGGCTGGGTGGGCCGGGCGAAGATGTCGAAGACGTCACCACGCTCGACCACCTCGCCGAACTGGACGACCACGACGCGGTCGGCGATGTCGGCGACGACGCCGAGATTGTGTGTGATCAGCAGGATTGCCGCATCGGTCCGATCCCGCAGACGTACCAGCAGGTCGAGGATCTCGCGCTGCACGGACACATCGAGTGCGGTGGTGGGTTCGTCGGCGAGCAGCAGCGCCGGGTCATTGGCCAGGGCCAGCGCGATGACCACACGCTGCTTCTGCCCACCCGAGAGTTGATGCGGGTAGTGGTCGACACGACGCTCCGGCTGGGGGATCTCCACGAGCGTCAGCAATTCCACCGCTCGACGGGCTGCGTCGCGCCGGGAGATCTTACGGTGGGTGCGCAACGCCTGCCGCAGTTGCCATCCCACGGTCTGGACCGGGTTGAGCGCGGTCTGCGGCTCCTGAAAGATCATGGCGACGCGGGCGCCGCGAATGGTGTTGAGCACCTTCTCGTCCTGGTTCAGCACCTCGGCGCCGTCGACCTTGACCGATCCGGTGGCGCGTGCGGACTCCGGCAGCAGGCCGATCGCGGCGCGTGCCGTCATCGTCTTGCCGGAGCCCGATTCGCCGACGAGCGCGACGATTTCGCCGCGGTCGACTCGAAGACTGATGTCGGACACGGCGGGCCGCGGAAAGTCGAAGGTGATGCGCAGCGAATCGACCTCGAGGGCGGGCTGCGCGGTCGTCTGTGTGGTCATGTCACTGCCTCCGGCTGTGTGAGATCGACTGGGAGATGATGGCGAATCCGAGGACGAGCACCGAGATGACGACGAGGGGACCCGCCGAGAACCACGGGTTGGTCTCCAGGTATCCGTTGCCTGCGGCGAGGATCGCGCCCAGCGACGGCGCGGGCGGGGTGACGCCGATACCCAGGAAGCTCAGTGCGCCTTCGACGAACACCGCGAGCGACAGCGACAGCGCGAACTGCACACTCAACGATTCGACCGAGTTGGGCAGCACATGCCGGCGCAGCACGTAGGCGGCGCTCGCCCCGCTGACCCGTGCGGCCTCCACATAGGGCAGTTCGCGGACTCGGAGCACCGACGTGCGCGTCAGCCGACCGAAGATGGGGATCTCGGCTATGACGATCACGATGCCGATGGTGGTGGCTCCCGGGGAGAGCACGGCGGTCAGCGCGATACCGAGGACCAGCGCGGGGAAGGCCAGGATGACGTCGAAAACGCGCTGGGCGACAACATCACTGACCGCATTCGAAACGGTGACGAGTCCGATGAGGGTACCCACCAGGGCGCCGATCGGCACCGCGATGAAGATGATCAGCAGGTCGATGCGGATTCCGTAGAGTACACGGGTCAGCACATCACGGTTGAGGTCGTCGGTGCCGAACCAGTGGTCGCCGCTCGGCCCGAGGAGAAAGGCGCCGTCGATCTGCTGGTCGGGACCGTACGACGTGAGCAGGGGAGCCGCGACGCCGAGAACGATGACCACTGCCACCAGGATCGTGCCGACCAGACCCGGGCCGGTGATCAGCGACCGCCACAGCGGCTGCCGCGTCGTGCGGTACTCACGGTCGGCGGCGGACTCCGGGATCAGGCCCGGACCGACCTCGACCCCAGTACCCGCAGTGCCTGCGGTGTCGGTGGTATCGGTATCGGTATGGGTGTCGATGGTATCGGTGAGGTGGGTGGTGTCAGAAGCTGGGGTGGTGGGCATCTACTGTCCTGCCAATCGGATTCGGGGATCGAGCCAGGCGTGCAGGATGTCGGCGAACAACTGGATCACCACGAAGACGGCGACCGAGAGCAGCACCAGGACCTGTACGAGGGGATAGTCGCGGGCGAAGATGCCTTGCTCGGTGAGCAATCCGAGACCCGGCCACCCGAAAATTGCTTCTACGAGGATCGCTCCGCCGAGCAACCCGCCGGTCACCAGACCGAGCGCGGTGAGACTGGGCGGCAACGCGTTTCGGAGCGCATTCCGTAGCACTATCCGGTGTTGGGGAACGCCGAGGGCGCGGGCCGTCGTCGCGTAGGGCTGTCGTAGTTCGGTACGCAGTGCCTCGGTGAGGAAGCGGGCCAGCATCGCGCCGGCCGGCAATGCCAGGGTGAGCGCGGGCAACAGCAGGTATTGCGCGGTGATGCCCGGGTCCGACCACAGTCCGTCCGGCGGCGTGCCGCCCGCGGGGAGAATGCGCCACCGGACCCCGAGGAGCAGGATCAGCACCGTTCCGACCACGAACGTGGGCATCGCGATCGCGAACGCATTGACCGCAGTGACCAGCCACTGGACATATCGGTTGGGATAGATGGTGCTGAGCAGGCTCAAGACGAGCGCCAGGAGCACCGCGATCACCAGGGCCGTGACCGTCAGTACCACCGTGTGTACCAGCCCGAATCCCACCAGCGAACTGATGTCGCCACCGACCTGATAGCTCTGTCCGAGGTTGAGGGTGAACAGCGCACCGATCCACGTCACGTACTGGGTGACGAAGCTGCGATCGAGTCCGAGGTCGTGGCGGATGGCCGCGAGCTGTTCGGGGCCGGCGTCGGGACCGGCGAGTGCCGCCTCGGGTCCGCCCGGGATCAGCCGCAGGATGGAGAAGATGAGGAGGGACGCGATCAGCAGGACACCGATCGCGGTCGGTATGCGTCGGGCGAGATAGCCGGCCATCAGTCGTTCCGTCCTTGGTTCGCAAGATAAGTCGTGCCGAGGTGGAGTTGGCCGCGCCGGTCCCAGTCGATGTTGCCCACCGACGGTGACGCGGCGACCTTCGTGAAGATGACACCGATCTCCACCAGGAACAGGTCCTTGAGCCACACGTCGTCAAGTTGCCGGTAGGCGGCCCGTGCGGCCGGCGAGGCCGGGTCCGGGGTGTCCCAGGCCGCGGTGGAGGCGGCGGTGTAGGCGGGACCGGAGTAGTTCGACGAGTTCTTGGAGGCGTTGAACGGGTAGGCCGAGACCGCCAGCGTGGAAGGCGTGAACTGGGCGAAGGCGTGCTGCAGCAACCAGAGTCCTTCGAATTTGCCGCCGATGAGTTTGCTCGACTGCTGCGTCTGATCGTTGGGATGCAACACCACCGGGATCCCGACATCCTTGAGGTTGGACTGCACGATCTGGGCGACGATGTCGTCGACCCCCTGCGTGGAGTAGTCCAGCGGGATCGGCTCGGTGATCGGTCCGTGCTCGGCGACCAGTCGGCGGGCCTTGTCCAGGTCGCGGCGATAGGTCTGGTTGGCCGCCGCGTCGTAGGCCGGTGACCACTTGGGCCACGGCAGGTTCACCACATAGCCGCTGCCGCGGAACACGTCGTCGATGATGCGTGACCGGTCGATGGCGTAGGCGATCGCCTGGCGCAGCCGCACATCCGACAACACCGGATTGGTGACGTTGACGCCCACGTATTCCTGTGCCTCACCGCCGGTGAAGGTCACCTCACGGAACCCGTAGCGGCTCGTCGCGAGCTGCTGATCGTGATAATTCAGGCCCAGTGCGGCGTCGACCTGCCCGGTGCGCAGCCGCGTGTAGAGCGCCTGTTGGTCGGCAATCACGTCGAAGGTGATGGCGTCGAGGTTGGCCGGGCCGCCCCAGTACTTGTCGTTGCGGACCACACGTACCGACGAATTCGGTTGCCACGACGAGAATCTGAATGGCCCGGTGCCGTTGAACTCGGTGCCGGCCTTCAGTTGCGGCAAGGTATTGCCGTCGATGATGGGTGCGGAGTCCAGCAGGTCGAAGATGTTGCTCAGCGGATGGGCGAAACTCAGCACGACGCGGTGGGGATCGGTGGTGTCGAACCCGGTGATCGCCGCCGCGGTGCGTTTGAACTGCGGTGTCCAGGGGCCGCTCAGATATGCCTTGATCGACGCCTCGACATCGCCGGACACGAATGGCCGGCCGTCGTGATAGTGCACGTCGGGACGCAGATCGAGGGCCAGCGACTTGCCGTCGGGTGCGAGCTGCCAGCGCGTGGCGAGCGCCGGTTTCACGGTGAGGTCATCGCGGGAGTAGCGGATCAGGGTGTCGTAGACGTTGGCGACGATCTGGCCGTTGAGGGCACCGGTTCCGATCTGCAGGAAGGACTTCGGTGACAGGTCGGTGAGCACACCGACCCGCAGATCGCCGCCCCGGGGGGCGGGCTGGCCGGCCGCGAGGGAGGCCGCCGACGAGTTCTGTTGCGCTGCGACGGCCGAACTGCATCCGGCAACGGCGATCACCACGGTCATGGCGAGCAAAGACAGTGCAGCCGAGCGTAATCGGGGTACGGACATGTCAGTCGGTGATCTTTCGGTGTGGGCGGACGGGAAACTGCGGTGAGTTCGGTTGCGACCACTGTCAGGGCAACATGGCGCCTTGCCAACCCCGGCCGGGGGTTTCTGAGTCGGCTCGGACAAAGGGTTGACACTTCATCGGTCTGTCTGGAAGGTGGGGGCGCAAGTGTTCAGTCCGGACGCCCGAACAGCTCTTCCCGGAGGTCATGGTGCCGCAGCAACAATCCCGAATACCCGAGGACGCAAGGGGTTACGACGACTTCGACGGTGTGATCGGCCGGACGTCGTCGGAGTCGGTGCCGTGGTGGCGCCCGGAACCCACCGCGCCAGCCGGTGCCCCCAACATCGTCGTCGTGCTCATCGACGACATGGGGTACTCCGACATCTCGCCGTTCGGCGCGGAGATCGATACCCCGCACATCGCCGCGCTGGCCGATCGGGGGCTCCGGCTGTCGAATTATCACACCACTCCGGTGTGTTCGCCCGCTCGCGCCGCACTGCTCACCGGGCTCAACCCGCACCGGGCCGGCTACGGCAGCGTCGCCAACTCCGACCCCGGATTCCCCGGCCTGCGGCTCGAGCTCGCCGACGACGTGCTGTCGCTCCCGGAGATCCTGCGCGAGAACGGTTACGCGACATTCGCGGTGGGCAAGTGGCATCTGGTGCGCGATGCGAACATGAGTCCGGGCCGGTCGCGTGACTCGTGGCCGGTACAACGCGGATTCGATTCGTATTACGGATCTCTCGAGGGCCTGAATTCGTTCTTCTACCCGAATCAACTGATCGCCGACAATTCGGTCGTCGACATCGAAGAATACCCCGACGACTATTACGTGACCGACGATCTGACCGATCGGGCCATCGGCCAGATCACCTCGTTGCGTGCACACGACGCCGACAAGCCGTTCTTTCTCTACTTCTCCCACATCGCGATGCATGGACCGCATCAGGTCAAGCAGACCGATCTGGAC
The DNA here is from genome assembly GCF_049844915.1 of Gordonia sp. DT30. Lineage (NCBI taxonomy): Bacteria > Bacillati > Actinomycetota > Actinomycetes > Mycobacteriales > Gordoniaceae > Gordonia > Gordonia sp. DT30. The sequence continues at coordinate 70,732 of NZ_JBNCLY010000005.1, read as the reverse complement.
AAGTACCGCGGGCGGTACTCGCAGGGCTGGGACGAGGTGCGGCGCAAGCGTTTCGATCGGCAGGTCGCCTCCGGGCTGTTCGACCCGGGGACTCCGATCGCCGAGCGGAATACCGAGCCGGGATATGACGCCCCGCCCTGGGACGAGCTGAGCCAGGAGGAGAAGCAGCGCTTCGCGCGGTATCAGGAGGTGTACGCGGCCATGGTCGACTCCGTCGACCAGAGCGTCGGACGGATCGTCGACACCCTGACCGAACTCGGCGAACTCGACAACACCATCATCGTGTTCACCTCCGACAACGGTGGCACCGCCGAGGGCGGTCCGGCCGGAACCCGCTCGTACTTCAGCCAATTCGTGCACGGACCTGTCCCGCCGGACTGGGAGCGCGACGTGCCGCACGACGAGGAGCTGATCGGTTCGGCGGCGCTCGGCGTGCACTACCCGCGCGGGTGGGGCCAGGCGTCGAACACCCCGTTCCGGTTCTACAAGGGTCAGACCTTCGCCGGTGGGGTGCGGGTGCCGTTCGTACTGTCCTGGCCGAAGGGGCTGCCCCGCGCCGCCGACGACAACGGCGTGCGCCGCCAGTACTCCTACGTCACCGACATCGTGCCGACGCTGCTCGATCTCGCCGGATTGAGCACACCAACCCACCGTCGAGGCAAGCCCGCTCAGGAACGCGACGGCGTCAGTGCCGCCGAGGTGCTCCGCGACGGCACCGCGAACTCGGCCCACACCGAGCAGTACGCCGAGTTCGGCGGCCACCGCGGCTTCTATCGCGACGGGTGGAAACTGGTGTCCCTGCACCGTGATCCGGCCGATGTCGACAATCCGATCTGGGAACTCTACGACGTCACCGCCGACCCGGCCGAGACCGATGATCTCGCCGCTCGGCACCCGGCGCTCGTCGCCGAACTCGCCGCCGCCTGGGACGCGGCGGCCTGGCGCAACACCGTGTTCCCGCTGTTCGATTCACCGGCCGACCAGATCCGGCGACGCCCGGAGGAGGCGCGCTACGGCGATCCCGTCCGTATCCTCGCCGGTACGTCGACGCTGGAACGCTACCGGTCGAGCAAGCTGATCGCCTACCGCGACTTCGACATCGAGATAGAACTCGATGAGTGGACCCCCGACGACGCGGGTGTGCTGGTCGCCCACGGTGATCAGCAGGGCGGGTACGTGCTCTACATCGAAGACGGGGTTGCGCACGTCGTCTTCAACAGCTATGGGCGCATCGTGCGGACCTCGGCCGAGGTTCCGCGTGGTACCGACCGGCTGACGCTTCGTGCGGTGGCCACCCCGCAGGTTCGGTGGGATCTCACTCTCGAGGCACGTACCGACGACGGCCAGTCGGAGGTCATCGCCAAGCTGGACAACCAGTTCCAGCTCATCGGGATGGCGCCGTGGACCGGTATCTCCGTCGGCGTCGACGCACGCGGACCCGTCGATGCGCAGCTGCGGGCCCGCCGCGGGACCTTTCGGTTCGGCCGGGCTCTGCGGGCGGTCACCTATCGGCCGGGGGCGGTGCGTGTGCCGGAGAGCGTTCGGCGCGAGATCGAGGAGAGTGCCGAATACCACGCCGACTGAGGTGGCGGCAGTGACAAACGGGGTTGTAACAAACAGGGTTGCAACAAACAGGGTTGTAACAAGCAGGGCAGTACCAAAGCAGGCCAGTACCAAACGAAAGGAATTGCAATGACTGTGGTAGACAGCGACATTCGCGGCGAGCGCGAGGAGTCGGCTCGGAAAGTCTATGCCGACGGCGGCATCACCGTCACGAAGCTCGGTGAGCACATCGGTGCAGGCATCGACGGCGTGCGGCTCGGCGGAGACGTGGCGACCGAACAGATCGAGGCGATCCGCACCGCCCTCGCCGTCAACAAGGTGGTCGTCTTCTCCGGACAGGAACATCTCGACGACGCGAGTCAGTACGCGTTCGCGTCGCTGCTCGGCGAGCCGACGGCGCCGCATCCGACAGTGACCTCGCGCGGTGATCAGCTGCTCACCATCGAGGGCGCCGCCAACAGCTGGCACTCCGATGTCACCTTCGTCGATCGAATCCCCAAGGCGTCGCTGCTGCGGCCCATCGTCTTGCCGACCTACGGCGGCGCGACCACCTGGGCCTCGACGGTCGCCGCCTACGAGCAGCTGCCGACGCCATTGCGGTCACTCGTCGACGACCTGTGGGCCACCCACTCCAACCTCTACGACTACGTCAGCCAGAAGGAGCCCTCCGGCGGCATCGACGTGGCGCAGAAGGAAGATCACTACGCCGAGTTCACCAGCACCGAATACGAGACGTTGCACCCCGTCGTGCGCGTCCATCCGGAGACCGGTGAGCGCAGCTTGCTGCTCGGGCACTTCGCCAAGGAGTTCCGCGGACTGAAGGCCGCCGAGTTCGCCGACCTGTATCAGCTGCTGCAGGCACGGATCATCAAGCTGGAAAACACCTTCCGCTGGAACTGGAGCTACGGCGACCTGGTGATCTGGGACAACCGCGCGACGCAGCATTACGGGATCGCCGACTTCGGCAGCCAGAAGCGGCAGCTGCACCGTGTCACCCTCGCCGGTGATGTGCCCGTCGACATCCACGGTCAGTCCAGTCAGGTCCTCTCCGGCGATGCGTCGCACTACTCGTCGGTGGAGCGGTCAAGACGGCTGGACGTCTTCGCCGCCTGAGGCGGGCAACGCTACGCGCCGGGCACCGACATCGATCGGTTCCCGGCGCGGGCGTCCGGCGGTGCTCCGAGTCGTCCGAGCATGATCGTCGACACCAGCATCACACCGAGCGCGACGACGATCATGAACCCGCCGGCGTTTCTGACCTGTAACGACTCTTCGTAGATGGTCAGGCCCAGCGACATCGCGATGATGGGTCGGAGAACCGTCACCGCGGGCAGACTGGTCTGCACGTCGCCGGCCTGGTAGCTCGATTGCTGCCACAGCGTTCCGAGTGTGGCGGTGACCGCCATCGCCCAGAATTCCCACGCCGACAGTCCGGCGAGGATGCCGTCGTCGAAGGCCCCGATGCCGGTCTTCGTGAACGGCGCCGACAGTCCCAGCAGGAGTCCGGCCGCGATGGCGAGCGTGAGCGATCGCAAACTGCCGTGCGGCAACCGCGCCCCGCCGATGACGCACACGACGACGATCGGGATCATGACGCACAGCGGGATGATCCACCGGCCGAACCCTGGATCCTCGATGCCGTCCGTCGACCGACCGAGGACCATGAACACCACCAGCGACGCGATCAGCGCGCCGGCCCACACCCATTCGCGAACCGTCAACAGTCGCCGCTCGGAGAACGCGGCGAGAGGTAATGCGAACAGGAGCGTGGTGACCAGCAGCGGTTGCACGAGCATCAGGCTGCCGACGGTCAGGGCCCAGGCCTGCACGACGAAGCCCACGATGTCGGCGACGATCCCCGCCACCCACGTCTTGCGTTGTGCCAGCGTGACAAAGAATCCCGCGCCGACGGCGTCGTCGTCGGGCACACCGCGGGTGCCCGCTGCCTGAAGTACCGACGCGACGGCGAACAACATCGCCGCGACCAGGGACAGGACTATCGCGAGCAGCGGCACGCTACCTCAGAGGTCATGTCGGAATCGTAATCGGCCCACGATCGATCGGTAGACATACCTCGCCGATCACCTATATATCAGGCGGTTTCCGCGAGCCAATGTCTACCGATCTACGGCGGCGTCTGTGGTTGTGCTTGTCCGTCAGTGCGTTTCGGCCGGTACCTGCGCGACCTGCCGGAGCACGTCGTCGAGGAAGGTCTTGCTCTCGGCGAGTACCTGCTCCGGGCCGCGCTTGTCGTCGGCGAACACATGGCTTTCGTGCTCGACCGACACCACACCGTCGAATCCCGCGCGCTGCAGTGTCTGCAGCATGGCGACGAAGTCGATGACGCCGTCACCGAGTGGGTCGAATCGCCACGCCAGCGGATCGCCGGAGGCGTCCTTGAGCGCGACGTGCGCCACGTGCTTGCCGAGGAGTTGCGCCCCGCGGGCGACCTCGCCGTCCATCACCTGCAGATGTGAGGCGTCGAAGCTGACGGCGAGTCCGGGAACCTGCGCGAGGACCGCGGCGGTCTGATCGGCGGTTCCGATCACCTGGTTGACGATGGGTTCGAGAGCCAGCGTGACACCGCGTTGCGCCGCCGCATCGACGCCGCGTCGTAGCGAATCCACCAGCAGCGGAATCGATGTCGAGTGCTCGCCGGGGATGACGTGCACGATGTCGGTACCCACGTCCACGGCGAAATCCATCATGTCCTGCGTGAACTGCACCGCCTTGGCGCGCAGGTCGGGATCGGCGTTGCCGTAGTCGGCGTGGTGTGCGCTGATGGACGAGACCGGCAGGATCTCCGCGATCTCGCGGCGAACGCGGGCATCGGTCTGCGGGGTGATGTGCGGCGTGCACCACGGCATCGTCTCGGCATTGAGTTCGACGTAGTCGTATCCGTGGTCGGCGACGAGCCGGACGGCGTCGAGTACGGGGTACTCATGGAGGAAGGCCGTGTGAAAACCGGTGCGCATCATGCTTGTGCCACCGCGGTCAGTGCAGCAGAGGTGATCTCGGTGTCGCCGGTCCAGTGTCCGCCGCTGGAGCCGATGCCACCGATGACCTGGCCGTCGACCTCGATGATCTGGCCACCGCCGTAGGTGATCAGTCGCTCCATGCCGGTCAGGGCGCCGACCGACAATTGCTCGTCGGTGGTGACGATCTTGAACCAGTCATGAGTGGAGATCCGCGTCGTCGCGGCGGTGTATGCCTTGTCGATTGCGATCTTCATGCTCGACGGGTTGGCGGTGTCCATGCGCGCGGTGGCGACCTCGCGGCCGGACTCGTCGACGACGGCGATGCTGACGTCCTTGCCGATCGACTCGGCGTGCGTCAGTGCGGCGTCGACGAGTGCTCGCGCGGCCTCCAGCGTGATGGATGCCTTGGTGCGGGACAGTTTCATTTCGTTTCGCTTCCTTTCCTCCGAGGGCGATTCCCCGGGGTGATTTCGTCATGGGCTTTATCCGATAGGTCGCCGCTCCGGGCGTTGCCACATCGACGAGAGCACATCGGCTCTGTTGTCGAAACAACAACAACGATGTTGGACCATGGACTGTGATGGTGTCAACGCACACGTTGGGAACGATGTGTCGGTCAGGACACACCCGTACTGGGCGTGGAACCAAACTGGTCGCTGCCACATACTCGCGACAATCCGAACGGGAAGTGGGAATATGTGTGCCCCACCACTATCGCCAGTTGATGTGAGGACAACGGCGTTGTACAGTCCATCCTCATGACATCACTAACTGACGAGCGTGCCTCGCGAGCGAGGGCCATCGCTGCGGCAGGGAGCTTTGACAAGGCGCTGGCCAACAGGTCTCTCGGCGCGGTGGCGACACTGTCCACGTCCGAGGCCGTGGTGCTCGGCCTCCTGCGGCAAGACGTCCGACGATTCGTCGGCATCTTCGGCCACGGATCCACCGATGTCGCCGAGGTGCTGCGCATCTACGAGGCAGAAGGCGTAGTGCAGACCTATGCCGTCCGCAACGAGGTCGAGGCCGCACACGCGGCCACCGCGCTGCGCTGGACGACGGGCGAGAAGGCGGCGGTCATCACCTCGATCGGCCCGGGTGCGCTGCAGGCCATGGCAGGCAGCCTGGCCGCCGCCAGCGACGGGATCGGCGTATGGCATCTGTACGCAGATGAGACCACTCAGGCCGAAGGTCCGAACATGCAGCAGATCCCCAGCGATCGGCAGGAGAGCTTCTTGGCGCTGTGTGCCCAGATGGGACCGGCTTTCACCCTGCACACCCCCGAGGCGTTGCCCGAGGCGCTCCGGCGCGGACTCAACACCGTCGAGCATCCGCACCGGGCGCGTCCCTTCTATCTGCTGCTGCCGATGAACACGCAGCCGCAGTTCCTCGAGAACTTCCCGCTCGACTCGCTGCCGACCGGAGCGCCGCCGTCGCTGGGAGCGGCGGCCGGTCCCGAACGGTACGAAGCCGCCGCGCGATTGCTGCTCGACGCCGAGCGGGTCGTGGTCCGAGTCGGGGGCGGGGCTCGTGGTGCCGGCGAGGAGGTCACTCGCCTGCTCGACCTCGTCGACGGATTCGCCGTCGTATCTCCGCTGGCCACCGGGACGATTCCGGCCGGCCTGCCTCGCAATCAAGGGGTGGGAGGGTCGAAGGGCTCCATCAGCGGCAACCACGCGATGGAGAACGCCGACGTGCTGCTCGCCATCGGGTCCCGCGCGGTGTGCCAGGCCGATATGTCGCGGACCGGCTACCCGAACGTCCACCATGTCATCAATATCAACGGCGACATCGATGCCGCACTGCATTACGCGAATACGATCCCGTTCGTCGGTGATGCGACGAGTACGCTGCAGGAACTGATCGCGACCCTGGTGCGCCTCGGTGCGCAGCCGCACGATCTCGGTTCCGAGTGGGCCCGCGCCAATGTGGCCGCAAAAGCGCAATGGCAGGAATTCAAGGACAAGCGATACCGGGCACCGACCCTGTTCGACCCGGTATGGCAGCGCGAAGTGCTCACCCAGCCGGCCGCCATCAAGACCGTCGGCGATTGGGCGCGCAACGCCGGGGCGGTGTCGTACTTCGACGCAGGAGATGTGCAGGCCAACGGTTTTCAGGCCAACGAAGACGATCGACTGGGCCTCACGTTCACCGAGTCGGGCGCCAGTTACATGGGATTTGCCACCTCGGCGGTACTGGCCACCGCGATGACCGATGCCCCCTACTTCGCGGTGTCGATGACCGGCGACGGGTCGTTCACCATGAATCCGCAGGCGCTCATCGATGGTGTGCAGCACGGCGCCACCGGGGTGATCGTGCTGTTCGACAACCGCCGCCAGGGCGCGATCTCCTCGTTGCAGCGTGCGCAGTACGGCACGGACTTCGCCACCAACGACCAGGTGGCGGTCGACTATGTCGCCTGGGCGTCGGCCGTCGGCGGCATCAACGCCCTCCATGGTGGACACAGTGTTGCCGAACTGCGGGTAGCGCTCGACGAATCGCTTGCACACAAGGGACTTTCCCTCATTCACGTCCCGATCTACTTCGGCGACGACGAGCTCGGCGGATTCGGGACGTTCGGTCGATGGAACGTCGGACCATGGGTTACTGACACGCAGGCTCTGCGTAAGGAGATGAAGATTTGACCACCGCCAACAGTGTTGTGCAGACGACGGACCTGCTGCGTGACGGCCAGTGGGTGGCCGCTTCCGACAACGGCACGTTCGCCGTCGTCGACCCGGCCACCGAGACGCTCGTCGCCGACGTGGCGCGTGCGACCCCCGACGATGTGGAAGCCGCAATCGCCGGTGCCCGCAAGGGTTTCGACCGCTGGCGCGACACCGATGCCTGGGAGCGTTCGGCCGTGCTGCGGCGGGCTGCCGGACTCATCCGGGAGCGCGTCGAGGAGATCGCCGCCCTGATGACCGCCGAGCAGGGCAAGCCGCTCGGCGAGGCGCGCGGCGAGACTCTCGCCGCCGCGGACCAGTACGACTGGTACGCCGACGAGGCGCGCCGCATCTACGGCCGGATCGTCGACGGACACGGTCCCGGCAAGAACATCTACGTACGCCGGGAGCCCGTCGGCGTCGTCGCCGCGTTCAGCACGTGGAACTTCCCGGCGCTGTTGGCTTCTCGGAAGATCGCCCCGGCGCTCGCGGCCGGCTGTGCGGTGATCGTGGTGCCGGCGGAGGAAACCCCACTCACCACCCTGGCCGTCGTCGGTGCGCTCGTCGACGCGGGCGTGCCCGCGGGCGTGGTGCAGACGCTGACCGGTGACGGCGCCCAGATCAGTGAGCAACTCGTCGCATCGCCGGTGATCCGCAAGGTCAGTCTGACCGGCTCGGTGCCCGTCGGCCGGGCCGTGCTGCGTGCGGCCGCGGAGAACATCACCGACGTCGTACTGGAACTGGGCGGACACGCGCCGGTCCTCGTCTTCGCCGACGCCGACATCGAGCAGGCGGCAACGGCGTGCGTGGCCGCGAAGTTCCGCAACGCGGGTCAGGTGTGCGCATCGCCGAGCCGGTTCTTCGTGCAGGAGGACGCGTTTGCCGAGTTCATCGATCACTTCGTCACCGCAACACGGGCATTGGTGGTCGGAGACGGCCGCGATCCGCGGACGAATGTCGGTCCGTTGACCAACAGCCGCCGGATCGATGCCGCGGAGGCGCTCATCGCCGACGCCACCCGCGCGGGCGCATCCGTCGCCGTCGGCGGCCACCGGGCACCGGGCTTCGAGAAGGGGCACTTCTTCTCGCCGACCGTGCTGGCCGATGTGCCGCACACGGCGGCCATCATGCGGGACGAGCCGTTCGCCCCGGTGGCCCCGTTGACGTCGTTCCGCACCTTCGAGGAAGCGATCGAACTCGCGAATTCGACCGAATTCGGTTTGGCCAGCTACGTGTTCACCTCCGACCTCAACACTGCGATGTCGGCGAGCCGATCCATCGAGGCCGGCATGGTCGCGGTGAACCACATGGCGCTGGCCACCGCGGAGGCGCCGTTCGGCGGTGTCAAGAAGTCCGGGTTCGGTCGCGAGGGCGGTGCCGAGGGCGTCGCCGACTACACGACCGTCAAGTACGTGAGCGTGGCGGGATGACCAACGACATCGTACGGCCCGACGCCGCGGGCGGATTCGACCGCAAGCTCACCAGCTACGGCGACGACGGTCTGGCGAAGTTCCTGCGGCGGGCGTTTCTCTCGTCCGCGGGACTCGATGCCGAAGACCTGTCCAAGCCGGTCATCGGGATCGTCAACACGGGTTCGGACTACACGACCTGCCACCGCGATATGCCCGCCCTGATCGACGCGGTCAAGCGCGGCGTACTCCAGGCCGGCGGTCTGCCTTTCCAGTTCACGGCGATGTCGTTGCCGGAGATCCTCATCAACCCCACGTCGATGATGTTCCGCAACCTCATGGCGATGGAGGTCGAGGAGCAGGTCACCGCGCAGCCGATGGATGCCGTTGTGCTGCTGGGTGGTTGCGACAAGACGGTGCCCGCCGAGCTGATGGCCGTCGCGTCGGCCGACATCCCGTCGATCTCGCTGGTAGTCGGTCCGATGATGACGGGCACCTGGCGGGGCGAACGCCTCGGTGCATGCACCGACTGCCGGCGGATGTGGACCGACTACCGCGGTGGCGTACTCGACGACGACGAGATCGCCGAGGTCAACACCGAACTGTGTCCGACGGCCGGCACCTGCATGGTGATGGGCACCGCCTCGACCATGGGATGCGTGCTCGAGGCGTTGGGCATGACACTGCCCCGCGCCGGAACCGCACCCGCGGTCTCCTCAGAACGGTTGCGCCTGGGTGTGGCGACCGGACGCCGTGCCGTCGAACTCGTCACCGAAGATCTTCGGCCGTCGTCGATCCTGACCGCCGACGCCTTCGCGAACGCGATGGTTGTTCTCGCGGCGATCTCGGGTTCGACCAATGCGATCATCCATCTGACGGCGATCGCGCGGCGGTTGGGCATCACCTTGACCATCGACGACTTCCATGAAGCGGCACAGAAGATCCCGGTCCTCGCCGACTGCAAACCGGCGGGTACGCGGTATCTGCCCGACATGCATTCCGCCGGTGGCATGCCGGCGCTGCTCAAGGAACTCGAGCCGTATCTGGCTCGTGATGTCCGCACGATCGGCGGGCAGACGCTGGGTGAGCTTCTCGACACCTGGTCGGGTCCACAGCCGTACCAGGACGTGATCCGTACGATCGACGATCCGGTCAAACCCGCCGGAGCGCTGGTGGCGCTTCATGGTTCGCTGTTCCCCGACGGCGCGATCATCAAGGCGGCGGCGGCATCACCGGAGTTGATGAATCATCGGGGGCCTGCGGTGGTGTTCGACTCGCTCGACGATCTCGCCGCCCGGGTCGATGATCCAGCAGTCGGCATCACCGAAGACCACGTGCTCGTGCTGCGTAACATCGGGCCCGCCGCGTCGGGGATGCCCGAGGCCGGTGCCATCCCGATTCCCCGGTACCTGGCGCAGCGCGGAGTGCGCGACATCGTCCGTATCTCCGATGGCCGGATGAGTGGAACAGCGTATGGCACAGTGGTTTTGCACGGAACGCCGGAGGCATCTCGTGGTGGCCCGCTCGCCTTGGTCCGCGACGGCGACATCATCGAGCTCAACGTGGGCGAGGGGCGCCTGGATCTGTGCGTGGAGCCCGACGAGCTCACCCGCCGTGCCCAGGAGCACGCACCGGGAGTCGAGAACGCACCATCGCGTGGCTGGCGCAAGCTCTACGCCGATCACGTGACCGGCGCGGACCTCGGCGCAGATATGGATTTTCTCTAGAACCTGAACGGACGCGACACGTTGCCGAGCCACACGTCAGGTGGAACGGCGCGTGCGCGCACAGGAATGACCGAACGCGAAATTCACCGGGACGATGCAGCTGCGGAATACGGCTGCCGGTCCCGCAACAGGAAGAGTGAGAAATGAGTGAAGACACCGTAGGTTTCATCGGTCTGGGCAACATCGGTCTGCCGATGGCACAGACCCTCGTCCGCGGCGGATTGAAGGTCATCGCCTACGACCGGCGTGACGAAGCGGTCGACAAGGTTGTGCAACTCGGCGGCCGTGCCGGCGGCTCGGTGGCGTCGGTGGTGGCCGATGCCAAGATCATCGGCATCTGCGTGGTCAACGATGCCCAGGTCAACGGTGTGATCGACGAGCTCCTCGCGAGCCCGGTCACCGACGCGCACCTGTTCATCATCCACTCGACGATCCTGCCGGCGACGGTGAAATCGATTGCCGAGCGCGTGGCTCCGGCAGGCGTGCACATCGTCGACGCCCAGGTCAGCGGCGGCGACCTCCGCGCGGCCGATGGCACGCTGGCAGTCATGGTCGGCGGTGCCGAAGCAGACGTCGCCCGCTGCACCGAGTACTTCGATGCGCTCGGCTCCAAGATCCGTCACATGGGACCGGTCGGAGCCGGTGCTGCCACCAAACTCGCACTGCAGGGAATGACTTTCACCAACCAGCTGCAATTGTTGGAGTCGGTGCGCTTTGCCGCCCTGCACGACGTCGACGAGACCGCCCTGATGGACATCGCCTCGGCGACGACGGGGGAGTCCTTCATGACCAGGAACTGGGGGCACTTCGATCGGCAGCTGTTCACCCACACGCTCGCCGGAACCGAAGATCTGTACCGCTTCTACGACAAGGACCTGATGTGCCTGGCCCTTGCCGCTCGCGATGAGGGTCTGTCGATGCCCCTGACCGCGCTCTCCCAGCAGTTGCTCGGGCCGTCGTTCAAGCAGCGCAAGGTCGAGCTGGATGAGCGCGGGACGAGCTACGACGCGTAGCCGATCGAACAGGTCGGCGCGCCGGTACCGCGGGACCCCCATGAAGGGGCGGGCTCGGTGCCTGCGCCGGTGCGCGGTGGTGGGCCATTCCGGATCCACGAGATCCGGAATGGCTGCGCCACTGGTCGTTCGAGGCGTGGACGCGGGTGTCGACGCCTCAGGCGGGCTGATGCCAGGACAGGCGGGCGGAGATCTCCGCGGCCGCGATGCGCAGTCGCACACCCAGGTCGTGAAGCCGCTGCTGATCGACCCTGCTCACCGGACCCGATATCCCGATCGCGGCGACCGTCTTGCCGCCGGCGCCGGTGACAGGTGCTGCAGCACAACGGATATCAGGATTGAGTTCCTCATCATCGACGGCATATCCGCGGCTGCGTACCGTGGCCAGGTCGGCATCGAGGACAGACCGATCGGTGATCGTCGTCGAGGTGAATTTGGCGAGTGGTTCTGGGGCAACGAGTTCCAGTTCACCCGGCTCGGCGCCGGCGTAGAGTGCCTTTCCGGTGGCGGTGGCGTGGATGATGGGCGAGCTGCCGATCTCGGTTTCCACGCTCAGCCGGTTTCCCGCCTTCACCTGTGCGACATACACACCGCCATCGGGGGTACGCACGGCCAGGTGAGTGGATTCGCCGGTCTCGGCAGCCAAGCGGGCGAGTACATCGTCGGCGGCCTGGCGAACATCGAGCTGCCGCAACGCTTGTCCGGCGAGCTGGATCGTGCGTGGTGCCAGCCGGTAGTGCTTCGTCGCAACGTCTTGATCCATGAAGCCTTGATTGATCAGCACTTTGGCGATCCGATGCGCATTGCCTTTGTCGATGCCTATTGCGTTGGCCAATTGCGTCACCCCCTGTGGCCCACTCTCGCCCAAACATTCCAGCATGGCGAGACCGGACAACAGGACCCCACCGCGATCTTCCCCAGTAGTCATGGTTATGCAGTCTACAGACAGTTGCCGATCCGGCAACGCTTTAGAAAAAAGAATCTGGGCGTGACGGTATGGGTTCGTGGCAAGCGGTCGATCATCGCCGCATCTGCGGCATTCGGTGTTGCCGGAAATCTGCACCGCGGCAGGCAAAGACGCCGCGATATGCGACGTAACGGATACGGAATTGTTCAACGTGCCGGTCGATTGTGGAACTCCGACGAAAATTACCTACATCACCTCTTGACGCCGACTGTGGCGTGATTCATAGTGAGTTAGCGAATTGCGGCAACGCTGTTGTCACGCAAGCAATCACCAAAGTTTTACTGGCGAAAGGCGCACTGTCTTGATATCGGAACCGCACACCCACTCCGCGGACGAGGAGCCGACAGTTCCCGCAGCGGGCTACCGGCGCGCTCTGCTGGGAGCGTCCATCGGCACGTCACTCGAGTGGTTCGACTTCTTCCTGTACGGCGCGTTGGCCGGCATCGTCTTTCCGCACGTCTTCTTTCCGGAGTCCTCACCGAGCGCCGCGCTACTCCAGTCGTTCGCCACCTTCGGTGTCGGCTTCCTCGCACGACCGGTGGGTGCGGCGGCGTTTTCCCGGCTCGCCGATCGCGTCGGACGAAAGCACACGATGGTCGTCACCCTGATCATGATGGGAACCGCGTCGCTCGGTATCGCCTGTCTGCCAGGGTATGCCGTGATCGGCGTGGCTGCGCCCACGCTGCTGGTGCTGCTTCGCTTCCTGCAGGGTTTCAGTGTCGGTGGGGAGGCGAGCGCGGGCCAGATCATGGCCATGGAGTTCGCTCCGAGTAACCGGCGCGGACTTTATGGCGCATTGGTCAACATCGGCAACCCGGTCGGTCAGGTTCTGGTCGGGTCGATGATGCTTCTCGTCGGTGTGACCATCGGCGAACATGCCCTCAACGAATGGGCTTGGCGTCTGCCATTTGTCGCCGGTGCTGCGATGGCAATCGTCGGCTACTGGATTCGCCGGCAACTCAACGAGTCGCCGGCCTTCATCGAGGCCAAGCGAATCGGGGCCGAAACCGCGTCGCCGCTGCGCACCGTCCTGGCCCGGGACTGGCGTCGGGTGGTGACGCTGGTGCTGATCTGGGCCCCGAACACCGCATGCAGCTACGTCATCGTGACCTATTCGCTGTCGTACATCACCGATCAGCTCAACATGTCCTCGACGGTCACCTTCGGTCTGCTTCTGGTGCTGAACGTCATCGGCATGGCAGTACTTCCGCTGGGGGGTATTCTCTCGGACCGCTTCGGTCGCAAGCCGGTCCTCGGCGTATGTCTGACGACGTCGATGATCGGTGTGATACTGCTCTTCCCGCTGTTGGACACGAAGTCCCTTCCGTTGATGTTCTTGGCCATGTTGATCGCTCAGGGAGCGCAGCTGACGGCCTGCGGCGTGATGCCTGCACTCTTTGCCGAGCCCTTCCCGACGTCCATTCGCTACGCGGGCCACGCCTCGGTGTACACCCTGAACAATCTGCTCGCCGGAGGCACCGCGCCATTCGTCGCGGCCGGACTGTTCACGTTGACCGGAGCGAACTGGGCCCTCGTCATCCTGGTTGTCGCGATGTATGTGCTGAGTTTGATCCTGCTCCGGTTCATTCCCGAGACACGTTGGCGTCCATTCCGTTCCAACCATTCCGTCGACGGAAAGGTTGCGCGAAAAGCCAAGGGAGAGGTCGTCAGGGACGCGGACGCGCAGTCGCTGATCCCCGAGCAGATGTAGTTCCGCGAACACCTACGCTTCTGCCCGACCCACATGTTTGTCGGTCGGGCAGAAGTGTGTGGTGAGATGGTCGCACCAAGCGGGGAGCGTTCGGCGGTCAGCCGATTCCGGCATGGAAGGCGACCACGGCGACACGACGGCTGTCGATGGGGGCGTCGACGAGCAACACGGCAATGCGCCGGCGCTGATCGTCGGTGGGAGTTGCCCACATCCGTGCGGCCCGGTTCGCAACCAGTTCCCGATACCGGCTAACTCCCGTTCTGTGTGATCTGGCACCCGACCAGGAACCTATATGCAGATGGTTCGTCATCGGCTGACACGCGGACTGAACCATTATTCACGAACCCTGCATGGTGATGCGATTTCTTTTGTCGGCCGCCGCGTTCTTCGTATCGTTTTGGCTATGCGGGGCCCCTGCGCTACCACATGCCACCGACAGAAATGCGCAGTCGCAGGGGAAGCGAAAGACGTTGTCCACAAACCATATTCGATACACAGATGCCGCCTATCCGGATGTCATTGTCGGCGCATGCGGGTAGGATGGAGACATCGCATCGATCACATAGGGGGGCACCATGATCGCCGACGTCACCATCGAAAGCACGGATACTGCAGCAGTTTTGGCCGGCGTTGTCGACCAGCTCACCGAACTCCGCACCCGCCCCGACATGACCGGGCCGCAGGCACACGCCGCGATGCAACAGATCCTGCTGATCCGCAATCTCGCCGACCACCACGCAACCACGTTCACCGGTGACCTCGACCGCCTCGGCGTCGCCGACGGCAAGGGCCGCCGCCTGCGGGAACTACTCGTCGTGATGGGGTGCGCGCCCGCCGTCGCCGCGCGGTTCGTACGGATCGGCACCGCCACCGACATCGACCCGCTGTTGCGGCACGCGGCCGACGGTTCGATCTCGTCCGAACACGCCGACGCGATCGTGCGGGGGCTGTCGCACATCGAAACCCGATCCGACGAACCCGTCGACCCTGACATGCGGTCGGCGCAACTGATGTCACTGATGTCGTGGTCTTCGGCAGGGATGGCACCGGCCCAGATCACTGATCACGCCCGCACCATCGCCAACGAACTCGCCGCCGACACCGACGACGGCAAACCTGCCGCCGAAGACAAAGCCATCAACGAACTCGGCTACCACAAAACCGATGATGGCCGCCTCGATGTGCGCGCCAACCTCGATGCCGTCGCCGGGGAGAAACTGCGCAGCCTCGTCGAGAGTTTGTCCGCCCCGAAACCCCAACCCGACGGCTCGCACGATCCACGCTCGGCCGATCGCAAGCGTGCTGATGCTCTCGAGACGATCCTCGAGCTCGCCGAGAAGGGTCTCGCCGATGAGACGGTGTCGTGCAAACCGACCGGCGGCGTCTTGTTGACGATTCCGGCTGATGCCCCGAAGCTGTCCGCACTCGAGTTCATGGGATCTGTGACACCCGCGACGGCGAAGACGTTGGGTTGTGATGCCGGGATCACCGTCGTCATCGTCGACGGCGAGCAGGTGCCGTTGAACGTCGGGCGTGAGAAGCGGCTGTTCACGCCGTCGCAGCGAAAAGCATTGCTGCTCAGGGATAAGTGCTGCGTCAAATGCGGTGCGCCGGCATCGCGAACGCAGGCGCACCACCTTGTGTCGTGGGTTGACGGTGGGACCACCGACCTCGACAACGGCTGCCTGCTCTGCACCAGCTGCCACCACGACGTCCACGACAGAGGGTGGGACGTGGTCATGGGGTTCGATCGACATCCGTGGCTCATCCCACCGGCCACGGTCGACCCGCGACGGCGGCCACAACCGGCCTACAACCGACGCACCTTACGTCTCGACAACGCTGCCTGACACCGGCTGCCTGAAGCCGGCCGCCTGACCGCACTATCCGCCCGACGACAGCCGCCTGAAACAGGCTTACCCACAAGACTTCCTGACCCGTGCACCCGGCCTGCCGGGACCGCAACTGTTCGTTGAGAACTTCATAGGGCTGCGGCCCAGCGCTTCAACCTACGCCTGAAGATCCGTCAATTCGATGCGGACGGTGAGCAACTCGGTTCCCACGATGCGTACGATGACGCTGTTGGAGTCACGGCAGTTGCTTGAGCCGCTCCCTGGGATCGTCGCGGTCGAGGACCGCGGCGATTCCGGCTCGCCACTTTCCGCGGATCTGCAGACGCACATGTGGGTCCGCTTCGAGGTTGCGTACATACTGCGACTCGCGGCCGAATTCGGTGACAAGCCAGAATGTCGAACCCACCAGCGTTCCGGCGACAGGTGTGCGCCTCGGGAGACCGCTGCGTCGTCCGGTGGTCTCCACCACCACTTGGCCGGGCAAGTAGCGAGCAACCCGGCGCGCGACCGGATTGGCGATCCGGCGCTGGAAGCTCAGGACGAAGGGCCGTGGCTTCGTCACGATGGCCGACCGCCCAGCAGAATCGTGGAGGACATCGCATCACTCTAGGCCACAATGATGGGGTCACCAGCGATTTCCGTGGAGCCGCCCAGGGGAATCGAACCCCTGACCTATTCATTACGAGTGAATCGCTCTACCGACTGAGCTAGGGCGGCGCGCTGCGCATGGCAGCGCTGACGAGTGTAGCGAGTGGTCGGCGTCGAACAAAAACCGGCCGGTCACGGCGGCAGCACGGGCATGGATCGACTATTGGGGCTTTCGCCTGAATCCGTTGCCGTCGGAGTCGTATGGTCGGATCATGGCCGAGAATCCGCAACGCTTGCTCGCTGCCGCCGACGCGACGGAGTCGGTCGCCGACCCCTGGCGGGTGATCGGCGACGCGCTGCAGGTGGCCTACCGCACCGGCAACATGGTCACCGGCGGACGATTCGTCGCCCGGATCGTCGAGGCCGCCGAAGCGGCCGGTCATCACCCGGACATCGACCTGCGTTACGGCTCAGTGCATCTCACGCTCACCACGCACAGCGCGCACGGGCTGACGCAAGCCGACGTCGATCTCGCGAACCAGATCGCCCACATCGCCGACGGCATGGACATCGACGCCGGCGGGGCGCCACCGGCCCGATTCGACCTCGCGATCGACGCGGTCGACATCGAGGCGATCCGGCCGTTCTGGCGCGCGGTGCTCGGTTATCGCGACGAGCCCGCGCAGACCGAGTCCGACCTCACCGACCCCGCCGGAATCCTCCCGCCGCTGTGGTTTCAGCAGATGGAT
Source organism: Gordonia sp. DT30 (assembly GCF_049844915.1). NCBI lineage: Bacteria > Bacillati > Actinomycetota > Actinomycetes > Mycobacteriales > Gordoniaceae > Gordonia > Gordonia sp. DT30. The sequence continues at coordinate 53,511 of NZ_JBNCLY010000005.1, read as the reverse complement.
TCCGCACGGCCCCAACGCAGCCGGATGCACGTCGATCTCCTGCTCCCGCACGATGCGGTGCAGTCGCGGATGGCGGCGGCACTCGACGCCGGGGGCAGGCTGGTCACCGACACCTACGCCCCGGCCTGGTGGGTGCTCGCCGACGTCGAGGGCAACGAGATCTGCCTCTGTACGTGGCAAGCCCACGACGAACCGGACTGAACCGGCCGAGCCGGACGTCGATCGGTGCGCTTCAGCAGACCTCGTCGGCGCGGGCTGCGGCGGCGACGGCCTCGGCCACCGCGGGTGCGACGCGGTGATCCAACGGGCTGGGCACGATCTTGTCGGCCGCGAGGTCTTCGGCCACCACCGACAGGATCGCCTCGGCCGCAGCAAGTTTCATGCTCTCGGTGATGCGGGTGGCGCCGACGTCGAGGGCTCCGGCGAACACGCCGGGGAAGGCGAGCACGTTGTTGATCTGGTTCGGGAAGTCGCTGCGTCCGGTGGCGACGATGGCGGCATGCCGCGCGGCGATCTCCGGATGGATCTCCGGGTCCGGGTTGGACAGCGCGAAGACGATGGCGTCGTCGTTCATCGACGCGATCAGCGATTCGTCGACGGTGCCCGCCGACACGCCGAGGAAGACGTCGGCCCCGGCCAACGCCTCGGCCGGCCCGCCGGTCAGTCCGCGTGGATTGGTGCGGGCGGCGAGGTCCTGCTTGAACTCGTTGAGGCCGTCGCGCCCGGCCGACACGATGCCTCGCGAATCGAGCACGACGATGTCGGAGATACCGGATGCGAGCAGGATGTTCGCGCAGGCCACCCCGGCCGCGCCCGCACCGGAGATCACCACGCGCAGGTCGGTGAGGCCACGTCCGAGCAGCCGCACCGCACCCTTGAGGGCGGCGAGCACCACGATTGCGGTGCCGTGCTGATCGTCGTGCATGACCGGGCAGTCCAGTGCTTCGATGACCCGGCGCTCGATCTCGAAGCAGCGCGGGGCCGAGATGTCCTCCAGGTTGACCGCCCCGAAGCTCGGTCGCAGCCGCACCAGCGTCTCGACGATCTCGTCGGGGTCCTTGGTGTCGAGCACGATCGGGATCGAGTTCAGTCCCGCGAACGTCCGGAACAGCGCCGACTTGCCCTCCATCACCGGCAGCGATGCGCGCGGCCCGATGTCGCCGAGGCCGAGGACCGCTGATCCGTCACTGACCACGGCGACGAGCCGGTCGGTCCACGTGTACTTGTTCACCAGGTCGCGCTGGGCGTCGATCGCGCGCGAGACCTGAGCCACGCCGGGCGTGTAGGCGATCGACAGGTCGCGTTGCGTGTCGATCGGGGAGCGCAGTTCCACCGAGAGCTTGCCGCCCACATGGGCCATGAAGATCTCTTCGTCGGTGATCGGCTGGTCGGTGATGTCTATGGTCGGCTCGTTCGTGCTCGTCACGCCCGACAGTCTCTCACCTGCTGATCGGCCGCCGGTCACGGTGGTCGGGCAACCAAGACCGGGCAATCACGACGTGGGCAACGCCCCGCTGGCCGCATCGACAACACGACGACTACCATGCAACTTGTGTCTATGTTGTATTCGAGTGCCGCGTCCGCCTCCGAGCGGGTATATGACGAGGTCAAGGAGTCGATCCTGACCAACGAGCTCGCCGGCGGCGAGCTGATCAGCGAGGGTGACGTTGCTTCGCGCTGCGAGGTCAGCCGCACTCCGGTACGGGAGGCATTCCTCCGATTACAGGCCGAGGGCTGGATGCGCCTGTATCCCAAGCGTGGCGCGCTGGTGCTCCCGGTCACCGAGCGGGACGCGCGCGAGGTCGTCGACGCCCGCAAACTCCTCGAAGGCCATGCGGTCCGCGCCGCAGTCGCCACCGACACGTCGACCGCGCGTCTGGTCGCGCGCCTGCAGGTCAATCTCGAGGACCATCGCCTCGTCGCCGCCGATGATGTCGCGCAGTTCTCCCGGCTCGACGCCGAGTTCCATCAACTCATCGTCGCGGCCGGCGGCAACGAGTTGCTCGCCGGATTCTTCACCGGCCTCGGCGAACGTCATCGCCGGATGGCCAGCACCAGCGTGCAACGTGACCCGCGGGTCGTCGCGCGCATCCTCGCCGACCACACCGAACTCCTTCACCTCATCGAAGCCCGCAACGCCGACGGGTTCGACGCCGCGTTGCAGCGCCACCTCGACGACGTCCACGATCTGCCCGGATGCCTGCAGTGACCATGACCACCGACTCGGCGACCGTTCCCGCCCACACCGCCCGCCGCGCCACCTGGCCGGCCGTCGCGCTCGCCGTGTTCGCGACGGCGTGGGGCGGTAACGAATTCACGCCGCTGCTGGTGATGTATCGCCAGAGCGGCGGCTTCTCGGCGGTCGCCGTGGACGCCCTGCTGTTCCTCTATGTGCTGGGCATCGTGCCCGCGTTGCTGATCGGCGGCCCGCTCTCGGACCGCTTCGGTCGCCGGCCGCTGATGCTGCCCGCGCCGGTGCTGGCCGCCGTCGGATCGGTGTTGTTGGCCGTGGGCGCGAACTCGATGGTGTTGCTGTCGGTGGGCCGCGTGTTCAGTGGCGTCGCCCTGGGCCTGTCGATGGCCGTCGGCGGCAGCTGGATCACCGAGCTGAGCATGCGCGCCGGCGACCGGCCGGCCGTCGGTGCGCGACGTGCGGCGATGAGCCTGACCGCCGGATTCGGCATCGGCGCCGGGGTTGCGGGTGTCCTCGCGCAATGGGCGCCGTGGCCGCATGTGTTCGCCTATACGGTGAACATCGTCATCGCGGTGGTCGCCTTGGTGTTGATCGTGCGTGTGCCCGAAACCCGAGCGCGCCAACAGAACCCGGGCCGTCTCATCGATGACCTGAAGATCCCGTCGGCCGGGCATCGGCGCTTTTTGCTCGTGGTGCTCCCGGTGGCACCGTGGGTGTTCGGTGCGTGTGGCGCGGCGTATGCGGTGATCCCGGCGTTGATGTCGGCGCGGACCTCGGGAGCGCCGATCGCCTTCGCCGCGCTGTGCTGTGTGCTCGGTCTGGCCGCCGGGTTCGCCATCCAGTCACTGGGACGGCGCATCGACGACCCGAACTCGGCCCGCGGCGCGGTCAGTGCACTGGTGGTGCTCGCCGTCGGAATGGGCTTGGCCGCGTTGGCCGCCCACGTCCTCACGATCTGGCTGTCGCTGGTCGCGGCGACCGTACTCGGCTGCGGATACGGCATGGCCTTGATCGCCGGCCTGCTCGAGGTCCAGCGGATTGCCGGTGATCGCGACCTGGCCGGCCTGACGGCGGTGTTCTACAGCGTCACCTATCTGGGCTTCGCGGCGCCGGCGGTCTTGGCATGGATCTCGCAGACCTTCGGTGGCGTCACCTATCCGGAGATGTTCGTCGTCGGGATCGGTGCTGCGCTGGGGTGTCTGGCCGTGGTGCTCATCGGGCACCGGAGCCGCCCGGTTGCGCCAACACCTCCCGGATGAGACGTAGCTGCTCGGCCGTCGCGGTCTGCAGCTGCGGCGGAGCAGGATCGGGTACCGCGCGCACGGCATCGAGCATTACGCGCCCGGCGTCGGTGAGATGGACGTACCTGCTGCGCCGATCGGCCGTACCGACTTGTCGCACAACGTAACCGGCCGACTCCAGATCCGACACCGCCACCGAGGCGGCCGGCGCATCCATCGCGGTGGCCAGAGCGATGTCCTTGAGCGCCATCGGGCGCTCGGCGACCCGCCGCAGGACGCGAATCCGGCTGAAGGGCAGGCCGGCCGCCGCGACGACGGCCCGCCGCCAGGGCTCGCGGGAATCGAAGACGAGACCGATCATCGCCTGCCACACCTCGTCGGCGAGTTCGTCGGCGGGCATGCCGCGGTCGTGCTCAGGCACATGGCCCTGCTCAGGCATCGACGGTCTCCGGTTCGATCAGGCGACGTGAGACGTCGGCGGCGGTGCGCCGACCCCACCCGGTCGACGAGACGACGCCCAGGACCAGGATGACGGCGCTGAAGATCACCACCAAGATCCACATCGGGTGCATGGCGGAGGCGAAGTCCGGTCCGATACCCGCCGCCGCGACACCGGTGATGCTTCCGGCCAGCGCCACGCCGACGCTCACGCCGACCTGACGGCTGGTGGAGGCGACCGCAGAGGCGGCGCCGGCGCGACTGCGCGGCATCCCGCTGACCGCGGAGTTCGTGATGGGTGGATTGATGGCGCCGAAGCCCACCCCGAACACCGCGAAGATGATCGCGATGACCAGCAGTGACGTGTCGGCCTCGATGGTCGTCATCAACGCCGAACTGATGAGCATCGCCACACCCGCCAACACCAGCGACGGCCGGGTCCCGAAGCGGCCGACCGCCCGCCCCGACAGCGGCGACAAGATCAGCACCGCGACCGCAGGTGGTAGCAGCATCGCGCCGGTCTCGATGGCCGAGAGCCCGCGGAGCTCTTGCAAATACAGCGACATCAGGAACAGGAACGCGCCCCAGCTCGCGAAGGCGCAGACCGCGATGATCGTCGCCGCCGAGAACGGTACGCTGCGGAAGAACCGGAGATCGATGAACGGATCGTCGTGATGCCGCTCGGCGACGATGAATCCGACGAAAGCGATTGCGGCGACGGCGAATACCGTGATCGTCGGCGCCGACGCCCAGCCGTGGACCGGCCCCTCGATGAGTCCGTAGACCAGCGTGGCGAGGGTCACCACGGCCAGTAGCTGCCCGAGCGGGTCGAGGGTACGCATGACCGGCGAACGCGATTCGGGGACGAAGATCGCGGTCAGCACGATGGCGGCCGCGCAGATCGGCAGATTCACCCAGAAGACCGCGCGCCAGTCGATGAGGTCGATCAGCGCGCCACCGATCATCGGGCCGAGCGCCATCGAGATGCCGACGACCGCACCCCACATGCCGATCGCCCGCGCGCGCTCCTTGGGTTCGACGAAGACCTGCGTGATGATCGACATCGCGACCGGGTTGAGCATGGACCCGCCGATCGCCTGCAGGGCGCGCGCCACGATGAGGACGGCGACCGACGGCGCCAGGCTGCAGGCCAGCGACCCCACGGCGAAGATGACCAGCCCGGTCTGGAACATGCGTTTGCGCCCGAAGCGGTCGGCGGTGGCGCCGGAGAGCATCAGCAGACTCGCCAGGACCAGGGTGTAGATGTCGATGACCCACTGCAGCGACGACACCGAGGCGTGCAGGTCGGTGCGGATCGACGGCAGCGCGACGTTCACGATGGTCGCGTCCATCGAGACGATCAGCAGGCTCATACAGCAGGTCGCCAGGATGATCATCTTGCGGCGGGGAGTCAGCTCCGTCGACGCAGTCGTTGTAGGCATACAAAAATTGTAGAACTACAACTACTTGGTGGCGAGTCGGCCAAGCCGGACACGGCGCCCGAACTCGGGTCGATTCGCGTGCCATAGTCTGGTGCCCATGCGTGTTCTGTTGACCGGGGGAGCCGGTTACATCGGTTCGCACACGGCCGTCGAGCTGGCCGGCGCCGCCCACGAGGTGGTCGTCTTCGACGACTTGTCGGCCACCAGTGCGGTCGCGGTGGAGCGGATCCGGGAACTGGCCGCCGCCGACGTCCCGTTCGTCAAGATCGACGTCACCGACCGGGAGGCGGTGGCCGCCGCCATCGCCGATACGGGGCCGTTCGACGCGATCATCCACCTCGCGGCCCGCAAGGCGATCGGCGAGTCGGTGGCCAAACCGCTCGAGTACTACTTCAACAACATCAACTCGACGCTGGTGATGCTCGAGATGTTGAGCCGCTTCGACATCCCGACGTTCCTGTTCTCGGGCACCGGCACCGTCTACAGCGAGCAGGCCGATCTGCCGTTCGTCGAAACCTCGCGCACGAGCATCGATCTGCCCAATCCCTACAGCAAGTCCAAGCGGATCTGCGAAGAGATCATGCGTGACTACTCGCTGACCGAGCCCGACAAGCGGCTGATCGGCCTGCGCTACTTCAATCCGATCGGCGCGCACCCGTCCGGCCGCATCGGCGAGGATCCGCACGGCATCCCCAACAACCTCATGCCGATCGTCGCGCGGGTGGGATCGGGAAAACTGCCGCAGGTCAGCATCTTCGGCCGCGACTACGACACCGACGACGGCACCGCACTACGCGACTACATCCACGTGGTCGATCTCGCCCGTGGTCATCTCGCCGCGATCGAGCACGCCCGCCCCGGACTGGAGTTCTTCAACCTCGGCACCGGCCGGCCGTCGAGCGTGCTGGAACTGATCGCCGCCTTCGAGGCCGCGTCGGGCATCCACATCCCGACCGTCGACGCCCCGCGCCGTCCCGGTGACGTCCAGGCCACCTATTGCCTACCCGACAAGGCCGCCGAAAAGCTGGGCTGGCGAGCAGAACTCGATGTGGTGCAAGCGTGCCGGGACTACTGGCGGTGGCAGGAGAACAATCCCGGCGGATACGACGGAAACTGATGTTGTGTCACAACGCTTTCGGCTGATCCTGCGGTACCGTCCTCGGCGATCTCGTCTCGGTGCCGCTTGAGCCGTGCTCGCCCGTTTTCAGTCATCTCCGAAGTAGCGCAGCCGCAAAACCCCAGGTCGTGGGACATCGGTACATGACGAGATGACTGAAAACGGGAGTCGTGTCACCGCAGGGGCCGTCACTTCGGCCGCACGCCGACCGCGGCGAGCCACCGGTCGGCGATGGCGCGTACGCGGTCCGGCGTGAGCTGGTCGACGGGCAGTGCATACACCGGCCCGTAGAGGGTGGCGCGAGCGAGTGTCAGGTCGATGTCCAACGGCAGTTCGCCGCGGTCGATGGCGCGACGCAGCGGTGCGTTCTCGCGTTCGCGGTGACCGACGAGGAATGCGGACTCGAACTTCGCGGCGAAGCCCGGATCGAGTTCGGAGTGGGATTGCAAGGCGCGCAGTAGTTTTCCCTCCTCTGGATCGGCCATCAGGGCGGCCAGCAGCTGCACCGCCGCCCGCACGTCACCCGCCAGGGCCCCGGTGTCGGGCATCGTCAGCCTCTTGTCGGCGTCGGTGATCAGGGCCTCGAGGAGTACGTCGGCCTTGGTCGGCCACCACCGGTAGATGGTCTGCTTGGCGACCCCCGCACGCCGGGCGATCCCCTCCATGGTGAGTGCGGCGAATCCCACCTCCGCGAGCAGGTCGTCGGCCGAATGCAGAACCTTGGCGCGGGCGTCCTCGCTGCGTCCATACCGATTTCCCCGGTGCTGCGTCACGAGCATCAGGATAGCGGGCCCGGCTCTTGCAGTAGACGCAACGTTGCGTCTACTCTAATTCGCATGCAACGCTCCCGCGCCTTCCTCGTCGCCGGCTGCTTCTTCATGGAGATGCTCGATACGACCGTCGTGACCACAGCCGCACCGCTCATCGGCCATTCGCTGAACCAGCCGCCCACCGCCATCTCGGTGGTGATCACCGCCTATCTGCTGGCGCTGGCGGTGTTCATCCCGGTCGGCGGCTGGCTGATCACCCGGTGGACCGCACGGACGGTGTTCACCACGGCGATCGTGGTCTTCACCGTCGCCTCGCTGGCCTGCGGCTTCGCACCGTCGCTGGGATGGCTCGTCCTCGCCCGCGTCGTCCAGGGTGTCGGCGGCGCACTGATGGTGCCGGTCGGCCGCCAGGTGGTCCTCCGCTCGGCCGCGAAAACCGATGTGCTGCGGCTGATGTCGTACATCGTCTGGCCGGGTCTGCTCGCCCCGGTGGTGGCCCCCCTGATCGGCGCCGTGATCGCCGAGCAGTTGAGTTGGGAGTGGATCTTCTGGGTCAACGTGCCGCTCGGAGTCGTCGCCGCCGTCGTCGCGTGGCGGATCATGCCCGACGACGTCGAAGGCCCCCCGCGTCGGCTGGACTGGGTCGGCGTGGCCGTGGTGGGCGGGGGACTGGGTACCGCACTGTGGGCGGCGCATCTGATCGCCGACACCGGAGCCGGAGCCGGGATCATCGCGGCCTGGATCGCGGCGCCGGTGATCCTGTGCGCGCTGGCCTGCCGGCACCTGCTGAGCACTCCGACGCCGGTCGTGGATCTGCGGCTGCTCGGCAACCGCGTGTTCGGTCTCTCGCAGGCCGGGATGGCCGGATTCTTCATGGTCGTCATGGCGATCCCGTTCCTGATGCCACTGATGATGCAGACCGCGTTCGGGTGGTCGCCGGTGCGCTCGGGTGTGTTGGTGATGTTCGTGTTCATTGGCAACGTCGGGATCAAACCCGCAACGACGCCACTGCTCAACGCCTTCGGTTTCCGCACGGTGCTCGGCGTCTCGACGCTCGGTCTCGCCGCGACCGCGGTGGCGCTCGGCTGCGCGACGGCATCGACGCCCGCGTGGCTGATCGCAGTCGTCGCACTGGTCAGCGGGGTCTTCCGGTCGACGGCCCTCACCGCATATTCGACGATCGGATTCGCCACCATCGACGTCGCCGACCGGCGCACAGCCAACACCGTCGCGGCGACGGTTCAGCAGGTCGCCTCGGGCCTGGGTGTGGCGGTGGCCGCGGTGGGCGTGCGTCTGGGTGCCGCGATCACCGGCGACACGACCGCATCCGGCACGTACTTCTGGGCGTTCCTGGTGGCCGGCGCGGTCGCGCTCGCATCGCTGATCGCGGTGGCGCGGCTGCCACGGCAGGCGGGCGCTGAACTGCGGACCCGCTGAGCGGCCCGGGCGTCACCTTCAGCCGATGACCTGCTCGGTGGTCGAATATTTCTGTTCCACAGCGGACTTGGCCGCCTGCCACCAGTCGGGGTGGGCGCGATACCAGTCGACCGTCGCGGCCAGGCCCGAGCGGAAGTCGACATAGGCAGGCCGCCAACCCAATTCGGTACGCAAGCGAGTCGAGTCGATGGCGTAGCGGCGGTCGTGACCGGGGCGGTCGGTGACGAAGTCGAACCCGCCGCGCGGCCGGCCGAGCAGTTCCAGGATGGTCTCGACGACGGTGCGGTTGTCGACCTCGCCGTCGGCCCCGATGAGATAGGTCTCGCCGATCCGGCCCTTGTCGATGATGGTCCACACCGCATCGTTGTGGTCGTCGACGTGAATCCAGTCGCGCACGTTGCGGCCGTCGCCGTAGAGGCGCGGGCGCACCCCGGAGAGCACGTTGGTGATCTGGCGGGGGATGAACTTCTCCACGTGCTGATACGGCCCGTAGTTGTTGGAGCAGTTCGAGAGGGTGGCGGCCACGCCGAAGGAACGCACCCAGGCGCGCACCAGCAGATCGCTGCCGGCCTTGGTCGAGCTGTACGGGCTCGACGGGTTGTAGGGCGTGGCCTCGGTGAAGCGGGCCGGGTCGTCGAGGTCGAGGTCGCCGTAGACCTCGTCGGTGCTGATGTGGTGATAGCGCACCCGATGCCGGCGCACCGCCTCCAACAGGGTGTAGGTGCCGACCAGGTTGGTCTGCACGAACGCCGACGGATCGGCGAGCGAGTTGTCGTTGTGCGACTCGGCGGCGAAGTGCACCACCAGATCCGTCTCGCCGACCAGCCGATCGACCAGCGCGGCGTCGGCGATGTCGCCCTCGACGAGGTCGACGGAATCGCTCACCGAGGCCAGGGTGTCCGGGTTGGCCGCGTAGGTCAGCTTGTCCAGGACCCGGATTCGCACATCCGGTCGCCGGTCGAGTGTCCGCAGCACGAAATTCGCGCCGATGAATCCGGCGCCGCCGGTGACCAGCACGCGCATCGGGCTCAGCCCCTCTCGTCGTCCCCGCGGGAGTCTCGGGTCGGTGTCCGCGCGGTTGCGTGGGACGACGTAGACGATACCGGGGCAGCTCCACATCGGCCCGCTACCCTGTCTGCATGCGCGGGATCATCCTGGCCGGGGGCACCGGTAGCCGGCTGCACCCCATCACCCAGGGGGTGAGCAAACAACTCGTCCCCGTCTACGACAAGCCGATGATCTACTACCCGCTGTCCACGCTGATGCTGGCCGGCATCCGGGAGATCCTCATCATCACCGCACCGGGGGACGAGGAACTGTTCCGGGGGCTGCTCGGCGACGGCAGTCGGTTCGGCGTCGAGCTGAGCTATGTGACCCAGGCATCTCCGGACGGGCTCGCGCAGGCGTTCACCCTCGGCGCCGACCACATCGGCGAGGATTCGGTCGCGCTGGTGCTCGGCGACAACATCTTCTACGGGCCGGGTCTGGGGTCGCAGTTGCAAGGCTTCGGCCACGTCGACGGCGGTGCGATCTTCGCGTACTGGGTCGCCGACCCGAGCGCCTACGGCGTCGTCGAATTCGACGAGTCGGGTACGGCGATCTCGTTGGCGGAGAAGCCCGCTGCGCCCAAGTCGAACTACGCGGTGCCGGGGCTGTACTTCTACGACAACGAGGTCGTCGAGATCGCGCGTCGGCTGACTCCCAGTGCGCGAGGCGAATACGAGATCACCGACATCAACGCCGAGTACCTGCGGCGCGGCAAACTGCGGGTGACGGTGTTGCCGCGGGGTACCGCGTGGCTCGACACCGGAACCTTCGACTCCCTGCTCGACGCCGGAAACTTCGTGCGCACAGTCGAACAGCGGCAAGGGCTCAAGATTGCGGTTCCCGAGGAGATCGCCTGGCGCCGAGGCTATCTCGGTGACGACGAGCTCGCGGTCTGCGCGGAACGGCTGCGCAAGTCGGGGTACGGCGATTATCTACTGGAAATACTGGCCCGCGGAAAGGGATTCGCGTGAAGGTTCGACCTCTGTCCATCGACGGTGCGTGGGAGTTGTCGCCGGTCCTGCACGGCGACGCCCGCGGGGTGTTCACCGAGGCGTTCAAGGCCGATGTGCTCGCCGAGACCATCGGCCACCGCTTCGACCTCGCGCAGGTCAACCTCTCCGTGTCGGCGGCGGGGGTGCTGCGCGGCGTGCACTTCGCCGACGTCCCACCGGGCCAGGCCAAATACGTGACCTGTGCGGCGGGGGCGATCCTCGACGTCATCGTCGACATCCGGGTCGGGTCACCGACATTCGGCGCCCACGACACCGTCCTCCTCGACGACGTCGACCGGCGTGCGGTGTATCTCTCGGAAGGACTCGGGCACGCCTTCTGTGCACTCGCCGACGACTCGGCGGTCACCTACCTCTGCTCGACGGGCTACAACCCGGGTGCCGAACACGGGATCGATCCGATGGATCCGCAGCTGGCGATCGACTGGCCGACCCTCGCGCGCGAGGGGACCCGGCTGGACTATGAACTATCCGCGAAGGATACCGCCGCGCCGGGCCTGTTCGAGGCCCGCGACGCGGGTCTGCTGCCGCGATACGACGCGGTCATCGCATATCTGCGGGGCTGACGCACGAGCGCGGGATTCAGCGGGTCCGGGAGGCTCAGGCTGCGCCGGGGTACGGGGGCAACTCCGGGGTGAACAGCCAGTCCCGCCACAGTTCCTGCAGTGGGGCAGGCGAATGGTTGGCCGCGAGGGCGATGAAGTCCTCGGTGGTCACCGACCCGTAGCGGTATTTGTCGGTCCAGCGGTGCAGGAGAGCGAAGAAGTTGCCGTCACCGATCGACAACCGCAGCGCGTGCAGGGTCAGCGCGCCACGCTTGTAGACCCAGTCGTCGAACATCTTTCGTGGCCCCGGGTCGGCGAGGGTCACGCGCACCGGGGTGGCCGCGAGTTTCGCGTAGTAGTGCCGGGCCCACTCGTCGGCGCTGCGCCCACCGGACCGCTGACTCCACAACCATTCGGCGTAGCAGGCGAATCCCTCGTGCAGCCAGATGTCGCGCCACCGGGCCAGCGTCACCGAGTTGCCGAACCACTGATGCGCGAGTTCGTGGGCGACGAGTCGCTCGGATCGGGACGTGCCATCGCAATGATTGGCGCCGAATGTCGAAAAGCTTTGCGCCTCAATGGGTATTTCCAGCGGATCGTCGGTGACGACGACGGTGTACCGCGGAAACGGATACGGTCCGAACATCTCGACGAAGGCGTCGATCATGTCCACCTGCCGGGCGAAATCCACCTTGAGGTTGCTCGACAAGCGCGCCGGGAACACCGCGTCGACCGGGATCGGTCCGGTGGCCAGCGAGACCTTCTTGTACGGACCGATCTGGATGGACGCCAGATACGTCGCCATCGGCTCGATCTGCTGATACACCCACGTGGTCTGCGCCGCGCGGACGCGCTTGGATTCCAGGACTCCGTTGGCGAGTGCGAAATACGGGCTGTCGGTGGTGATCGCGATTCGGTAGGTGGCCTTGGCGACCGGATGGTCGTCGCACGGGAACCACGACGCCGCGCCGTTGGGCTGATTGGCGCACAACGCACCCTCGGTGAGTTCTTCCCAGCCGACCTCACCCCATGCACCGCGGATCGGCCGGGGCGAGCCGTGATAGCGCACCACGATCGTCATCGCACCGCCCGGTGGGATGGGCGTATCGGGGACGATCGTCAGCTTCTTGTTGCGATGGGAGTAACGCACCCGTTTGCCGTCGACGCTGACCCGCGTGACGCTCAGCGTCCCGGCGAGATCGAGCGAGAGGCGCGTCAGGTCGACGTAGGAGGTCGCGGTGAGGGTTGCGGTGCCCTCGAGCCGATTGCCGGTGACCCGGTATGCCAGCTCGAGGTCGTACCGCGAGATGCGGTACCCGAGGTTGCCGTTGGCGGGGAGATACGGGTCCAGCTCATCGGCCGGCGCCCCGAGGAGGGGCTGTCGCGACGTCCTGGCCGACTTTCCGCGCACTCACATCTCCTTGTTGGTGACGATCGCGTGTCGGGCCCCGCCTCGGGAGCCGAACTTGCGGACACTCACAGTACCCGCCGAATCATGCGGGGGCATGACATCTCGACACGCATACCCGTACGGTGAGCGGACCGCTGGTCGAAAAATCGCCGCCGGCATCAGCTCTGGGCGTCGTCACGACGTTGCCACCGGCACCGACGTTGCCACCGACACCGAAGCTGCACCCGACAACGAAACTTCAAGACCGACAGTAAGGAAGAAACATGCTCCGAAGCATCGCGCTCCTGATCGCCCGGGTGATCCTCGGATTCATCTTCATCATGCACGGCTGGCAGAAGCTGCACACCAACGGAATCGGCGCCACCAAGGACTTCTTCACGTCGGTCGGCGCTCCGTGGCCGGAGTTCTCCGCGTACTACGCGACGTGGGTCGAGTTCGTGGGCGGCATTCTGCTCATCCTCGGGCTCGCCTTGCCCCTGGTCTCGATCCTGTTGATCATCGACATGATCGGCGCCATCGCCACCGTGCACTGGGACCACGGATTCTGGAATCCCGACAACGGTTACGAGTTCCCGCTCGCGCTCATCGCGGGACTGCTCGCGGTCGGGTTCGCCAACGCCGGCGCCTACGCCGCCGATCACTACCTGCCGCGGCCACGCCGAACACGGTCGTCGGCGGTCTGAGAATTTCCCGAGCGCCGGCGCTTTCCCGAGCGCCGGCTCAGGCCACCAACCCGTCGATCGTCGTGCGGTCGAACGCGGCGCCGTCGATGTCGGGCAGATGAGATCGCAACACGCCGAGGTGGGCCAGTACGCCGTCGGGGTGACGCAGGCCCACCCCGTCGATCGCGCCGGGGGAGACCAGGGATTCGGGATCGAGGCCGTGCCGGTGGGCCAGCGCCGCGCCGAGTAGTCGGCGGGCCTGGTCCTGATCGACGTCCCAGAGCGCGTCGGCGGTCAGCAGGTAGAGCCGGACGGCCGGCGGGTAGTCGTCGAGATGCACGAGCGCCCACGCCCAGTGCTTGGCGACGTCGACGGTGTCGGACTCGCCACGTCCGTGTGTGCGGACATACTTGCCGTGCAATTCCCGGCACAGGCCGCTGGCGTCGGCCCACAGGCCGAGCTCCGACATGCAGCGCACCGAGTCGTGGAGATTGGACAGATACATCGGTGAATACGGTCCCTCGCGCCGCGACCGGATCTCCCGCAGCACCGAGAACTCGGCCAGCGCCTGCTCGAAGTCGCCCGCGAAGAGCAAGGACCGGGCTTCGTCCTGCATTTCCTCGATCACCCCGACATTGTGACCGAATGCGCGCCCGATCGTGATCCATTTCACAAAAGCGTCACGCGTCCGTAGCCTTGCCGCCCGGCCGAAGTTTCCGACTGCGGTGGCCACGAGTGAGCTCGCCTGGCATCGTTGAAAAGGTGAGCGGCTACGAGAACGACACCACCCCAGAAGGCTCGGACGGCGAGTACAGCCTCGACCCCGACGATCAGCTGCCCTCGGAGGACACGCTCGTCGATCGTGGCGTCGACGACGTCCTCGACGAGGGCTACTCGCCGCCCGACTACGAACCCAAGGGCGCGCAACACGGTCTGACGACGCAGGAGATGCGCGAGGGCGAAACCCTCGACGAGAAACTCTCCGAGGAACGACCGGACGTCGGCGCGAGCGATCCGCTCGACGACATCGCCGCCGACGAGCACCGCAACTGGCGCTCACACGAGTCCGACGCCGACCCGGAGTTCGGTGAGGACACCGATCAGGTCGGTGACCGCCGGGCCGGCCGGCTGGTCGCTCCCGACGAAGGCGACGTGCGCGACGACGAGGCCGATTCGGTGGCCGCGGACTGGGGGATCGCCGGTGCCGGTGCCGGTGCAGAAGAGGCCGCCGTCCACGTCGTCGACGACGAGGACGAGGGGCGGTCCTGACCGTCGGGCCAGCTTGTTCCGCGGGGGCCGTTGACAGTCGGGTCGTCGTCGCCAACGATGGGAGTGCGCGGGTCCGACGTTTCCCCGCGTCCGCACGCCACGGGAGGATCTCCAGTGAGCATCACCGAACGTATATCTCGCAGAACCGATCACGACAGCAGTACTGATCAGGACTCCGGTACCGATCAGACACTCGCGCAACGCTTCCGAGAAGTCCGCGAGCTCACCGATCTGCTCGCGTCGCGATTGTCGGCCGAGGACCAGACGCCACAGTCGATGACCGAGGCGAGTCCGGCCAAATGGCACCGGGCACATGTCACCTGGTTCTTCGAGGAATTCGTTCTCCGTCGCGATCGGGGGTATGTGGTCTATGACGACACCTACCGGTACCTGTTCAACAGCTACTACGAGGCGGTGGGGCAACGACATCCGCGGCCCGACCGTGGGCTGGTGACCCGGCCGGGTGCCGACGACGTCACGCACTACCGCAACTACGTCGACGCGGCGATGGCCGACGCACTGTCGCGCGGGTCGCTCGACGAAGACGCCCTCGACCTCGTCGAGCTCGGCTGCAATCATGAACAGCAACACCAGGAATTGCTGCTCATGGACATCAAGCACCTGTTCTCGACGATCCCGCTGCAGCCCGGGCCGGTCTACGTCGACCGGGATCTCGACTCGCCGACCACGCCCGGCCCGATGACCTGGCGGTCGGTGCCCGGCGGGGTCGTCGAGGTGGGCACCGAGTTCGGTGGCGGCTTCTCCTATGACAACGAGGGACCCCGCCATCGAGTGTTCCTCGAGGACTTCGAGATCGCGCAACGGCCCGTCACCAACTCCGACTGGCTGGAATTCATGGCCGACGACGGCTACCGGCGCCCGCAACTGTGGCTCTCCGACGGATGGGCGCAGATCCGCGAGACCGGCTGGGACGCACCGGGTTACTGGCGATGCGAGGACGGCGAGTGGTCGACGTTCACGTTGTCGGGACGGCGTCGCCTCGTGCCCGCCGAACCCGTCGTGCATGTCTCGTTCTACGAGGCCGATGCGTTCGCCCGGTGGGCCGGGGCACGCCTGCCCACCGAATTCGAGTGGGAGACCGCAGCATCGGGGGTTCACGACCATCGTGGCGAGCTGCTAGATCCGGACCGATGTCACCCACGTTCGGTCGGCTCGGCGATGATCGGCGATGTGTGGGAATGGACGGCGAGTGCATACCTGCCCTATCCCGGTTTCGTACCGGCCAACGGGGCGGTCGGCGAATACAACGGAAAGTTCATGTCCGATCAGCATGTGCTGCGCGGCGCGTCGGCCGTCACCCCCCGCGGCCACGAGCGGCTCACCTATCGCAACTTCTTCCCGGCCGCCTCGCGCTGGGTCTTCGCCGGACTGAGGTTGGCGCGGTGACGGTCGGCGCACCCTCCGGGACTCGTTCGGGCGCAGCTCACGGGCTCGCCGCCGACGCCCTCGCCGGCCTGTGGAGTGCTCCGCCGGTGCTGCCGACGAAGTGGCTCTACGACGAGCGCGGCAGCAGACTCTTCGACGAGATCACCCGGCTGCCCGAGTACTATCCGACCCGACGCGAGACCGCGATCCTGCGTGCCCACGCCGACGACGTCGTCGCGCGCACCGGTGCATCGATGATGATCGAATTCGGTTCGGGCACTTCGACGAAGACACGACTGCTCCTCGACGCGTTCGCTGCCGCCGGTCGCCGATTCACCTATGTCCCGCTCGATGTCAGTGCCGAGATCCTCGCCGAATCGTCGGCGATCCTCACGCGTGACTATCCGGGCATCGGCGTCGCACCGGCAGCAGGCGATTTCACCGATCCCGATCTGACGCTGCCCGATTCCGATGGTCCGCGGGTCGCGGTCTTCCTCGGCGGCACCATCGGCAACTTCACCGACGCCGACCGTCGGCGGTTCTTCGCCGTACTGGCCGGTGCACTGGCCCCCGGTGACTTCTTGCTGCTCGGCGCGGATCTGATCAAGGACACCGGACGTCTCGTCGCCGCGTACAACGACAAAGCCGGGGTGACCGCGGATTTCAACCGCAACATGATCGAGGTGTTGCGGACCGGGCTCGACGCGACCGGCCTGTACGTCGACGACTTCGACCACCTCGCCCGGTGGAATCCGGTCCGGCACCGCATCGAGATGTGGTTGCGCGCGCGCCGCGACGTCGACGCGTACTTCGGTGTGCTGCAACGTGAGTGGACGCTGGCCGCGGGTGCGGAGATCCGGACCGAGATCAGTACGAAGTTCGAACTGCCGGTACTGGGTGCGGAGCTCGACGACGCCGGGTTGCGGCCGGTGACCAGTTGGACCGATCCGTTCGGCGACTTCTCCCTGACGCTGACGCGACGCTGAGCGATCGATTCGCCGACGCGGGACCCGGTACCCGGCCCGTAATGTGTGGCATGCTGTGCACGGTCAGAAAACTGACAACGCACAACTCATCGTTTAAGGAGCATCCCGATGTGGGGTTCATTCTGGAACTTCCTGTGGTCGATGGTCATCATCTTCGCCTTTGTGGCGTACCTGATCGTCCTCTGGTACGTGATCGCCGACCTGTTCCGAGACCGCAAGGCGTCCGGGTGGTCGAAGGCCGTCTGGGTCATCTTCCTGATCATCATCCCGTATCTGACAGCGCTGGCGTACCTGTTGTTCAAGGGTCAGGGGATGGCCCAGCGCGCGCAGGCAGCTGCGGTCGAATACAAGAAGGATTCCGACGACTACATCAAGACCGTCGCGGGTACTTCGCCGGCACAACAGATTGCGGATGCGAAGTCGCTGCTCGACTCGGGCGCGATCACCCCGGAAGAATTCGAGCACCTCAAGTCCAAGGCTCTCGCACACTGAGGCCACGGCAACTGACTGTCCGGCACGCTGCTGACTGTCCGGCAGGCTGCTGACCGTCCGGCACGGGCGGGCCCTCGTACACCGAGGGCCCGCCCGTTGCCGTCAGGTCACAGGATCTCGGGTTCGGTCCCGAACGGGTTGTCGGTGTGGCCGACGAGGTCGGCAACCGAGTCGATGACATGGGTGGGGCGATAGGGGAACAGTTCGACCGTTTCGATGGTGGAGATTCCGGAGAGCACCAGGATCGTCTGCAGTCCGGCTTCGAGCCCGGAGATCACATCGGTGTCCATGCGGTCACCGATCATCAGCGTGTGTTCGGAATGTGCGCCCATCTTGCGCAGCGCCGACCGCATCATCAGCGGGTTGGGTTTGCCGACGTAGTACGGGTCGCGATTGGTGGCGCGCGAGATCAACGCGGCCACCGCGCCGGTGGCCGGCAGGGAACCCTGCGTGGAGGGGCCGGTGGCATCGGGGTTGGTGGCGATGAACCGGGCGCCGCGTTCGACCAATCGGATCGCGGTCGTGATCGCCTCGAACGAATATGTCCGGGTCTCCCCGAGTACGACGTAGTCCGGGTCGGCGTCGGTGATGACATAGCCGACTTCGTGGAGCGCCGTCGTCAGCCCGGACTCGCCGACCACATAGGCCGAACCTCCCGGACGCTGGGTGTCGAGGAAGCGTGCGGTGGCCAGTGCCGAGGTCCAGATCGAGTCCTCGGGGATGTCGAGGCCGGTCCGCAGCAGACGTGCACGCAGGTCGCGCGGCGTGCGAATCGAGTTGTTGGTGAGCACGGTGAACGGAATGCCGTTGTCGCGCAACTCGTCGATGAGGGCGTCGGCGCCGGGGATCAGATGCTCCTCGCGGGTGAGAACGCCATCCATGTCCATGAGGTAGTTCCAGCTCATGGCCCCACGCTAGCGGACGGCGACGCCGTCGTCCGCCGTCCGGTGAACCCGCCACAGCGGATTCACCGGGCCGTGTCCGGCGCCGAGCGGATAGGCGGCCTGCAGGCCGCGCGTCACCCACGTCTTCGCGAAGGCGACCGCGTCGGGGACCGAGTAGCGGTGGGCGAGCGCGGATGCGATGGCCGCGGCGAGGGTGTCCCCGGCGCCGTGATCGTGGCCGGTGTCCACGCGGGGATGCGTGAACTCGGCGAATGACGCGCCGTCGAACAACAGGTCCGGGCTCTGCGCACTGCCGCGCAGATGCCCGCCTTTGACCAGCGCCCACTGCGGACCGAGGTCGTGCAGTGCGCGCGCCGCGTCGCGCTGGGTGGACTCGTCGACGACCTCGATGCCGGTGATCAGGCGAACCTCGTCGAGATTCGGCGTGACGATCGTCGCCAGTGGGAACAGCTTGTTGCGCAGCGCATCCAGCGCCTCGGTGGCCAGCAGCTGATCGCCGTGCATCGACGCGCACACCGGGTCGAGGATCAGGGGTGCCGCGCCGTCGCGGCCGATGCCGGCGTCGACGCAGGCGTGCGTGACCGCTTCGATGATCGGCTCCGACGCCAGCATGCCGGTCTTGGCGGCACCGACCCCGATGTCGGAGACGACCGAATCGATCTGTGCGGCCACGACCTCGGGGGGGATCTCATGAAAACCGCTCACCCCCAACGAGTTCTGGACCGTCACCGCCGTCACCGCGACGCAGCCGTGCAGACCCAGCAGAGCAAAGGTCCGCAGGTCGGCCTGGATGCCCGCGCCGCCGCCGGAATCCGAGCCGGCGATCGTCATCACCCGGACCGGCGTCGAACCCGGTGCGGCCGTGGGCAACAGCGGTGGATCGCCGGTATCCGCCGAGCCGGCCTCGCTGCCCGGCGAGTCGGTCATGCCGGGTTCCCGGCATCGATCGGCAGGTAGATGCGGCCGCCGGCGTCGGCGAATTCGGCAGACTTGGCGGCCATCTCCTCGGCGATCTTGCGATCGATGTCCTCGGCGGTGACCAGATTGTTCTCCTCGGCATAGGTGCGCACATCGGCCGAGATCCGCATGGAGCAGAACTTGGGACCGCACATCGAGCAGAAGTGCGCCGTCTTGGCCGGTTCGGCGGGCAGGGTCTCGTCGTGATATTCGCGGGCGGTGTCGGGGTCGAGGGCCAGATTGAACTGGTCGGTCCACCGGAACTCGAAGCGCGCCTTGGACAATGCGTCATCACGTTCCTGGGCGCGCGGGTGTCCCTTCGCGAGGTCTGCTGAATGCGCGGCGATCTTGTAGGTGATGACGCCGACCTTCACGTCGTCGCGATCGGGCAGTCCCAGGTGTTCTTTCGGGGTGACGTAACACAACATCGCGGTGCCGGCCTGCGCGATCATCGCCGCCCCGATCGCCGAGGTGATGTGGTCATAGGCGGGTGCGATGTCGGTGGCCAGCGGTCCGAGCGTGTAGAAGGGTGCTTGTTCGCAGAGTTCCTCCTCCAGCCGTACGTTCTCGGCGATCTTGTGCATCGGCACGTGGCCGGGGCCCTCGATCATCACTTGCACCCCATGCGATTTCGCCTTTGTGGTGAGTTCGCCCAAGGTGCGCAACTCGGCGAATTGGGCTTCGTCGTTGGCATCGGCGATCGAGCCCGGCCGCAATCCGTCACCGAGGGAGAAGGTGATGTCGTAGCGGGCG
Organism: Gordonia sp. DT30; assembly: GCF_049844915.1. Lineage (NCBI taxonomy): Bacteria > Bacillati > Actinomycetota > Actinomycetes > Mycobacteriales > Gordoniaceae > Gordonia > Gordonia sp. DT30. Next base: position 33,449 of record NZ_JBNCLY010000005.1, on the reverse strand, counting down.
AAGATCTCGCACAGCTCGTCGAAGTGGGTGTACAAGAAGGATTCCTCGTGATGGGCCAGGCACCAGGCCGCCATGATCGAGCCGCCACGGGAGACGATGCCGGTGACCCGGCGGGCGGTCAGTGGCACGTAGCGCAGCAGCACCCCGGCGTGCACGGTCATGTAGTCGACACCCTGCTCGGCCTGCTCGATGACGGTGTCGCGGTAGATCTCCCAGGTGAGTTCGGTCGGATCGCCCTTGACCTTCTCCAGCGCCTGGTAGATGGGGACGGTCCCGACCGGGACCGGCGAATTGCGCAAGATCCATTCGCGGGTCAGGTGGATATCGGACCCGGTCGAGAGATCCATGATGGTGTCGGCGCCCCAGCGGGTGGCCCAGACCATCTTCTCGACCTCCTCGGCGATGGAGCTGCTGACCGCCGAATTGCCGATGTTGGCATTGATCTTCACCGCGAAGGCCTTGCCGATGATCATCGGCTCGGACTCGGGGTGCCGGTGGTTGACCGGGATCACCGCGCGGCCGGCGGCCACCTCGGTGCGCACCAGCTCGACCTCGACGTCTTCGCGGGCTGCAATGTAACGCATCTCCGGTGTGACGAGACCGGCACGGGCCCAGGCCAATTGGGTGGCTGCCCCATCGACGGGTGCCGGCCGTTGCCACGACTCGCGGGTGCGCGGCAGCCCCTTGTCGACGTCGATGACGGCATCGGTGTCGGTGTAGGGCCCCGACGTGTCGTAGACGTCGAGATGTTCACCGTTGGTCAGATGGATGCGGCGCTGCCCGATTCGCAGGTCACCGATCTCGAGATGATGTTTGGTGCTGCCCTCGATCGGGCCGGTGGTGAGGATGTCGCTCCCGACCGTGCTCTCGGTGGCTGCATTCTCGGTGGTTGCGGCATCGGTGGGCACACGTGTTTTCATGGTCGATCTCCCTACGCCGGCATTATCCGGACAGGTTCGGGCGGTCGGCGACCGCCAGTCGCCATCTCAGCCCCCGGAACGTGGGAGCCCCCGCGTGGTGAAGTTGTATGAGCGTTGCGTCACGACTGTGCGCAGTGGCCACCCTACCCGCAAGGTCCCGGACCCGGCTGCCGGATGTCGGCTGCCCGGCGTTGGTTGCTGATGCACGTTGCTGTTGCCGGGGTGTGTGTCGGCTTTGTTCACAGGCAATTTGCGCGCGAAAGACTTGCGCCTACGTAACCGTAGGGTATTGTGTGATCGGGATCACAGAGAGGATCTGTCGTTCGGGGGGAGCCGAGCGACGCAATTCGTCGTCTCAGCACGACGTGATGAGGGGTGAGGACCAATGAATCGCAAACACCGGCACCGCCCGCCGCAGTCGGCGCAGTCGATTCTGCAGCAGATCTCGCAGGTCGTCCACAATCCGTCCCGGGAGAGATTCGAGCTCTGGGTGGCCGGTGACCTCGTCGGCGTCCTGGGCTATTCGGTCGAGGAGGCCGATGGTCAGCGGACCATCACGGTGTTGCACACGGTGCTCTATGACGAATACACCGGCCACGGACTCGGAACGCGACTTGCGCGTGGAGCCCTCGCCTACATCCGGGACCAGGGCGCGCGGGTGCGCCCGGTCTGTTCGTTCACCAAGGACTTCCTCGACGGGCATCCCGGGATCGTGCCGTTGGCTCCGATCTGAGATTAGGTTATCCTGTCCTCACATTTCGAGGAGAGGGGCCGTTCGGCATGGCCGAGACAAGCCAGAAAGCAGCGTCGCGCGGATGGCAGGGGGCAGTTCTCAAGCTGCTGCGCGCCGATGACTACGAGTTCACCGTCACCAGTACCGATACGATCACCGACCACTACCTGCGGATCGGGTTGCGTGGCGGTGGCCTGCTCGCCGACCACCCGATCCATCCCACGATGTGGGTGCGGCTCTGGTTCGAGTCGGACGGCAGTGCGCACCAGCGGGGGTACACGATCGTCGACCCGGACGCCGGCACCGACACCTTCTTCATCGAGTTCGCCGTCCACGAGGGCGCCGCGCTGCGGTGGGCGCTCGCCGTCCGGCCCGGCGACACCATCGGCGCCACGTTCATGGGGTCCAAGTTCACGATTCGGAATCCGGCGCCGGCAGGCTGGCTGATCGCCGGCGACGCCGCATCGCTGCCGGCGATCAACTCGCTGCTCGACGCGTTGAGCGAGACGCTGGCTCCCGGGGCGGCGACGATCTGGTTCGAGTACTCGCACGCCGACGATCGTGAGCTGCCGATCAGGGTGCGTCCACAGGACACCGTGCACTGGATCGAGCGGGGCGCCGACGGGACTGCGATCGTCGACGCGGTGCGCGCCGCGGCGGCCCCGCAACCCGATCACTTCGGCTGGGTTGCACTGGATTCGGTGGCCACTCGAGCCGTGGCGCAGGTGTTCCGGACGGAGTACGGACTCGGGAAGAAGGGTGTCAAAGCCCAGGCGTACTGGCAGGTCGACTCGAAATGAGCTATCCGACTACACAAGACACCGCCGGGAATGATGCGGCGGCCGACCAGTCGGGCGAGGCCGCCGGCTCGTCCCTGAACTGGCCGACGGTGCTGGCCTCGGCCGGCATCGCGGCGGTCACCTCGGCATTGATCGTGACGATCGGCGTCGTCGGACTGCTCGTCGCCGACAATCGCGGGGGGCTGCAGAGCACGGCGGCCCAGCCGACCGTCGTGAACCTCGGCGCACCGAGCCCGCAGGCGGCCGCGGCTGCGGCAGCGCCCGGACCGACGACACCGCAGGCGCCGGCCGGCCAGACGCCCGAGCCGGCTCCGACGGAGGCAGTCCCGCCCGCAGCCGGTGCGGTGGCGCCGACCGCCGCCTCCGTACAGCAGAGCACCGTACAGCAGAGCACCGCGCCGCAGGCCCCCGCACAGCAGAGCGCCGCGCCCGCGGCGCTCTCCGCTGCGCAATTGACCACCAAGGTCAAGGTGGCCATGAACACCGGTGCCTCCCGGACGGCGCGCGCAGCCGAATTGCAGGGTGGGCAGCGGGCGCTGACATCCGTCGACGCGGTGGCGCGACTGATGGCGGCCTATCCCGATGCCGGCTTCAGTTACCAGATCGTCGGTCCGGTGGCCGTCAACGCCACCACGCAGACAGCGCAACTGCAGATGTCGTTGGTGGGCAACGGCTCTCGATACAAGCCGATGAAATGGATATGGCTCGACGACAAATGGAAGCTCTCCAACGAAAGTGTCTGTGTGATCGCCGCCTACGCGATGGTGCCGTGCTCGGTATGAGAACGCGAGGGGTAGTGAGCAGAATCCGGATACTGACCGCCGTCCTCGCGGCCCTGATCGTGGCCGTCGTCGCCGGGTGTTCGGCGCCGGCGGACGACGATGCGGGCGGCTCGGTGCAGCTCAACCTGCCCGACGGGAGATCGGTGACGATCCCGCACACACCCCAGCGGATCGTCACCCTCGGCGGGCAGTGGACCGATGTGCTGTTGTCCTTCGGGCGCAAGCCGGTCGGCTACTACGACGCGATCCAGACGACCGCCCATCAGCTTCCGCCGTGGTACGGCACCGAACTCGCGGACTCGACGCCGCTCGACCCGAACGGCGACATCGTCGCCGCCGTGGCCACCCTGAAGCCCGATCTGATCGTCGCACCCGGATTCGCCTCGATGAGTGGGGTTTTCGACAAGCTGACCGAGCTTGCCCCGACCATCGACAAGATCAGCGGCGCACAGGTGGACCCGTGGCCGGACATGGTGACGCTGATGGGCACCATCCTGCATCAACCGGATAAGGCCAAGGAGATCATCGCCGGTGTCGACGGCAAGATCGGCGCCATCGCGAACGAGTATCCGGGACTGAAGGGCAAGACCTATTCCTTTGCCTACATGTATGGCTCCGACCAGATCTCGGTGCTCGGTGATCCGAATGACGGGGCGGGAAAACTGTTCGCCTCGCTCGGCCTGACGATGGCGCCCCGGCTGATCCAGCAGAGCCGCACCAGTGGGCAACCGCGCGTGCAGATCAGCGCCGAGAACATTCCCTGGCTAAACTCCGACCTACTCGTGATGGCCACGCAGACAGACGATTTGCGTACCCGACTCGAGAGCCTGCCGGGCTACCGCAACCTTGCGTCGGTGAAAACCGGTGCCGTCGCGATGCTGAACCAGATGCAGATCACCGGACTCAACGAGCCGGCACCCAAGGCCACCGTCTACGTCCTCGACCAGCTCCGGCCGGCCCTGGCCCGGGCGGCCGGGCAGTGACGCGGGCGCTCGGCGGGGGGCCGCCACGGTGACACGTTCAGGCGCGCAGATCCACCGCGGCCACCGCCACGCCCGCATCGGCCCAGCGGGCCGCCGTGGCGCGCCGGGCCGCGGGCGAGGTGATCAACAAGAGAGCGAAGGCCGCGGGCGGATCTGCGACATCGCGATAGTGGTCGCGATAGAACACCATGGATTCGGCGAACCAGGTGAAGGCGCGCGCCGAGGATGTCAGGACGTCCTGCGCGTCGGTGATGACGGTGAGGAGGCCCGTCGTGCCGGCGGGCCGATCGAGATCGCGCATGCAGTCGTCGAAGGCGTCGGCATTGTGGCCGAAATAACCAGGGAAATCCCACTCCTGCGCGAAGGTCGAGAAGAGGTCGTCGCGGGTCGTCAGGCGCGGACCCTCGATCCGGACGGAGCGAAAACCGGCGGGCAGGCGCAGTGTCGGGTCGTGTGCGGTGGTGGCCAGGCCGACCGCGGAACCGTGGCCGGCGGCGTCGGCGAGGAATCCGGTGAGCGAAACGGGTTGTGGGATCACGTGTTCGGTCCTCGAATCCGGACGAAGGTCTGGTAGTGGTCGAAGGTGTACCACGCGGAGCCGTCATCGCCGGTGACGATGCGCTCGGCATCGCGCGAATGCCCGGGCTTCTTCGGGTTGACGTCCCACTCGCGATAACTGATCCGCCGGCCGCGAGAAGCGGTGCGCGGCAACCGTCCCTCACCGTTGCGGAACTCGATGCCGCCGCGGGTACCGGGTGCGTGGGCCGATTCCGGCCACGCTCCGGTGTCGATCAGGGCGAGGGTCCGGGTCACCCGGGCCGGGACCTGCGTGGTGGCGGGGGCGGCATTCGGGGTCGTCGACCCGGCGTCGTCGCCGGAGTCCTCGAGCATCCAGGTGAGCAAGCCCAGAAGTGCGATGACCACCACGGTGGCCACGGTGATGACCGCCCGCTTGCGCCGTTGCGTGGGTTCGGTCACCGCGGGCGCTCCCGGGAGAGGTAGCGATACCGGTGGTGCAGTGTGAAACCCCGGGCGCGATACCAGTTTCCGGCGACCCCGTTGTCGGCCGCGACCTGCAGGTAGGCGCGCGACGCGCCCGCCTCGGCGCCCCAGGCCAGCAAGGTCGCGAGGACGGCGTCGCCCAGCCTTTCCCGGCGTCGCCCGGGGTCGGTCCACACTGCGGTGATCCCCAGCCAGCGGGTCGGTGAATCCGGTGCAGAGGTGAGCGCGCCGCGTCCGATCGCGACGGGACGCCCGGCCGACTCGACGGTCGCGAAGGTGACCGTGGAATCGGTGCCGGCCGATGCGGACACCACCGCCGACCCGGCGTCGACATCGGCGTCGGGACCCAGATAGGCGCGCACCCATTCGGTGGTGGGTCCCGGCGCCAGAACGACGTCGGCGTCTGCGCGCACCGACCGCCGGGCGGCGAGTTCCCTTGTCAGCACGTGGTTCTCACCTGAGGCCGGGGTGCCCGCGAGCCGACTCGGCAACAGTCGTTCCGGCGCCGCGATCAGCGGTGGCAGATGCCGTGTGCGGTACCAGGATTCGATGGCGCTCAGGGTCGTCGCATCGGTCCGGGGCGAGCGGTCGAGGGCGATGGCCGAATTGGCCCGCCGGGAGATCCCACCACCGGCGCGCACCAGCCACCCGTCGATCCACTCGTGCTCGATACCGGGCCAGGCCAGCGCGGCGGCGTATTCGAGTGCGCGGATCTCGCTGTTGCGGACCGGAACGGCCGACAGCAACCGGATCGAGCTGATCGCGGCGCGCGGGATGGATTCGACCGTCCCGTCACGTTCGACCCGCACCGGATCGCCGTCGTCGAGCAGGTGTCCCGTCACATCCGATTGCGTCGGACCGCCCGGCGTCGCCGAACGCGGATTGGGCGCGTCGCGCCAATCCCCGGGCGCGGCGTCACCGAGCCGGTAGCGCACCACGATCCGATCACCGCGATAGGCGCCCAGGTCGCTTCCGGGTCCGGTCACCGACACGCCCGGTCAGTCGTCGTGGCCGAACGGATCGGCTTGTTCGCCGGGGAGCCAGGTGAGCCCGGGCACACCCCAGCCGTTGCGTTTGATGGTCTTCTTCGCCGCGCGCGCGTTGCGGCCGACGAGGACGTCGACGTAGAGATGGCCGTCGAGGTGACCGACCTCGTGCTGGAGCATGCGGGCAAAGAACCCGTGGCCCTCGATCACCACCTCGGCGCCGGTGCGATCGATACCCACCACGCGCGCCCAGTCGGCGCGACCGGTGGGGAACTGCTCACCCGGCACCGACAGGCAGCCCTCGTCGTCGTCGTCGGGGTCGGGCATGGTCTCGGGGACCTCGGAGGTCTCGAGTACGGGGTTGATGACCTCACCGCGTTGGCGGGTCGGCGACCGGCGCGTTTCGCCGTCGGGACAGTCGTAGACGAACAGTCGCTTGCCCACGCCGACCTGGTTGGCGGCCAGGCCGACGCCGTTGGCCTCGTCCATCGTCTCGTACATGTCGTCGAGCAGCGTCACGATCTGTTCCGACGGCCGCCCGCTGTCGTCGAGTTCGACGAGCTCGGTCACGCGGTGCAGCACGGGTTCACCGACAATGCAGATCGGGAGAATTGCCATGACCGACAGATTACTGTGCGGCGACAGATGGGCCGGAAGGCAGATGGGTTCGCCGGGGGAGACACAGACTCGGGCCCCGCCCGCGAGTCACGCCGCGTTCGCCGGTGCTGTGCGTGGTTAGATATTCACGAACCACACCGCTGTGATTCCGGAGGCAAACGCAACCGGATCGTGTGCCGGGGTCGCCGAAGCCGGTGGTGTGTGAGGTCGCAGCGAGATCGTCGAGGGAGCGAGATGGACGGCGCAGCAGCGCGTAGCAAACAGCAGGAGCAACGTCGCGAATCCGATACCGCCCCGGACACCGCCGATTCGCAGGCCACCGACCCGAACGCGGTCGGGCCGGACGGGTTGTCGCGCCGCGAGCACGACATTCTGGCCTTCGAACGGCAGTGGTGGAAGTACGCCGGGGCCAAGGAAGAGGCGATCAAAGAACTGTTCGGGCTCTCGGCGACCCGCTACTACCAGATCCTCAACGCCCTGGTCGACCGGCCCGAGTCGCTGGCGGCCGATCCGATGCTGGTGAAGCGACTGCGCCGACTCCGCGCATCCCGTCAGAAGGCGCGCGCGGCGCGGCGGCTCGGATTCGAAATCACCTAGGGCAAGTCACCTCCGCAGTGGACGCCGCGAGCCCCGGGCCGCCGGCGACACGGGGCAGGTGCGTTGCGGATGTGCGTTAAGGTCGTCGGTGATGAATGCTGATCGCGAGTCGAATCGCCTGCCACTGCGGGCCGGCGCCATGCTGCTCTTTGCGGTCGCCATCGTGTGCGTGGGACTGGGATGGCACTCGGCGGCCACCTCGGGCAAAAATCCCGAGGCGCAGCTACGAGCCGCGCAGTCGGGCGCACCGACCTCGGCTGCGCCCGCCCCGACGCAATCGTCGGCGACGAACTCCGCGAAGGTATGCGTGATCAACGCGGGCACCGTCAACGGCCTGGCCACAGTGGTCGACGACCAGTTGAAGAGCAAGGGTTTCACGACGGCCGGGATCACCTCCGAAAGCAATTACAGCCAGGGTGGTTTCACCGAGAACACCATCGTGTACTCGACTCCGGGACAAAAGGCGCAGGCCCAGAAGATCGCACAGGCCCTCGACAACGACTATTCCGTCGATTCCCGGGCGAACATGGCGAGTTCGTTCACTCGGTGCGCCGGCGGTGTCGCGGTCGTCGCGGTGCGACGGTGACAGCGGGTCGCGGTGCGACGGTGACAGCGGGTCACGGTGCGACGGCCGGCGCGCACCCCCGAGCCGGTACGCACCGGATCGATCCCGCATACTTCAGTGCGCAGGCCCACGGCGCTGACACCGGACCACGGGCCACCCGGCGCCGGGAGCGAGCGGCCCGGCCGAACTGTGTTCCATCACCCATCACTCGAGGAGCGAGATGACCGTCAATTCGAAATCAGGCTCTCAGACCTTCCGTGCGCTGGCGGTGCTCGCGTCGGCAGGTGCCGTCGGGTTGGCGCTGGCCGCATGTACTCCCAACGAGCCCACCACCACCGACAAGGGCACCACTCCCGCAGTGCAGACCGGCAATCAGGCGCCGCAGGGCGGACTGGTCGACGCCGACAACATCCCGGCCAGCAGTTCGGAGAACGGCACCGCCACGCTGATCGGCACCGACGGCAAGCAGATCGGTGAGGCCGTGTTCAAGCCGAGCGGGTCGGCGCTGGGCGTGACCGTCACCGTCAAGGCGGGCAGCGGCATCCCGGCCGGCTTCCACGCCATGCACATCCATGCCGGCAGTGCCTGCAACACCGGCGACAAGTTCGTCTCGGCCGGTGCGCACCTGCAGGTCGACGGGCACACCGGACATCCGTCGAGTGGCGACCTGATCTCGATCAACATCCTGCCCGACGGCTCCGGCACCACCACGACGTCGACGGCGGCGGTGAAGCTCGCACAGGTGTCGGACAAGACGATCATCATCCACGAGAACGCCGACAACTTCGCCAACATCCCCAGCCGGTACTCGGCCAACGGCCAGCCCGGCCCGGACGAGGAGACCATGAAGACCGGTGACGGCGGCGGACGGCTGGCCTGCGGTGTGATCAAGGCCGGGGAGTAGACCACCACCCGACCCGACCACCACCTGACCCCGACCACCACCTGACACCGAGGCGGTGAAGCCATGCCTCTCATCACCCCGATCGAATTCCGGGGGTCACCCGCCCCGACGCTGGGCGTCGAGTGGGAGTTCGCGCTCACCGACAAGGTCACCGGCGACCTGTCGAATTCGGCGGCCGCAGTGTTCGCCGAATTCGGTGGCCGGCATCCGGAGCTGGTCGGCAAGGTTCACAAAGAGTTGTTGCGCAACACCGTCGAGTTGGTGACGGGCATCTGCCGCACCACCTCCGACGCGATGGCCGACCTGTCGTCGACGCTGCACGCGGTGCGCGGCGTCGTCGACGAACTCGGCGTCGACCTCTACGGCGCCGGTACCCATCCGTTCGCCCAATGGTCGACACAGCTGCTCACCGAGGGCCATCGCTACGCCGAGTTGATCGAACGCACCCAGTGGTGGGGCCGGCAGATGCTGATCTGGGGACTGCATGTGCACGTCGGGATCGACCATCGCGACAAGGTGCTGCCGATCCTGTCGTCGCTGCTGAACTACTACCCGCATCTGCTGGCGCTGTCGGCGTCGTCGCCGATGTGGGCAGGCCAGGACACCGGATACGCCAGCAACCGCGCAATGATGTTCCAGCAGTTGCCGACTGCCGGGTTGCCGTTCCAGTTCGAGACCTGGGGCGAGTTCGAGGGATTCGTCGCCGACCAGAAGACCACCGGGATCATCGATCAACTGAACGAGATCCGCTGGGACATCCGGCCGTCACCGCATCTGGGCACCATCGAGGTGCGGGTGTGTGACGGGATGACCAACCTCGACGAACTGTCGGCGATCGTGGCGCTGATCCACTGCCTCGTCGTCGACCTGGACCGCCGGCTCTCGGCGGGCGAGACGCTGCCGCAGATGGCGCCGTGGCTGGTGCAGGAGAACAAGTGGCGCGCCGCGCGATACGGACTCGAGGCCATCATCATCCTCGACTCCGAGTGCAACGAGCGGCTGGTGACCGACGACCTCACCGACATCGTGCGCAGGCTCGAACCGGTGGCCGCCGACCTCGGCTGCCTCGACGAACTCGACCGGGTGGCCGGGATCATCGAGCGCGGCACAAGCTATCAGCGTCAGCGGGCCGTGTACGCGCAGACCCATGACCTGCGCGCGGTGGTCGCGTCGGTGGTCGGCGAACTGGAGTAGCGGGCCCGGTCGCGTCTGGTCCGGTCTAGTCCCGGTCGCCTTGTTCCATCTGGTCGCGCGCGATCAGGCCGTCCTGTGCGCGCTGCTCCTGATAGACCAGGCGGCCGATGCGGTGCGCGACCACCGGTGCGGTGATGAGCGCGAACAACCCGGCCAGGATCAGCATGCCGATGTCGGCGTTGGTGACGCTGTCGGAACCGCCGATGCCGACCATCGCGCCGATGAGCATCATCAGCAGCCCCAGGGTCTGGGGTTTGGTGGCCGAGTGCATTCGGGACAGGGTGTCGGGGAAACGCAGGATCCCGATCGCCGCGGTGACGGCCATGAGTGAACCGACGATGAGGAAGATGGCGCTGACGATGTCGGTGATCATGCCTGATCGTCCCGGACCCGGAATCGTGCGATGGCCACCGACCCGACGAAGCTCACCAGCGACAGCGCGACGATACCCGGCACGACGGTGGTGTCGCCGCTGTAGGCGGCCCATGCCGCCAGCCCGCACATGCACAGCGCGATCAGCGCGTCGAGCGCCACCAATCGATCAAGAGTGGTGGGCCCCAACAGGATTCGTCCCATCACCAACATGGCGGAGACGAGCAGGGCTGCGGCGACGAAGTACCAGACGACGGTCATCGCCGACCTCCTTTCGGGGTCATCGCTTGCGGGGCCGTGGCTGGGCTCATCGCACGCGGTGGTAGTCGTCGTCGATGCCGTGATACGGGCTCGGCTGCCATTCGCTGTCGCGCTCGAAGGCCTTGATGAACATCTTCTCGACGAACGCCACCTGCTGGTAGAAGTGACGCACCTTCTTGTCCGAGCGGACATCGAATACGTGCACATACAGCATGCGGCGGCGGTGGTCGATCTCGAGCACCATCGTGCCCGGCACCAGATTCAGGTAGTCCACGGCCAGTGTCAGCACCATGTCGGATTTGATCGGCAGCCGTACCCGCATCACCGCACCGAGCGGTGGTCGGCCGGGCCGGACGGCCACCCAGGCCACCTGCGCGCTGGAGACGAAGAAGTCGACGATCAGACGGCAGATCAACAGGAACACCGTCACCGGATGGATTCGTCCTTCGACCGGCACGCGCGGCAGCGGCAGGACCAGCCCGATGACGATCGCGAGCACCAACCCGGCGATGATATTTGCCCACGACACGTTGCCCCACAACAGCACCCACACGAAGGCGAGCCAGGCGATCGACCACAGCCGGACGGCGGCCTCGCGACCGTCACCGCCCAGCCTGCGCGGTAGCCGCAGCCGGGTGTGCAGCCACACCCAGGCCCGCACCGTCGTCCATGCGAAGAACAGCACCGAGTAGCGGGCGATGTTGATCACCAGCCGCTTGGCCGGGCCCTTGCCGACGGGTTTGACCGGGGCGATCCGGTCGGGTCGCTTCTCACTCATCGGTGACTCCCGAGTACGGCTCCGATGTAGACGTTGCGGTCGATGATGTCGGAGGCGGCACGGTCGGTGAACCCGAAGATCGGGCCCGCCCACACGGTCAGGGCCAGACCGACGGCCACCATGAGCGCGGTCGGCACCACCATCGTCAGGGGCATCCGGCCGACGTCGGCGCGGTCGTCGAAGGCGATGTCGGCCCGCTCGTCGATCAACGCCGACGGCACGGTGTCGGAGAGCTCACCCTCGGGGGCGTCGGCCCGTGGGCGCCAGAAACCCTTGGTCCAGATACGGGCGACGACGTAGAGCGTGAGCAGGCTCGTCACCACCGAGCCGACGGTCAGCACCCACGCCAGGACCGACCCGTTCGCGGTGCCCGCCTCGATCAGTGCGACCTTGCCGAGGAAGCCCGAGAACGGTGGGATGCCACCGAGATTGAGTGCCGGGATGAGGAAGAGCGCGGCCAGCACCGGACTCGCGATGAGGCCGCCGAGGCGCCGCAGCGACGCCGAGCCCGCCTGGCGTTCGATGAGTCCGACGACCAGGAACAGCGTGGTCTGCACGAGGATGTGGTGGGCGACATAGTAGATCGCCGCACTCATCCCGATCTTCGACGACAACGCGATCCCGAACACCATGTAGCCGATGTGGCTGACCAGGGTGAACGACAGCAGACGTTTGATGTCGGACTGGGCGATCGCACCGAAGATGCCGACCAGCATCGTCAGCAGGCCCGCGACCAGCAGGACCGAATCCATCGATCCGCCCGGGAACAGCAGCGTGTGCGTGCGCATGATCGCGTACACGCCGACCTTGGTCAGCAATCCGGCGAACACCGCGGTGACCGGGGCCGGGGCGGTGGGGTAGGAGTCGGGTAGCCACGTCGACAAGGGGAAGACCGCGGCCTTGATGCCGAAGGCGACGAGCAGCACGGCGTACAACGCGTTGCGGGTGCCGTCGGGGACGTGGTCGAGGCGCAACGCCATCTCGGCCAGATTGAGGGTGCCGGTGATGGCATAGGCGAAGGCGATCCCCACGAGGAAGATCAGCGACGACACCATCGAGACCATCACGTACGACGCGCCGGCGCGTACCCGGTCGCCGGTCGCGCCGACGGTGAGCAGCACGAAACTCGCCGCGAGCAGCACCTCGAAGGAGACGAACAGGTTGAACAGGTCGCCGGCGAGGAACGAATTGCACACGCCGGCGCAGAGGATCAGATAGGTCGGCAGGAAGATCGACACCGGCTGATCGGACGTGCCGTCGCGGATACCCTGGCCGATCGCGTAGACGACCACGCATAACAGCACCAGCGTCGAGACCACGAGCATCAGGGCGGCAAGCTGGTCGACGACCAGCGTGATCCCGAAGGGCCCGTTGGGATGTCCCTTGTCGTCCCAGCCGCCGATGGCCAGCGAATACGTGCCGTGGACGTTGGTGAGGTAGAGCATCATGCACGACGCGGTGAGCGCGACGATGAGTGCCGACACCGTCACCACCCGCTGGAAGATCGCACCACGTCCCCGCAACAGGGTGAGCGCTGCGGCCAGCATCGGTGTCAGGGTCGGCAGCGTGATCAGCACGGGCAGCCAGGAGGCCTGCGGGATCATGGGCGGCCCCCCGAGCCGTCGCCGTCATCGTCGCCTTCGCCGTCATCGTCGTACGCCGTGCCGGTGTCGATCACGTCGACGACGTCGACCCTGGGTTCGTCGCCGCCGGGTTCGTCGCCGCCCAGTTCGTCGATGACGTCGGAGTCCGCGGGCATGAGGTCGGTCTCGATCTTCTCGCGGTGCGCTGCGATGTATTGCTCCTCGGTCAGCGGGTTGCCCTCGTCGTCGAAGAAGTCGCCGGCGCTGGTGTCGGCGCCGGTCAGCGGGTCGTCGCTGCGGTCCCGGTCCGGTGCGGTCCACCGCGATCCGGTGGCCACCTTGATGTCTTCGGTGTCGTCCTCGACGTCGTCGTCGTCGCGGTTGAGTACGAACAGCCGGTACACCATCGCGAGGATGAAGGCACCCACTCCCATCGTGATGACGATCGCGGTCAGCACCATCGCCTGCGCCAGCGGGTCGGCGTCGTGGCCGCGCGCCGCCGACGAACGGCCCATGATCGGCGGGTTGCCCATACCGCCGGAGAGCGTCAGGATCAGCAGATTGATGCCGTTACCCGCCAGCAGCAGGCCCAGCAGCATTCGCACCAGGCTGCGCTCCATCAGCAGATAGGCACCGCAGGCGATCAGGATCGCGATGACGACGAGCAGGCCGAGGTTCACGCTCATTTGCGCGCCCCGTCCTGGCGGGCTTTGCGGGTGCGCAGCCGACGGGGCGACGCACCACCACCCTCGACGTCGAGGCGGGCGCCGAGGCTGCGCAGCACGTCGAGTACCAGCCCGATCACGATGAGATAGATACCGAGATCGAAGAACAGTGCGGTGACCAGTTTGATGTGGCCCAGGACCGGGACGGTGATCTCGAAGACGGCCGAGGACAACGAGGGGGCGCCGAGGAACATCGAGGTGACCGCGGTGGACGCGGAGATCAGCAGTCCGGCGCCGAGGAAGGTTCCCGGTTCGACGGGCAGCGCCTCACCGAGTTCGTAGCGGCCGCCGGCGAGGTAACGCAACACCAGGGCCAGCCCCATCATCAGGCCGCCGGCGAAACCGCCGCCGGGCGAGTTGTGCCCGGCGTAGAAGAAGTACACCGACACCACCACCATCGTCGGAAAGACCAGCCGGGTGGTGGCCTCGAGCACCATCGACCGGTGCCGGGGATCACGGAATTCGCTGCCGCGGAGCCAGGTGGTGCGATCCGGCGGGATCGGGTCGTCGTCATCGTCGGTGGCGATGCCGAAGTGGCGCGTGGCGTCGGCGATGCGCGGCGCCGCACCGAAGCGGCGGTTGCGGAACACCATCGATGCGACGCCGGTGGCGGCGACGATGAGCACCGACACCTCACCGAGGGTGTCCCAGGCGCGGGTGTCGACGAGCAGGACGTTCACCGCGTTCGCGCCGTGCCCGAACTTGTAGGCGACCGCGGGGATGTCGACGCTGATGGGTTGCTCGGAGCGTGCCGCCGCGGCGAACATGCCGATCAGCACGATCGAGACACCCAGTGCGACACCGATCGCCGCGCGCAGCGGTTTGAAACCGGTCGCATGGCGGGGTTCGGGCTCGGCGGGCAGCTTGCGCAGCACCAGCACGAAGATGACCAGGGTCAGCGTCTCCACCAGGAATTGGGTGAGTGCGAGGTCGGGCGCGCCGTACAGGGCGAACAGCATGCCGCAGCCGTAGCCGGTCACGCCGACGACCAGGGTGGCGGCCAGCCGGTTGCGCAGGACGATGGTGGCCACCGCCGCCGCCGCCATGATCACCCCGATGACCAACTGGGTGGCCGAGTCGAAACCCTTGGGCTCCAACGTGTTCCGGTTCCCCAGGAACAGCACCACGGTGGGCAGGATGATCACCGTCGACAAGATGACGCCCTGCGTGATCGGCAGCGACCCGCGCTGGGTGCTGCGGGTCAGCATCAGCGACAGGGTGTCGGCGCCGCGCAGGGTGGCGTCGTAGATGTGGTCGGCGTTGACCAGCGGACGGGACCCGAAAACCAGGTCGCGCAGCCGGCGCAGGACCACGAACAGCAGCGCCCCACCGACGATGACGACGATCGAGAACACGACGGGCAGTCCGAAGCCATGCCACATCGCGAGGTGCTCGAGTTCGTGGCCGTAGTCCGGCAGGGTGCGCGCGTAGGGCTCGAACCAGTGTCCCAGCCAACCGCTCCACAGCCCGGCGACGACGCCGAGCGCAGCGAGCAGCAGGGGCGGGACCAGGAACATCGGGGCCGGTGGGTGCATCTTGGCGACCGGCCGGGTCGGCAGGGTGCGGACCTTGCGGCCGAATGCCCCCCACAGGAACCGGCAGGTGTAGGCGAAGGTGATCACAGAGCCGACGAGCAGCACGATGTCGACGGTCTCGGCCTGCCACGGCGGCAGCGATCCGGTGTCCCAGACGGTCCCGAATGCGGTCTCCTTGCCGACGAAGCCCAGCGTGAACGGCAGACCCGCCATGCTCGCGCCGGCCACCGCCGCGATCGCGGCGAGTACCGGGGCCCGGTGACCGAGGCGGGCGAGTTTGCGGATGTCGCGGGTACCGGTGGTGTGGTCGATGATGCCGACGACCATGAACAGCGACGCCTTGAACAGCGCATGTGCGACGAGCATCGTCAGTCCGGCCATCGCCACGTTGGCGTCGCCCATGCCGATGAGCACCGACATGAAGCCCAGTTGCGACACGGTGCCGAAGGCCAGGACGAGTTTCAGGTCGAGTTCGCGTAGCGAGCGCCAGCCGCCGAGCAGCATGGTGAACGACCCCAGACCGATGACCATGACCTGCCAGCTCGCCAGGCCGGCGAACGCCGGCGCGAGGCGTGCGATGAGGTAGATGCCCGCCTTGACCATCGCCGCGGCGTGCAGGTATGCGCTGACCGGGGTGGGGGCGGCCATGGCGCCGGGCAGCCAGAAATGGAACGGCACGATGGCCGACTTGCTCAGGGCGCCGACGAGTAGCGCGACGACGGCGACGTCGACGTAGATCCCCGCCGCCGGCGGATGTGCGAGCAGATCGCTGAGCAGATAGCTGCCGGTACGTTCGCCGAGCATGATGATGCCGACCAGCATCGCCAGCCCGCCGAAGGTGGTGACCAGCAACGCCTGCGTCGCCGACCGGCGCGAGGTCGCACGGATTCGGTAGTAGCCGACGAGCATGAACGACAGCACGGTCGTCAGTTCCCAGAAGATGTAGAGGACCAGCATGTTGTCGCTGGTCACCAGGCCGAACATGGCTGCGGCGAAGGCGATCATCTCGCCGCCGAAGATCGCGACACGCGGACGCGCGTCGTCGAAGTAGTGGGCGCAGTAGCAGAGGACCAGCGTGCCGACGCCGAGGATCAGCACCGACAGGATCGCCGAGAGGGTGTCCATCCGCATCACGATGTTCATGTGCAGCGACGGCACCCACTCCAGCGTCTCGGTGGGTGGGGCGCGCTGGGAGTCGGGCCAGTGGGTCAGTACCCAGATCAGGCCTCCGAGTGGTGCGAGCGCCAGGATGTAGAAGCCAGTGGTGCCGACCCACCTGATGATTGCGGGCGCCACGAGCGCGCACAGTGCCAGGGCGATCAGCACAGTGAGCAAGGGGGCGCACTCCGTCTCTGGTCGGTCGGGCGGGGTGGTCGCGGGAGTCGGACGAACGGTCGGCCCGAACGGCATCGCCTACGGTGTGTCACCGGACGCGACCGGCGGTCACTACCTTACCGTTGCGGTCATGCCCCGGTTCGACAGAGTCGTGGCGCCGGTCCTTTGCGCGATCGTCGCCACCGTGCTGACGCTGCTTCTCTCAGGATGTTCCGACGACGCCCCCGCGCGGCGTGCGGGCGTGCCGGCCGACTTCCCGTCGGAACAGGTGCCGATGATCGACGGGCAGGTCATCTCCGGCGACGGATCGAAGGACGAGTGGAACGTGGTGGTGCAGGCACCGGCCAACGCGGGCAATCCGATCGACAAGGCGGTGCGTGCCCTCACCGACGTGGGTTACACGGAGGAGGGCCGCACGACCGAGGGCGGGCAGGCCGTCGTCCGATTGTCGGCGTCCAAGGACGGCAAGACGTACTTCGTCACCCTCGGCATCACCCCACAGGCCGCGGCCGGCGTCACCTCGGTCTTCTATCACGTCTCGACGTGAGCGCCGGCCGGTCCGAGTGTCACTAGTCCGATCGGCGTTGCGCGTAGGCGCGTAGATCCGCCACCTGAGCCGCGTCCAGTGACGGCCGGACCCGGGTGCGCGCGTCGGTGACGTCGCCGGCGGTGACCGTCGCGGCCTCGATGTTGCGGCGCATCGCCGACAAGGCGGCCTCCCGCAGCAACGCCGCGCAGTCGGCGGCCGAGTAGCCGTCGAGGTCGGTGGCGAGTTCGTCGAGGTCGACGTCGGCGGCGAGGGGCACATTGCGTCCGGCGGCGTGCAGGATCGCGGCGCGGGCCGCGGCGTCGGGCGGCTCGACGAACACGAGTCGTTCGAGGCGGCCGGGCCGCAACAGTGCGGGATCGATCAGGTCGGGGCGGTTGGTGGCGCCGACGACGACCACATCCGATAGTGGTTCGACCCCGTCGAGTTCGGTGAGCAGTGCGGCCACCACCCGATCGGAGACCCCGGAATCCGACGACTGCCCGCGCCGCGGGGCGAGGGCATCGACCTCGTCGAGGAAGATCAGCGACGGCGCCGATTCGCGTGCCCGATCGAACAGGTCGCGGACCGCGCGTTCGGAGGCGCCGACCCACTTGTCCATCAGCTCGGCACCTTTGACGGTGTGCACCGACAACCGGCCCGAGGCGGCGAGCGCACGGACCACGAAGGTCTTGCCACAACCGGGCGGGCCGTAGAGGAGCACGCCGCGCGGCGGATCGATCCCGAGACGGGTGAAGGTGTCGGGATGTTCGAGCGGCCACAGCACCGCCTCGGTGAGGGCTTGCCGGGTCTCGACCATGTCGCCGACGTCGTCGAGGGTGATCGATCCGAGTGACACCTCCGGCGTCTGCGCCCGCGACACCGGGCGGATCACCCCGACCGCGCCGCGCAGGTCGGCTCCGGTCAATGCGGGCGCCGACTCCGGTGACTGCGCCGCGGTCACCCGCGCCGCGGCCCGCAGCGCCGCCTCGCGGGCCAGGGCCGCCAGATCGCCGGCCACAAAACCTGGTGTGCGAGAGGCGATTTCGGAGAGTTCGAGGTCGCCGTCGGTGGGTACGCCGGCGAGGATGGCGGCCAGCAGGCGGGCACGCAGCGCCGCATCGGGCAGCCCGATGGACAGTTCACGGTCACACAATTGTGGGTCCCGCAGCCGGGTGTCCATGGCTGCGGGTTCGGCGGTCGTGGCGATCAGCGCGATCGTGCCGGTGCCGTCCGGGCCACCGGTGAGGGCCTCACGCAGGACGTCGAGGATCAGCGTCGAGGCCGGCTCGGCGGCGGCCGGCAGCAGCGCCTCGACATCGGTGATCAGCAGGACACCGCCACCCGGCCGCAGCGAGGCGACGGCATCGGAGATCGAACGCAACCGCGCAGTGGCCTCCCGTGCGCCGGCGGTCGGTCCGTCGACGACGGCCAGCGGACGCCCGGACGCGACCGCCCGCACCAGCGTGGCCTTGCCGGCACCGGGCGGTCCGGTCAGCAATACCCCGAGTCGGGGTGCCGCGCCGAGGGTCCGCAGCACCTCGGGTTCGTCAAGGGTGATCCGGAGCCATTCGGTCAGCTTCGCGACCTGATCGTCGACGCCGACCAGCTCGGCGACCGGCCGCACGGGCCGCGTGCCGACGGCGTGGCTCGGATAACTGCCGTCGTCTGTCGGCCGGCTGCCCTGGGCTGCGGTCGGAGCCGGGGCGCTCGTGTCGGCGAGGGCAGCGCCGACGCCATCACCCCACATGACCGCGGTGTTCGGCTGCACACTGACCGGCGAGCCGGGCTCGGTCGCGGTCACCGTCAGCAGTTGCGTCGTCCAGGTGATGCCGACCGAGCGGGCCAGCGCACCCACCGCCTCGCTCGCGGTCAATTCGGGGCCGAGGTCGCGGGGCAGCAGCGACACGGTGTCCCCGTCGGAGAGGACCTTGCCCAGCAGTGCGCGGCGCAGCGTCGTCGGGTCGACGCCGTGGGTCGCCAGCGCCGAGCCGGTCACCAGCACCCGGGTGGCGGCCTGGACCTGCACCGGGCCGATCACCACCTGGGCGTTCTCGCGCACCCCTGCGTTGGAGAACGAGATGTCGTCGAGCAGCACCGTGCCGGTCGACGACTCGGCGGATGCGGCCGCGACGACCGCTGCGGTCGCCCGCGCCCCGGTGATGCTCACCGCATCCCATTCGCGAAGCCCGAGCGCGGTCAGCGCTTCGGGATGCACGCGGACGATCCCGCGGCGGGCGTCGGCGGCCGACGGATTCAGGCGCGCGGTCAGCGTCAGCCGGGCGCTCACGCGTCGGGCCTGTCCGGGTGGTGAGGTGTCGTCGGTCGCGTCGCCGCAGCCGGCCGATGCAGACCGAGTCGCGCCTGCGATTTCCGCATGGCCGGCCGCCCGCGCGGGATGACGCGCCGCCCGGGGGTCTCGCGGGCGAGGGCACGGCGTTCGGCTCGACGCTCGCGCGGCGGTGCGTCCCAGTGTTCGGGCCGCGACGCCACCCAGCGGCGGCTGCGCCACGCAAAGGGAATGTGCAGCGCGTAAGCGGCGATGCCGATCACCATCAGCACATACGGGAAGGTCAGCAGCAGTGCGCCGCAGGCGGCCACCAGGATCAGCAGCCCCGGCAACGCACGCGGTGACACCTTCGCGGCCTTGAACGAGGCCGTGGGCACCCGGCTGACGGCGAGGAAGGCGACGATCATCAACCACACGCACACCACGGGCAGCGACGTCCACCATCCCGAACCGAACTGTTGCAGCAACCCGATGGGACCCAGCGCCCCGATCGCGGCCGCCGGTGCGGGCACGCCGATGAAGAAGTCCCGGGTGTAGGCCGGGGCGGCATCGTCGTCGAGCAGGGTGTTGAACCGGGCCAGCCGCAACACGATCGCGCACGTGTAGATCAGTGCGATCAGCCAGCCGATGTCGGCGCCGTGGAGAAGGATCAGATACACCAGAAAGGCCGGGGCGACACCGAAATTGATGGCGTCGGCCAGCGAGTCGATCTCGGCGCCGATCTTCGTCGTGGCGCCCATCAGGCGGGCGACCCGCCCATCGATCCCGTCCAGCAGCGCGGCCGCGACGAGCAGGGCCAGTGCCGCGTTGATGTTGCCGTTGGCGGCGACTCGGATGGCCGTCATACCGGCGCAGATCGCAAGGATCGTCAGCGCCGAGGGCACGAACATCCGGCCCGCCGACGCCTGGCGGCGCAACCGTGACCGTTCGGCCGGGGAGCCGCCGCGCCCCGCGACGCGCGCGGGGAAGCGGCGGGGCGCGGCGGGACGGTCGGCGCGTGGACTCATCGAGTGTTTGCGGGCGAGGTACGGGCACCGGCCGCGTCGAGGACGGCGAGTGTGGTCTCGGCCCCGATGGTGCGCTGACCGAGCCGCACCAGTGGCGTGGTGCCGGGCGGCAGGTAGACGTCGACGCGGGACCCGAACCGGATCAGGCCATAGGTGTCGCCGACCGAGAGTTCGTCGCCGACGCGTGGGTGGCATACGATGCGCCGCGCCAGCAGGCCGGCGATCTGCACGACCGCGAGGTCCGTGCCTGCGGTGGTGTGGATGGTCATCGTCGTGCGCTCGTTGACGTCGCTGGCATCGGGCAGATCGGCGGAGACGAACCGTCCCGGCGTATGGGTGACCGAGGTGACGGTGCCCGCGATCGGTACGCGCTGCACGTGGACGTCGAACAGCGACAAGAACACCGACACCCGCGGCCGGGGCGCGTCGCCGAGTCCGGACTCGGCGGGCGGGACGGCCTCGTCGAGGAGGCTGACGGTGCCGTCGGCGGGGGCGGCCACGGCGTGCGGATCGGTCGGGGCCACCCGGGCGGGATGCCGGAAAAATGCCGCGCAGGCGCCCGCGGTGAGTGCGGCCGGCGTCCGGATCCACCGGTGATGACGGCCGAGAAGAGCAACCGCGGATGCGGCCGCGACGAACGGCACGCCCGCCGGGTGCACCGGGGGGATGGTCTCGCGGGCCAGGGCGACCAGATGTGCCGGGGACAGTGCCGGAGAAGGTCCGTCTGGTGCGTCCTCGCGCGGGCGCCTCGCCACAGTCTTCCTCTCCGACGTCGTCAGTGCGGCCGGTTGCCGCGTCCGTACAGCTTAGCGGGCGGGGTGCACGGCCCATCTGGGCCGCACGGTCATCGCAGGCGTATGACGTCGACCTCGTCGCCGGCCGTGAGGCGCACCGTCTCGGCGGGGATGTCGACCAGGGCCTCGGCGCGGGCGAGATTGCTCAGATGATGTGACGCGGGCGGCCCCACCGTGGTGACCCGCGGGCCGTGCGGGTCCGGTAGGAAGATCGCGCGCTGGAACTGGCGTTTGCCCGCAGGAGAGGTGAGATCGGTGTGCAACCGTGCGCGCAGCCGCTCGCGTCGGCGCCGCAGCCCCATCGCCGCGCGCAGCGGATCGCGGATGAACACCTCGAAGGACACCAGTGAGCTGACCGGGTTGCCGGGCAGCGTCACGATCGGCACCGTGCGACCGTTCGGCGCGCGGTAATGCCCGCAGCCCTGCGGCATTCCGGGCTGCATCGCGACCTTGACGAATTCCACGCCGCCGGTCATCCCCAGCGCCTCCTTGACGACCTCGAAGGCGCCGGCACTCACGCCGCCGGAGGTGATGATCAGATCGGCGTCCGCGGCGATCTCGTCGAGCCGATGCCGGAATTGGGTGGTGTCGTCGGGGACGAAGTGCACGTGGGTCGCACTCGCGCCCGCCTCGATCGCCGAGGCGGTCAGCATCGCCCCGTTGGATTCGTGGATCTGCCCGTGCCGCAACGGCATTCCAGGTGCTACGAGCTCGGAGCCGGTGGAGAGCACGGCCACCCGCATCGTGCGCAGCACGCTCACCTGCGACAGTCCCAGACTGCACAGCAGCCCGATCTGTGGTGCACCGAGCTCGCTGCCCGCGGGCAGTGCGGGCTCGCCGGCGACGATGTCGGAACCGGCCGGGCGCAGATGTTTGCCCGGCGGCACCGCGGCGGTGATCGTCACCTCGGTGCCCACGACATCGCCGGAGTCGGTGAACGTCGAGGTCATGAAGGTCGACGTGGTGAGTTCGACGGGCACCACCGCGTCGGCGCCGCGCGGCATCGGCGCCCCGGTCATGATGCGGTGGGCGGTGTGTGGTGCCAGCGGCGGCGGGTCGACGCGGCCGGCCGGGATGTCGGCGGCCACCGGCAACCGGACCGGGTGCGCGGTACTCGCCGCGGCGACGTCGGCGGCGCGCACCGCGAAACCGTCCATCGCCGAGTTGTCGAACCCCGGAAGTGAGATCGGGGCGGCGATGTCGACGGCGGTCACGCGGCCCAGGGCCGCCGGCACGGGCAGTATGACCGGTTCGGGTGCCGGGAACAGTGCCGCGACGACGCGCTGGTGTTCGGTGACCGTACGCATGCGCCCAGCATGCCATCGCCGGTCACCGCGCTCGGCGACCGCCGACGGGCATGTTCACCCGCGGGGTCCTAGATTTGAGGTATGACGCACGGGCTGCTGCTGGACATCGACGGTGTGATGGTCACGTCGTGGCGGGCACTGCCGGGTGCGGTCGCGGCGGTGCGGACGCTCGCCGATCGCGGATATGCGCGAATGTTCTTGACCAACACGACCTCCCGCTCACGCGGTGAGATCGCCGAGGCGCTCGATGCCTGCGGCTTCGAGGTGGCACCGGAGGAGATCCTCACCGCGGCCAAGCTCACCGCCGAATACGTCGCCCGCACCTATCCGGGCAAGCGGGCGTGGGTGCTCAACGAGGGCCCGATCGCCGAGGACATGACGGGGGTGGACATCACCGACGATCCCGCCGCCGCCGAGGTGGTGGTGCTCGGCGGCGCGGGTCCGGTCTTCACCCATCACACCCTCTCGAAGGTGCTCGAACTGCTCATGGACGGGGTGCCGGTGGTCGCCATGCACCGCTCGATGATCTGGTCGACGGCACAGGGCCTGTCCATCGACACCGGGGTCTACCTCGAGGGCCTCGAGAAGGCGTCGGGGCGCAAGATCCGGGCGATCGGCAAACCGTCCCCACTCGGCTTCCGCGCGGCGGTAGAGGTCATGAACCTCGAGCCCACCCAGGTGGTGATGGTCGGCGACGACATGCACAACGACGTGCTCGGTGCCCAGGCGTCCGCACTGATCGGGGTGCTCGTCCGCACCGGCAAATTCCGGCCGGAAGCGCTCGTGGCCCTGCAACGCGACGAATTCGGGCCGGTGCCCGACCACGTCATCGACTCCATCGCCGACCTCCCGGCGCTGCTCGAACAACTCGAGGGCTGACCGCCTGGGAGGCTTCGTGGCTCAGGCCTCGGCGGCCCGCTTGATCTTGCCGAGGGTCTCGGCCATCCCCACCTTGAGTTCCGCCTCGAAGCTCTCGGTACCGCCGAGCAGCTTGTCGATCAGCACCCTCGACACGGCGGTGGTGCTCCCGGGGACCTCACGACGCTCGGTCACAACGACGCCCGAACCCGTCGCGGTGCCAGGGTTCTTCGGGGTGCCAGGGTTCTTCGGCGTGATGGTGTAGCTCCACACGGTGTGGTTCTCGGTGACGCGGAAGCCGAGCTCCTGGTTGGGCGCAAAGCGTACGACCTTCGCGGTGGTCGGCCACACGAGTGGTCCGCGCCGGTTGATGTTGATGGTCTTGGTGCCCAGACCGACCGGTCCGCGCACGATCATCTTCTTGCACTGCGGGCTCCATTCGCCCATCCGCTTGAGGTCGGCGATCACCCGCCACACCTGCTCCGGTGTGGCGTCGATGTCGATGGATTCTTCGATGAGTGGTGTGGTCATGGGTGCGTTCCCCCTGCGTCGGTGTCGGTGCCGGCCGGACGGCCGCTCGCCGTCCACCCCGGGACAGTAGGACACCTATTGAGCAACCGTCAATAAGTCGATTCGTCAGGCCAGCAGGACCGCGCCGATCACCGCACCGATGCCGACGAAGACGGCGGCGCTCACCCATGCTGCCGGGTGTCCGTCGCCGTCTTCGAGCAGCAGGCTGCCGAGTTTGCCGGGCGTCAGCCAGTCGATCAGGACGAACGACCACATCATCACCGCGATGGTCACCACGACGTAGACGATGGTGTAGACGAGGCCGCGCCAGAGTTCGAGGTCGGCGGTCTCGATCACCGAGCCCACCATCACCACGGCCAGCCCGATCACCATCGAGACGGTCAGGATCGTCGCGTTGCGGTTGTGCTCGACCCAGACGAGTTGCCGCAGCCGGCCGGGCGTCACCAGATCGAGAGCGAGAAATCCGATGATCAGCAAGACGATTCCCACCAGGGAGTACGACGCGCCGTGTGCCAGGTTGTCCCGCAAGATCTCCACTCGAACCACTCCCGTCGTGCCAAGGTGCCTCAGGCGAGGCCGACCAGATCGTAGGAGTTGACGTTCTTCGACAGCTTCTGCAGGTGGTCGTTCGCGTCGCCGAGGGTGTGGCCGATCGCGGTGAGCCGGCTGGTGTAGTGGCCGACCGGATATTCGGCGGTCATGCCGATACCGCCGTGCATCTGGATGGCCTCCTGTCCGATGTGGCGGCCGGAGCGGCAGATCTGCAGCTTGGCGCGGGAGGCGATGATCGGGTCGACGATGCCGTCGGCCAGCGCGGTACTCGCGTACAGGCTCATCGAGCGGGCCAGTTCGAGTTGCGTGTACATGTCGGCGGCCCGGTGGGTGAGGGCCTGGAAGGTCGCCAGCGTCACGCCGAACTGCTTGCGGGTCTTGAGATAGTCGACTGTCAGATCGAGTGCGCGTTCCATCGCGCCGACGGCCTCGGCGCACAACGCGGTCTGGATGCCGATCTCGGCGTCGGCGATGATCGTGCTCGCATCACCCGAACCGAGCCGGGTGGCCGGGGCGTCGGCGAACACGATCTGCGCGCCGCGTCGACGATCATGGGTGCGGTAGGCGGTGCGGGTGACGCCGTCGGCGCCGGCGTCGACGAGGTACAGGCCCAGCTCGCCGTCCGCGCGTGCCGACACGATCAACTTGTCAGCGCAATCACCGTGTGGAACAAGCGTTTTGGTTCCGGTCAGCGTGCCGTCGGTGACGGTGGCGCCGACGGCGGTGACCGGCCAGCGGTCGCCTGACTCCTGATGGGCGAAGGCGAACAGCAGTTCACCGCCGACCAGGCCGCCCAGAAGTTCTTCGCGCAGTTCGCCTTCGGCGGTCGCGACGAGCAGCGAGCTCGGTACGAGGGCCGAGTCCAGGTAGGGCTCGGGTGCCAGGGCCCGGCCGATCTCGCCCATGACGGAGGCGAATTCGACGGGGCCGGCACCCGCGCCACCGTCTTCCTCTGGGATGGTCAGTCCCAGGATGCCGATGTCGGCCAACGACTTCCAGACATCGCGGCTCCAGCCGAGCTCGGTGTCGGTGACC
The DNA here is from genome assembly GCF_049844915.1 of Gordonia sp. DT30. Taxonomy (NCBI): domain Bacteria; kingdom Bacillati; phylum Actinomycetota; class Actinomycetes; order Mycobacteriales; family Gordoniaceae; genus Gordonia; species Gordonia sp. DT30. Next base: position 7,876 of record NZ_JBNCLY010000005.1, on the reverse strand, counting down.
TTGCGCAGTGTCTCCACGTCGTAGGTCTTGCTCAGCACGTCGCGCACGGTGTCGCGCAACATCTCTTGTTCTTCGGACAGTTCGAAATCCATGTGGGTTCCTCGGTGGTTCGGAGGTATGGCGTGGTCTGCGGGGACGGCCTACAGGCCGAGCACGGCCTTGTCGATGATCTGACGCTGGACCTCCGACGAGCCGCCGTAGATGGTCACCTTGCGGTAGTTCAGGTAGGTGGGCACGCTCAGTTGCGCCCACTCCGGCGCGAGGATGTCGGCCGAACCGTTGGGCGCTGCCGGGTCGAGTGCGGCGACGGGCAGAGAATCGGGTCCGGCGATGTCGGCGAGCAACTCCATCGCGTCCTGCTGTAGCTGGCTGCCGCGCAGCTTGAGTAGCGACGACGCGGGATTGGGCTTGCCGTCGGCCGACGACGCGACCACGCGGAGCTGGGTCAGTTCGAGGGCGAGGATCTCGTTCTCGAGTTCGGCCAGACGTGCCGCGAGCAGCGGATCCGCGATCAGCGGGTTGCCGTCGGCGGAGGTGACCTCGCGGGCCAGTTCCTTGGCGCGGGCGAGCTTCTTCTTGGTGTAGCCGATGCGCGCGATGCCGCTGCGCTCATTGCCCAGCAGGAACTTCGCCTGCGTCCACCCCTGGTTCTCCTCGCCGACGAGGTTCTCCACCGGCACGCGGACGTTGTCGAAGAACACTTCGTTGACCTCGTAGCCGCCATCGATCAGCTGGATCGGACGCAACTCGACGCCGGGGGTGTCCATCGGGAACAGCAGCATCGAGATGCCGGCCTGCTTCTTGACGTCGGGGTCGGTGCGGCACAGGCAGAAGATCCAATCGGCGAACTGACCGAGGGTGGTCCAGGTCTTCTGGCCGTTGACGATGTAGTGGTCGCCGTCGCGGACCGCGCGGGTCTTGAGCGAGGCGAGGTCGGAGCCGGCCTCGGGCTCGGAAAAGCCCTGGCACCACCAGATGTCGAGGTTGGCGGTCTTGGGCAGGAAGCGCTCCTTGAGTTCCTGCGAGCCGAACTGGGCGATCACCGGTCCGATCATGCTGATGTTGAACGGCAGCAGCTCCGGGACCGATGCCAGACTCATCTCCTCGCGGTAGATGTGGCTCTGGATGGGAGACCAGTCCTTGCCGCCCCATTCGGTCGGCCAATGCGGTACCGCGTAGCCCGCCGAGTTCATGATCTGGGAGAGGGTGACGATGTCGTCGGGGTAGTCGAGCTTGCCTGCGGCCTCGCGTTCCCGGAGATCCTTGGGGATCTGGGTGGTGAAAAATGTCCGGAGTTCGTCTCGGAAAGCTTCTTCACTTGAACTGAATTTCAGGTGCATGCCTACCTTAATACCCTGCCGGATCGCGGTCGCAAACCCGTGTGCAGGTATCAGCCGCGCTCGCCGGCGGCGCAGGTGGCCGCGGCCGGGGTCGGTGCGGCGACGATCGCGGCCGGTGCGGCGACGGCGGCGCTGCCATGCCGACGTCGCCCGAACCCGATGCCGATCAGCGCGCCGACGACGGTCACCGTCAGCACATACACCACGTACGCGATGATCGTCGCACGTAAACCCATGTGGCTGACCATGATGCCCGCGATCACGGCCGGCACGCTCAACGCCAGATAGCTGACGATGAACACCGCGGAGAAGACCTGTCCGCGCTGGGGTGCCGGCGTCTTTGCGCTGACCGAATCGAGGCCGCCGAGGAAGAGCGCGGCAAAACCCACGCCCGCGATCAGCGATCCCACCACGTAGAGCGGTAGCGACTCCGCGAGAATGCCGACCAGCGAGACGATCACGCCACCGGCCAGCGCCGGATATCCGATGGCGAGTTTGGTGTCCACGGTGCGTGAGGTGATCAGCAACGAGGTGAGTCCGCCCGAGGCGAAGAAGCTGAACAGCAGCAGACCCGCCTCGGCATGGTTGGTGACACCGAAGACCCGCGCGACCACCGATGAGCCGAGCGAGAGGTACAGCCCGCCGAGTGACCAGGTGGCGATGAACGCGGGGACCGCCGCCCAGAACGGGCGCCGTACCTCTGCGGGCACCGATGCCTGCGGGGCCAGCGTGCGCAGCAGGTGCCGGCGGGAGGAGAACCCTTGCCGCTCCGAGGTTTCCGGGATGATCAGCAGGGCGACGAGCAGGACTGCATATAGCGCCAGGACGATCTCGTAGACGAGGAAGCGTGGGGCGGGTGCGTACTGGACCAGGACTCCGGCCACCACGACGCCGCCGGCGAGTCCGATCGTCGGTCCCGCGCCGGTGATCGCCGACCCCAGGCGGGGGTTGGGCGCCATGTCGACGACCGTTGCGGTCAGGGTTCCGATGGCCGCGCCGGTGGCCAGTCCCTGCAACGCGCGGGCCGCCATCAGCACGCCGACACCGTCGGCGGCGAGGAACAGGATCATGCTGGCGATGAGTAGGACGAGTGCCACGGCCAGCACGGGACGTCGGCCGATGTGGTCGGAGAGCGAGCCCACCGACAACAGGCTGACCAGCATCGTCACCACATAGATGGCGAAGACGCCGGTCAGCGTGAACGACGAGAAGCCCCAGAGCTGTTGATACACAGGGTACAGCGGTGACGGTGCGGCCGAGGCGAACAGGACCATGACGACGGTCGCGGCGACGATCCAGAACGCGCGGTGTGGATGCAGACGTGACATCGAACCTCCAAAAGCAAATTGGTTTGCGTTTAGTTGAACGTAGCCCGGCCGCCCACCTAAAGCAACGTATTTTGCAATAATTGAGTCCATGAGTGTGGCGACAGACCCGAAGGCCGAGGTGACGGGGTCGGCGACGACGTCCGAGGCCGCGGAAAGACAGCACGCCCGACGTCCCGGGGGCCGCAGCGCGCGGGTGCAGCAGGCCGTCTACAGCGCGGTCGGGCAACTCGTCGGCCGCGGGGAGCGCGAGACCATGACGATCCCGCAGGTCGCCGAGCTCGCCGGGGTCAATCCGAGCAGCATCTACCGGCGGTGGGGTTCGATCACCACGCTGGTCGAGGAGGTCGCCGTCGCCGCTCTCACCCGGGGCGAGGACCTTCCCGATACCGGTGACCTGCGTGGCGACCTCACCGAGTGGGCACAGATCATCGCCGCCGACATCGGTCGGCCCAAACGGCGCTCCTACCTGCGCGCGATGGTGGTCGCGCGTGAGGAACTTGTCGACGAATGCCCGTGCTGGGCGGTGCGGGGCGGGCAGGCCGAGCAGATGGTGGCCCGGGCGGCGGCCCGTGACGAGCAGACGCCGACCGTCGAGCAGATCCTCGACCACATCATCGCGCCGCTCTATCACCATGCGGTGTTCGGCAAGCGCATCGACGACGTCTTCGCCGCGCGCCTGGCCGACGATGTCATGGCGATGATGCCGAGCACATAGGGCATCATCATCGGAGTTCACCCGTGGCGGCTAGGGTTGTGGCGCATGAGGCATGTGCATGCGTTCGGTGATGACGCTCTGGGAGATTTGGACGCGGTCGGCGTGGCCGCCGCGATCGACGCCGGCGAGATCTCGGCCGCCGAAGCCGTCGATGCGGCGCTGTCGCGGATCGACCAGGTGAACCCGGCGCTCAACGGCGTCGCCATCGACGATCGGGAGCGGGCGCGCAAGCGGGCCGTGGACGACGACTTTCCGGTCGGCGTGTTCACCGGCGTGCCGTCGATCATCAAGAACAACACCCGGATGGCCGGCATCCCGACGACGTACGGGTCGGCGGCGGTACCGGTGCGGACGGCCAGATCGAACGAACCGTTCACCGATCAGTTGCTGTCGACGGGGGTGAACATCGTCGGCGCGTCCACGCTGCCGCCGTTCGGGCTGACCGCGACGACGGAGTTCGTCGATCGCGATCCCACCCGCAATCCCTGGGACACCGACTACTCGTGCGGTGCGTCCTCCGGCGGGTCGGCGGTACTCGTCGCGTCCGGGGCGCTGCCGATCGCCCACGCCAACGACGGTGGCGGTTCTGTCCGCATTCCCGCCGCCGCGTGCGGACTCGTCGGTCTCAAGCTCACGCGTGACCGCGTCGTACAGTCGGCGCAGGCCAGGGCGATGCCGATCGACCTCATCACCAATGGCGTCGTCACCCGTAGTGTTCGCGATACCGCGAGCTTCCTCGCCGGCGCCGAAAAGTACCATGCCGCACCGGGACTCGCGCCCGTCGGTCTGGTCGAGGGACCTTCCGACCGACGCCTGCGCATCGCCATGCTCACCGAGCCGCTCACCGGTCAGCTGCTCGACGACGACACCCAGGCGGGATTGACGGCGACCGCCGAACTGCTCGAAAGTCTCGGCCACCGAACCGAATTCATCCCCATCCCGGTCGACAGGTCCTACGTCGACCAGTTCATCGACTACTGGGGGATGCTGGCGTTCTCCCTGGATCGCCTCGGCAAACGGACGATCGGCAAGGGCTACGACCGCAGCAAGCTCGACCCGTTCACCCGAGGACTGTCCCGGCGATACATGCGGCGGATGTGGCGCACCCCGGCGGCGATCCGTGGGCTTCGCCGTTCGACCGACCGCTTCCACGAGGTCTTCGACCGCTTCGACGCGGTGCTCTCGCCGACCCTGGCGCACACCACCCCGAAGATCGGATATCTCGATCCCGCAGCCGATTTCGACGTCATCCTGGATCGCCTGACCCGCTACATCGCGTTCACCCCGGCCAACAACACCTCCGGCGCACCCGGCATCAGCCTGCCGCTCGCGCAGACGTCGACGGGGCTGCCGATCGGCATACATTTCACCACCGACCTCGGTGACGAACGCACTCTCCTCGAACTCTCCTACGAACTCGAGGCCGCAAGGCCCTTCGCCAGGATCCAGGACGCCGGCTCGGAGTGATCTGCAGCCTTTAGTCGCGGAAACCGCGATCAAACACTGCAGATTCCACGGGACTGCCGATCATGTCAGCGCTCGGTCAATTGCTCGTCCGTCGGCGAGTTCGGATCGGGCGTCTGGATCGATCGAGTAGTGGTCGAGGAACTCCAGTAGTCGGATGGTGCCGACGCCGAGAAGGTCTGCGGGACAGATGAACGGCCCACTCTTGGCCCGCGGCAATGCCGGCCCGAACCAGTGATGGGGGACGTCGTTCTCGGACGTCAACAGGTGAATGCTGGCATTCTTGCTGTCGGCGACCGCACTGACCCCGACGACCTCATCCCACGAGATCTGCTGTGACGAAAGAAATCGGCGCGATCTGATGGCCGTCGGCGTGCACTCGACGGTGGGAAATCGCGCCCATCCGAGAAGGAACCAGATGCCGGTGACCGTGTACCAGACCGCGAGGATGGCTGCCAGGACGCCGAAGACAGCCTCCTGCGAACGACTCATCGGGAAGCTCAGCCGATCTGTCCACGTGCCGACCGCGAACACCGCGCAGGCGAGCACGATCGTGAAGATGCTGACCGCGGTCAGGACATGAATGCGCCGAGACTGACGAAAGGCGATTCCGTCGTTGGTGCGGGCAACGGTGTTTCTGTCAGATCCGTAGTCGGCGCCGCGATGCCGGTAGACTTCATAAGCGGGGTACCAGGCACTCAACCAGGCGATGGCGCCGGGCACATAGAACAACACATACAGCCAGCGGCCCTCCAGCGCCGCAACGACTCCTTGCCAGGACCACAATCCGGTGATGAAGACGGCGAGAGCGGTGAGGGGCCACAACCGTCGTCGGCTCGGCAGTCGGTTCCACGCGTCGGTGATCAATCGCAAACAGCCTCTCCGATCTCTTTCCCCATCCAGCCGAACACCCATGATCCGAAGGCGGCACCACCGGTGACGAGAGCAGCGTCGACAGGCCCGGTCACCGCGCCTGGTGGGGCGATTAAGGCTCCCGTCGCAACACCGCCGACCGTTCCGGCCGCGCCTGACCACGCCGCAATACACTTGTCGCGAGGACTGTCAGCTGTGATGACGTCGTATATCGCCATACCAGTTGCTAGACCGACCCCGCCGAGTCTCGCGCCTGCGCCTGCATTCTGGAAATAACTCTTCGTCAGCGCCGCGGGAGTCTTATCCGCGGCGCCGTTGAAGTAGCTGTCGCCTGCTGTTAGTGCTCCACCAGCCAATGTTGCGGCTGGGTGCGTGAAGAATGAACCGTCGGGAACGTCGGCCTTCGCCAGCGGACGTCCACTCGGGTCATAGAGTTCGGTTTTGATCACTGTCCCGTCCGGCTTTGTCCAAGTTACAACTTTGTTGCCGGTACCGGCGAGATAGGTCGTCGTGATCTTGTCCCCGTTGGGATCCTTGCCCCACGCAGTCGTCTCGGTTCTGGTAACCAGCGTCCCGGCTGGATCAAATATCTCCTCCCTCAACACCGGGTAGTTCCTGCCGTAGTTCAGTCTCTTCGTTTCGGTGTAAACCTTCTTGCTGCCATCTTGCATGTACAGAGTCTTGGTGGGTTCGCCCTTGGCGTTTGTTCCGGTGGACTCACGGGCCACGGTGGATGCGGCATCCGCAGCTGCGATGGCAAGTTGTTTTCTGAGCCCCATCGGGTCCGCTGGATTGGGTACGTCGTCCTCAGGCATACCACCACGCCCGCTGAGTAGCCCCGCAAGTGTCGGCACCAACTGCCCCGAGTTCACGTCTGCACCCGCAGAGCGTGCCGCTGCGGTGATACCGGCCGCTGTCGAGTAGTCGGCCTGCCCCATGGTGATGACGAATTGGTTGATCTCGATCTGCTTCTGAACTCGCTCTGCGACCAGATCGCGCGCCCCGTCGGCGTCCAGTTCTTGGGGCTTGATTGTCACGACCCAACTGTCGAGCACGTTGAACGAACCCGATTCGATCTCTTCGGCTTTGGACATCAGCAACTGCTTGGCCGAACTCAGGGCCCAAAAGCCGTTCGTCATTGCTGTGGATAGGTCGTCGGCCAGGGTGGCGGCAGCGATCGACGACTTCTTGGCTCTTTCAAACGCCAACACCGCGGCGTCGTGGGCGACACCGTCCCAATTCCCGAGGGCGGTCATCATCGAACACCGCGCGGTAATCCCCGAGGCTTGTTCTTCGATGGTCTCGCCACGCGACCTCACAGTGCTCGCCCCGCTGAGAATCGATCCGAAATCCCATCCGGCCAACCGAGTACGCGACGGAATCATCGGGGGAAGCTGCGCTTGATAGCTGCGGTGAAATCAGCTTCCGCGACTTCGTAGTTGTTGGCGCTGCCGCGCGCGGAAACCGCAAGGCCGTCGTAGCCGCTCGCCAGACGCTCGGTGCGGTCTCTCGCAAATGAGTCGACCTCGTGCGAGGCCCACGCGCTAGTCGACCCGGGCATTCCCGAAAACGCTTCAACGATGACGCCGGCGAGGGTACTAGATCTGATCGAACTCGCGGTTTGAGATGTCTGTTGAGCAAACTCCCGAAGCAACTGCGGATCAACTTGCACCAGCCATCCCCCTTTGAATTCCCGTGAACCTTCAGCAGCGCGGAGGCCGAACCCGGTGGCGGCGGCATGCCCGCGAAGCAACAGTAGCCGAGAGTCGATGGTGGACGGCGTTCGGGTTGCGATTGGGGTGCAGGATGTGGCTGGGCCAAGTCGGTGACCTCGACAGCGGGTGGGCGCCCGGCAGGTCGAAAGCGACCAGCACACGATCGGCAGCCTTTCCGGCACTGGTGACGGGATGAGCCGATCGGGCGGTTGAATCGCGTTCTTCCTTTCGCTCGCAGCTCGGTGAGGGGACCGTTTTTGTCGGTGGCCTCCGATAGTCTGTTGTCATCGGTTCGGGGTCGGCTTCACAGTGTGGCCGGTCATCTGGAACAGGCGGTGGCACAAGGCTATCGGCCGGACGTACAGAGGGGGAGGTGTCGATGTTCTCGTTTGTCGATGCTGAGGCTGATGTGCGTGTGGTGGGGTCGATGTCGGCGACGGA
>NZ_JBNCLY010000004.1:0-304788 GCF_049844915.1 Gordonia sp. DT30 | reverse complement strand
TGCGCACCACCATCGGCACCCCGACCGGCAGCTACGACATCGTCGAGATCATCACCCACGACGACACGTACGAAGACGCCGACACCGTCGTGGCTACCGACCAGTCGCCGATCGAAGCCCACCTGGCCCACCTGCTCGCCACCCGCGGACACTGACCACCGAAATCTGCCGGTACCAGTCGTCGGCTTGTCGACCGTGGGCACTAGTTGTATCCTCGGGTTACCGGCGAGTAACTTAGCGGTCGTTCGGTTGCGCCTGCCCCAGGACTCCGACCGCACCGGCACGCGAGGTTTCCGGCCGACACATGTAGCGAATATCGCAGGGGATTACGCCCGCGTCAGATAGGAATCCAAATGGGCCACTACAAGAGCAATATGCGCGACCTGCAGTTCAACCTCTTCGAGGTCTTCGAACTGGACAAGGTGCTCGAGTCGGGGGAGTTCGGCGACCTGGACCACGAGACCGCCGTGGACATGCTCCGCGAGGTCAGGACGCTCGCCGAGGGCCCGATCGCGGAGTCGTTCGCCGACGCCGATCGCAACCCGCCGGTCTTCGACCCGGAGACCCACAGCGCCACCATTCCCGAGAGCTTCAAGAAGTCCTACAACGCGTTCGTCGAGGGCGGCTGGGACAAGGTCGGCATCAACGAGGAGCTCGGCGGCATGCCGGCCCCGCGCTCGCTGTACTGGGCGATCGGCGAGATGGTGCTCGGCGCCAATCCGCCGGTGTTCATGTACGCCGCCGGCGCCGGATTCTCCAAGATCTTCTACGACAACGGCACCGATGAGCAGAAGAAGTGGGCAACAATCTGCGCCGAGCGCGGCTGGGGCGCCACCATGGTGCTCACCGAGCCCGACGCCGGCTCCGACGTGGGTGCCGGTCGCACCAAGGCGGTCCAGCAGGAGGACGGCTCCTGGCACATCGACGGCGTGAAGCGCTTCATCACCTCCGCCGACCAGGACATGACCGAGAACATCTTCCACCTGGTGCTCGCCCGTCCCGAGGGTGCGGGCCCGGGCACCAAGGGACTGTCACTGTTCTTCGTCCCGAAGTTCCACTTCGACCACGAGACCGGTGAACTCGGCGAGCGCAACGGCGCCTTCGTCACCAATGTCGAGCACAAGATGGGCATCAAGGCCTCGACCACCTGTGAGGTGACCTTCGGTCAGCACGGCGTCCCGGCCAAGGGCTGGCTCGTCGGTGAGGTTCACAAGGGCATCGCGCAGATGTTCCAGGTGATCGAGCACGCACGAATGATGGTGGGCACCAAGGCCATCTCGACACTGTCGACCGGTTACCTCAACGCGCTCGAGTACGCCAAGGAGCGCGTGCAGGGCGCCGACATGGTGCAGATGACCGACAAGTCCGCACCGCGTGTCACCATTACCCACCACCCCGATGTTCGTCGTTCGCTGATGACGCAGAAGGCCTACACCGAAGGCCTGCGCGCCATCTACCTCTACACCGCGTCGCACCAGGATGCCGTTGCCGCACAGATCGTTTCGGGTGCTGACGCCGAGACGGCCCACCGCGTCAACGACCTGCTGCTGCCGATCGTCAAGGGCGTCGGCTCCGAGCGCGCGTACGCCAACCTCGGTCATGAGTCGCTGCAGACGCTCGGCGGTTCGGGCTTCTTGCAGGACTACCCGATCGAGCAGTACATCCGCGACTCCAAGATCGACTCGCTCTACGAGGGCACCACGGCCATCCAGGCGCAGGACTTCTTCTTCCGCAAGATCATTCGCGACAAGGGTCAGGCCCTCGCGCACGTCGCCGGACAGATCCAGTCCTTCATCGACTCCGAGGCGGGCAATGGCCGCCTCAAGACCGAGCGTGCGCTGCTCAAGACCGCCCTCGACGACGTGCAGGCCATGGCTGCGTCGCTGACCGGCGACCTGATGAGCGCGCAGGAGAACCCGAAGGACCTCTACAAGGTCGGTCTGGGCTCGGTGCGCTTCTTGATGGCGGTCGGCGACCTGCTGATCGGCTGGCTGCTGCAGCGTCAGGCCGAGATCGCGATCACCAAGCTCGACGAGGGCGTCACCGGCGACGACAAGGCGTTCTACGAGGGCAAGGTCGCCGTCGCGAGCTTCTTCGCCAAGAACATGCTGCCGCTGCTCACCTCGGTCCGCACCACCGTCGAGAACATCGACGGCGAGATCATGGAGCTCGACGAAGCAGCCTTCTGAGCCACCGCCTCAGCGGCTGACTCAAGAGCAGGGGAACCACAAACGACGGGGCCGGAATTCCAAGGGGATTCCGGCCCCGTCGTTCTGTGTGTCGCTACCAGGCCGGGTCGCCACCAGGCCGGGCTCACCGGCACAGACACGGCGCGAGCGGCATACTGGGCACCGTGAGTGGTCGCACCTTCCGCATGCACAGCGCCTGGTCGTTGCCTTTTCGGCGGGATGCCGTCTTTGCCGCACTCGCCGACGCCGACAACTATCCGGTCTGGTGGCCGCAGGTGCATGACGCGCGGCGGATCGACGAGAGATCCGGCTCGGCCCGGATGCAATCGTTTCTGCCGGTGTCGCTGCGGGTGCGGCTGACCGAGGAGCTGATAGATCCGGAGGCCGGCGTGCTGCGTGCCCGGCTCACCGGCGACCTCGTCGGCTGGAGTCAGTGGGAGGTCTCCGAAACGGGCCCGGCCTCGGCCACCGCGGACTTCAGCCAGGTCGTCGAGTTCACCAAAGGTGTTCCGGCGCCACTGTTGTCGCTGCTGCGTCCGGCACTGCACCTCAACCATCGCTACATGATGTGGTCGGGGCGGCGCGGGCTCACCGACCGGCTGGCGGCCGCACAGACACCGCGGCCGCGTCAGGATCTCCGACGCGGCCGTGGTGAGTGAAAGACGTTGGGAAAGAGCTACTTCGGGGGCATCCGAATGCCGCCGTCGACGCGCACGACCTCGGCGTTCATATACGAGTTGGTCACCAACTCGATGACCATCGACGCGAGTTCGTCGGGCACACCCAGACGACGCGGGAACAGCACCGACTCGCCGAGTTTGGCCTTGAACACCTCGGCGGCCTCACCCTCGCCGTAGATCGGGGTGTCGATGAGGCCGGGGGCGACGGTGTTGACGCGCACGCCTACCGCGGCGAGGTCACGGGCGACCGGCAGGGTCATGCCGACGACGCCACCCTTGGACGACGAGTACGACGCCTGCCCGATCTGTCCGTCGAAGGCTGCGACGCTGGCCATGTTGACGATCGCGCCACGCTCGTTGGATTCGAGCGGCTCGTTGCGGCTCATCGCGGTGGCCGCCAGGCGGATGGCGTCGAAGGTGCCGATCAGGTTGATCGCGATGACCTTCTTGTACGCGTCGAGATCATGCGCCGACGAGAATTCGCCGTCCCTGCCGACGGTGCGCTGCGCCCAGCCGATGCCGGCCGAGTTCACCAGGACCCGCAGCGTGCCGAGTTCGGTCGCCTGATTGACGGCGTTCTCGAGGTCCTCGGTCTTGGTCACGTCCACGGCGACGAACTTGCCGTCGACCTCCCTGGCGAGCTCACCGCCCTTCTCCGCGTTCAGGTCGGCGACGATGACCTTCGCGCCCTTGGCCGCCAACTGGCGAACCACCGCGGCGCCGATGCCCGACGCACCACCCGTCACGATTGCACTTGCTCCGTTGATATCCACGGCAGCCACATTACGACGCCTGTGACAGCCCTTACATCCCGGGCCCGAGCGAGCGGTCGGTAGACGGTCACGCGCCGAACAGCGCGGCCAATTGTTCTCGTCTCGCCGATTCGAGTGCCGGGTCGAGGCGCTCACGTCTGCGCAACTCGCACAGCCCATGCAGCGCGCTCCAGAGCAGCTCCGCACGGACATCGACGTCGGGGTCGTCCGGACCGAGCGCGTCGACGATGATCGCGAATCCCCGTCGCATGACCTCGGGGGTCTCCTCCCGCGCGAAACGCGCGGAGATGGGCATGGCGAACATCGCCTCGTAGGTGGCGGGGTTGTCCTGCGCAAACGAGATGTAGGAATCGATAAGGGCCGCAACAGGTCTGGGTGATGCGGCCACCGTGTCGGCGACCGCATCGACGAACTCGGCGAACCCGAGGAGCGCGACTGCGGTGACGATACCGTCGCGGCCGTCGGGGAAATGTTGATAGAGAACCGGCGGCGTGTACTCGATCTCGTCGGCCAGACGACGTGTCGTCACCGCCGCCCAGCCATCACGCTCCGCCAGCTCCCGCGCCGCCGCGACGAGCCGTTGCTGTCGTTCGGTGCGTTCGCGTGCGCGTCGGTCCGCAACTCCCATGCCACAAATCTACCATTGATAGATTGATCTATCACTGTTAGATTTGCTTCCACCAACACAAACTCTGGGAGGCGTCATGGACATGGTTTTCCTGCAACTGCTGGTCGGGGCCTCGGTGATGGCCAACGCCGTCATCTACGGCATCGACATCTGCGCCGGCGTGATCATGCGGCCGGTGTACGCCGGCGTCGACGACGCGACGATGACCGTGATGGCCGGCCGCGGCCATCACTACGGCGACAAACGCCTGCCGGTCGTCGGCATCACCGGCTTCGTCACCGCCATCGCCGCCACGATCGGCAATCTGGTCACCGATCACATACCCGCCGCGGTGTTCGGCGCGGTCGCGGTGATCGCCCTGACCCTGTGGCTCGTGCTCTACGCGCGTGGCGCCAAGCCGATCAACAGCCGCCAGAAGGAGGCGGCGCTGAGCGGGGTGATCCCTGCGGATGCGCGACAACTACAGAATCGTTGGGATGCCATGGTGCCGACCCGCATCACGCTGCAGACCGTGGCGCTCGCCGCGCTCATCGGCGCGCTGGCGATCTGAGGAGACGGCGATGAGCATTCTCTGGTGGACCGGACTCGTCATCGGTTGGGCGCTTGCCCTGGGCATCATCGCGATCGGAGGCGCCTACCTGGCGCGCAACGCCGCCAACGCCGCCGGCTTCGGACTGACGGTCACCGTGCCACCCGAGGCGCGGGCGTGGTGGCAGGTCAAGGGAATCCGTGATCTGACAACGGGCGTGCTCGTCATCGCGTTCACCTTCGCGGGCACCGACCGGCTGCCACTGCTCCTCGGCGTTCTCGCGATCGTCCCCATCGGCGACATGCTGATCGTGCTCGGGCAACGGGGGAACACGGCCCGCGCCCTGGGCATTCATGGTCTGACGGCGCTTCTTCTGCTGCTCGCCGCTGTGCTCATGGGGATCGGGCACGCAGCCTGGTGATCGGGCGCGCACGGCGCCGGTCGGGTGGCGCGATGACCGCAGGTGCACTCTTGATAAAGAACGAGGGCCTGACCGGCGAGAATTCGCTGGTCAGGCCCTCGGTGTGAGAGGCGCTCCGGTCGTGCTGTCGGGTCGGGGGTCTGACAGACCGACCGGAGCTATCCCGTATATCTACGAGACCCCCGTCCGCGTTACAGCACGGGGCACTTTTTATCGGCCGGCATTTCTCAGCCCTCGATGATGGCGGTGACGCCCTGGCCACCGGCGGCACAGATCGAGATCAGGGCGCGGCCGCCACCGTTCTCCTTGATCGTCTTGGCGGCCTGGGCCACGATGCGTCCGCCGGTGGCGGCGAACGGGTGACCGGCGGCAAGCGACGAGCCGTGCACGTTCAGCTTGCTGCGGTCGATGGACCCGAGCGCCTTGTCGAGACCCAGACGCTCCTTGCAGTACTCCTCGGACTCCCAGGCCTGCAGCGTCGCGAGGACCACCGACGCGAACGCCTCGTGGATCTCGTAGAAGTCGAAGTCCTGCAGAGTGAGTCCGTTGCGTTCGAGCAACCGCGGCACCGCATAGGTCGGGGCCATCAGCAGGCCGTCGGGGCCGTTGACGTAATCGACTGCGGCGGTCTCGGAGTCGACGAAGTAGGCCAGGACGGGAATGCCCTTCTCCTGCGCCCACTCGTCGCTGGCGAGCAGCACCGTCGAGGCACCGTCGGTCAGCGGGGTGGAGTTGCCCGCCGTCATGGTGGCGTCCCCGAGAGAGACGCCGAAGACCGGCTTGAGCTTGGCGAGCTTCTCCGCGGTCGAGTCTCCACGCAGGTTCTGGTCGCGGGTCAGCCCGAGGAACGGGGTGACCAGATCGTCGAAGAATCCGGAGTCGTAGGCGGCCGCCATGTTCTGGTGGCTCGCCGCGGCGAGCGCATCTTGATCGGCACGCTTGATGCCGAACTCCTTGGCGGTCTCGGCCGCGTGCTCGCCCATCGACATGCCGGTGCGCGGCTCGCCGTTGCGGGGGATCTCGATGCCGAGTTTGGGCAGCGCCTTGAGCAGGCCGAGCACCTGATCGCGCGGGCTACGGGCCCGGTTCACCTCGAGCAGGCCGCGGCGGAAGCCTTCCGACACACCGATCGGTGCATCGGAGGTGGTGTCGACGCCACCGCCGACCGCCACGTCATAGCGGCCACGCGCGACGCCGTCGGCGACCGCGGTGATGGCCTGCAGGCCGGTACCGCAGGCCTGCTGGATGTCGAAGGCAGGCGTGTAGGGCGAGAGCGCCGACCCCAGCACGCATTCGCGGATGAGATTGAAATCACGCGCGTGCTTCAGGACGGCGCCGCCGGCCACCATGCCCAGTCGTTCACCCTGGAGGCTGTAGCGACTGACGAGCCCGTCGAGGGCTGCGGTGAACATGTCTTGGTTGCTGACCTTGGCGTATGCCTTGTCCTGGCGGGCAAACGGAATACGGTTGCCGCCGAGGATCGCGACCGGGCGCTCGGTGCGGGTCTTGGGTGTGTTGGCCACGAGAGATCTCCCAGGGTTCGAGTGGTACCTATAGCGTATTCTTACTCCAGAGTAAGTTACATGTCGAACGGCGCTCCATATGCGAGCGTCCTCGATCACACCGAGCGTGAGAACAATCAGAGGAGATTCACGTGGCTGCCAACTCCACCACCGCCGGCCTGTACTCGAGTTTCGTGCACTCCGGGCCCGGCGCGTTCATCGCCAAACAGGCCGGTTTGCCGGTGCCGCCGCCGCTGCGCCGGTACAAGGCGTCCCAGCCACCGCTGTCCGGTCCGGTGCTGCTCGGCGGGCAGGGACGGCTGATCGAGCCGCTGCGCGAGCTGCTCACCGACCCGGACTACACCTTGATCGAGAACGCCACCACCGGCCGTGGTGCCGACAAGTACGGCGGTCTCGTCTTCGATGCCACCGGCATCACCAAGCCGGCCGAGCTCGAGCAGCTCTTCGAATTCTTCGGCCCGGTCCTGCGCTCGACCGCACCGTGCGCGCGCTTCCTGGTCATCGGCACCACGCCGGAACTCATCACCGACCCCGATGAGCGAGTGGCCCAGCGCGCCCTCGAGGGCTTCACCCGCTCACTGGGCAAGGAGCTCCTCAAGGGCTCGACGGTCCAGCTCGTCTACGTCTCCCCCGACGCCAAGACCGGCCTCACCGGCCTCGAGTCGACGCTGCGCTTCGTGCTGTCGGCCAAGTCGGCGTTCGTCGACGCCCAGGTGATCCGGGTCGGCGCCGACGACGCGGCCGCACCGACCAGCTGGGACAAGCCGCTCGACGGCAAGGTGGCCGTGGTCACCGGCGCGGCGCGCGGTATCGGCGCGACCATCGCCGAGGTCCTCGCCCGCGACGGCGCCCACGTGATCTGCGCCGACATCCCGGCCTCCGGCGAGGCGCTCGCCCAGACCGCCAACAAGGTCGGCGGCACGTCGTTCCCCCTCGACGTCAGCGCGCCCGACGCCGGCGCGAAGCTCGCCGAGCACGCCCTCGAGCGGCACGGCGGCATCGACATCATCGTCAACAACGCCGGTATCACCCGCGACAAGCTGCTCGCCAACATGGACGATGCCCGCTGGAACTCGGTGATCTCGGTCAACCTGATCGCCCCACAGCAGTTGGTCAACGCCCTCGTCGAGCGCAACGCCATCAAGGAGGGCGGCGCCGTCGTCGACGTGTCGTCGATCGCCGGTATCGCAGGCAACCGCGGCCAGACCAACTACGGCACCTCCAAGGCCGGGGTCATCGGCCTCGTCGACGCCTACGCCCCCATCCTCGCCGAGAAGGGCATCACCATCAACGCGGTCGCCCCGGGCTTCATCGAGACCAAGATGACCGCCGCGATCCCGCTGGCCACCCGCGAGGCCGGCCGCCTGATGAGCTCGCTGCAGCAGGGCGGGCAGACCGTCGACGTCGCCGAAACCGTTGCCTACTTTGCCAATCCGGCGTCCAACGCCATCACCGGCAACGTGGTCCGCGTGTGCGGCCAGGGCTTCCTGGGGGCGTGATGAGCAAGACCATCACCCTCGCCGCGCCACCGAGCACCGCCGACGTCTACTCCAAGGCCGTCACCGCAATGCTCCCGGTGATCGGCAAACCGGCCAAGGTGCGGGCCGACGCAAAGATCCCCGATCGGCACTACCGGCTGGAGAACGTCCGCGTCGATCCCGACCGGCTCCTGGCCTACACCCGCGCCACCGGGCAGCAATTCGGCACCACGCTGCCCATCACCTACCCGTTCGTGCTGCAGTTCCCGCTGGCCATGAAGATCATGACCGACGGCGACTTCCCTTTCGGCGCAGTCGGTTCGGTACACGTCGAGAATTCGATCCACCGGCTGCGCCCGATCGGCCTCGACGAGCCGCTGACGATCGAGAACCATGCCGAGAACCTGCGCGAGCACCGCAAGGGCATGCTCGTCGACATGGTGTCGGAGATCAGCGTCGGCACCGAGCTGGTCACCCGGCAGGTGGCGACCTTCCTCAAACAGCAGCGCACCAGTCTCTCCGACGAGCCCCGCGGACCGCAGCCGCGCGAGCAGGCCCCACCCCCGCCGGATGCGATCCTGGCAGTGAATCTGGGGCGGATCCGCGAGTACGCGGCGGCCTCCGGTGATCGCAACCCGATCCATATGGGCGACCTGACCGCGAAGGCATTCGGATTCCCCAAGGCGATCGCGCACGGAATGTGGAGTGCGGCAGCCGCGGTGGCCAACATCGAGGCGCAGCTGCCCGACGACGTCACCTACTCGGTGCGCTGGGGCAAGCCGATCCTGTTGCCCGCCAAGGTCAATCTGTACGTGCACCGGATCGACGGGGCCGGCACCGGAGCCGGGGCCAAGGTGTCGGGCAACTTCGACATCTCGATCCGCAACCGGCGCAAGGGTTATCCGCACCTGACGGCGACGACGCGCAACGACTGAGGTACCACCGACACCCGCGAGGACCCTCATCCGGCACCGGCCGGGTGAGGGTCCTCTGCGTTGGTGGCCGACCGCTACATCGGCGTGTGGATGCCCACGCCCTTCAGACCGCGCCAGGTGATGCCGACGAGCAGGTCGGTGGCGGTCTCGAGGTCGACGTCGCCCTCGCTCATGCGGTCGGCGACGGCCTCACCGGCGCCGACCAGTGCGATCGCGGTGAGTTCGAAGTCGATGTCGCGGGCACCTTCGACGGTGGTGCCGCGGCGGATCAGTTCCGACACCATCTCGACCACCTGGCGACGGCTGGTGCTGACGGTGTCGGCGAAGGCGGCCGCACCGACGGCCACCCGATACAGCACCTGCCACGATTCGCGGTGTTCGTCGACGTACCGGAGGAATTCCCGGACCACCGTGCGCGCCTGCTCGCTCTGACGCAGGGTCGGATCGAAACCCACCGCCATCGAATCCATGAAACGGCCGGATTCGCGGGCGATGCAGGCGCTGAACAACTCTTCCTTGGACCCGTAGTACAGGTACAGCATCGGTTTGCTGATCTGCGCCTGCGCGGCGATGGAATCCATCGACGTGTCACGGAAACCGTTCTCGGCGAACACCGAGACCGCGGCGTCGAGCATCTGCTGCTCGCGCACTGCCCGTGGCAGCCGCTTGGTACCGCCGGCCATGATGGTTCTCCTCACATTCGCCGCATACCCACCACCGGTGGGCAATCAGATCATCTTACCGTTCGGTAAGGTCAACGCACTCGGCCGCGCCGCGCCGTGGTCTATTCGGCGGCCGCCGGCACCGGGGCCGTCAGCACCTCAACTGCCCCTTGGCGCGCAGGATCCGCACGACCGACGCGTTCACCCCCGCCTCGCTGAGCCGGCCGGCATGCACCGCGGCCTCGAGGCTGTCGAGCACCGCCGTCACCTCGTCGGTGGTGATCCACAGCGCGATGTCACCACCGGCGACGAGGAATCGTTGCACCGCCTGCGGGAGCGGGTAGCGCTGCGTGATGGCGCCCATGCCGGACAGATCGTCGGAGAAGACGACGCCGTCGAAGGCCGGACCGCCGTAGGGCTGCCCGGTCCGCAACATCCGAATGGCGTTGGCGCTCAAGCTCGCCGGTGTATCGCCGACGGTCAGTCCGGGCACGATGAGGTGCCCGACCATCACCGCCGCGTTACCCGGGTTCTTCAACAGTGTCCGGTAGGGCACCAGATCGCTCTGCTCGAGCTGCGCCAGCGGAGGCGTCCGCACCACGCCCAGATGTGAATCGCCCGAGCCGTGCCCGTGGCCGGGAAAGTGTTTGAAGACCGGCATGACGCCCGCCGATTCGAGGCCCTGCGCAAAGGCCTGTGCGTAGCGCGTGACCGTCTCCGGATCGTTGGAGAACGAGCGGTCGCCGATCACCTCGTCGTCGCTCTCATCGCTGACGTCGGCCACCGGCGCATAGTCGACCGTGATGCCCTTGGCCCGCATCTGCCTGCCGAGGTTTGCCGCGAGTGCGCGCACCTGCTCGGGCGTGTCGGTGCGGGCCATCTCCCGTGCCGACGGATTGTCGATCCCCAGCGAGGCCAGCCGCGAGACCCGGCCGCCCTCCTGGTCGACGCTGATCATCAGCGGGATCGTGGACTTGCCGGTGACCCGCGCCAGGTTGGCGCCGTTCAGGATCGACTTGTCAGTCCAACTGCCGATGAAGATGCCGCCGACCGGTTCCCGCGACACCAGCGAATACGCGTCATCGGTACCGGTCACCCCGACCACGATCGACTGACCCAGCTTCTGCCGCAGCGACATCTTGGCGACCGTCTCCGCGCCGCACCCGGTCGGCTGGACGGCCCCACTTGCCGAGGGCGACGCGGAGGACGACGAGGCCGACGGCGACGGCGAGGCCGTACTCGACGACGTCGGGGCCGCCGACGAGGAGTCGGTGTCGCAGGCCACGACGCCGACGCCGGCCACACATACCGCCGCGGCCAGGCACATCAGGTCACGGACGTGGCGGAACCGGCGCCGTCGAGTTGAGCCCATGGCACGAGTGTTGCATGTAGGCTTGGGCAATGGACTCTCGCCATCGGGAGCACAGTGGGTCGGCAACGTCCGATGCGGCGATCGCCGCTGGTCCACGCGGTAGTGCGGACGTGGCGCAGTCGTTGATGATCGCCTTCGACGGCGGGCCCAATTCCGAACGCGCCATCCGCTACGCCGCACGGTTCCTGAAGGCATCGACGGCACATGTCGTCACCGCGTGGCAGCCCGGCACCTTGAATCCGGCGCGGATGTCGAGTGTGTCCGCGGGCATCCAGCCCTTCGTCGACACCTCACCCCTCGAGATCGACGTCGACGACGCGTTGCGCGCCGAGGCGGCCGAGATCAACACCCGCGGCGTCGAGTTGGCGCGTACGGCCGGGCTCGACGCCACCGGAACGCTGGTGGAGGTCGAATCGACGGTGTGGGGTGCGCTCGTCGCCGCGGCCGACGCCCTCGACGTGGACCTGCTGGTCACAGGTACGCGGGGAGACTCCGGGTTGAAGGCTCTGCTGCGGTCGAGCGTGGCCGGACACGTCCTCAAACACTCGCACCGGCCGGTCTTCATCGTTCCGGCCTCCTGCGACAAGCAACACCCGGTGAACCCGTAACGCCCTCGGCGGATCGGGATCGACCGGCGTCGATGGTAGTTTCGTCGTCATGCGTAGAAACCGCGTGATCGCCGGAGCCGTCGCCGGAATCGCCGGCATCGTCGTCGGCCTCGGCGCGGTGTTCCTCGGGGGATTCCTGTCGGCACAGACGAGCCCGTCGACCGATCTGAACAACATCAATCCGAACAGCGGCTTCGTACAGGGATCGGTGGACTACGGATCACGAGGTGGCGCCGGCGACGGCCAGTGACCTCGCATGACCCCGCCGTGTCGACGGGGGGTGTGTCGACGGGGAGTATCTCGACAGGGGTACCGGCCCTGGGCCGTCGCGGCGTTGTCGTTGCCACGCTGATCGCCCTGGTCATCGCCTTCGCGCAGTCCCCCGGCCGCACGGCCGCCGACACCAAACTCGACCTCACCGCCAACCCGCTGGGATTCCTGGCGCGCGCCGCGCACCTGTGGACGCCGCAGGCGCCGCTGGGACAGGTACAGAACCAGGCCTACGGCTACTTCTTTCCGCACGGGGCGTTCTTCGCCGTCGGTGAACTGCTGAACTTCCCACCGTGGGTGACCCAGCGGCTGTGGTGGGCGCTGCTGCTCGTCGTCGGATTCGTCGGCCTCGTCCGCGTCGCCGAGGCGCTGGGCATCGGGTCCCCCGGCTCGCGGCTGCTGGCCGGCGCGGTCTTCGTGCTGTCGCCGCGGGTGCTGACCACGCTCGGGTCGATCTCGTCGGAAACCCTGCCGATGATGCTGGCGCCCTGGGTACTACTGCCGGTGATCCGGGCCCTCGACCACGGTTCGACGCCCACCTGGCGGTACGCACTCGCATCGGCGGTGGCGGTCGCGCTGATGGGTGCGGTCAATGCGGTTGCCACCCTCGGTGCGCTGGGCGTGGCGGTCGTCTGGTTCCTGCTGGCCGCGGGGGGCCGCCCAGGGCGGGGGGGGGGGGGGGGGGGGGGGGGGGGGGGGGGGGGGGGGGGTGGGGGGGGCCGGGGGGGGGGTGGCGGTGGCGCTGATGGGTGCGTTAATTGCGTTTGCCACCCTGGGTGCGCGGGGCGTGGGGGTCTTCTGTTTCCTGCTGGCCGCGCGCACCGACGTACGTCGGTGCGCGCGGTTCGGGCTGGCGTGGGCAGGCGGATTGGTGCTCGCCTGCGCCTGGTGGATCGTGCCGCTGCTCATCCTGTCCCGGGTGTCGCCGCCGTTCCTCGACTTCATCGAGTCCTCGCGCGTGACCACCGAGTGGATGTCGCTGACCGAGGTGCTACGCGGCACCAGTTCCTGGACGCCGTTCGTCTCGCCGGAAC
Organism: Gordonia sp. DT30; assembly: GCF_049844915.1. Classification (NCBI taxonomy): domain Bacteria; kingdom Bacillati; phylum Actinomycetota; class Actinomycetes; order Mycobacteriales; family Gordoniaceae; genus Gordonia; species Gordonia sp. DT30. The sequence continues at coordinate 291,686 of NZ_JBNCLY010000004.1, read as the reverse complement.
GGATCGCCGGTGCGGTTCTGGTGACCCAGCCGGCCGCGGTGCTGGCGACCGGCACCCTCGCCGCCGCCGGGCTGGCGGGATTGTGTATGCGGCACATGCCCTTTCGGCGGCGCGCGATCATCGTGCTACTCATCGGCCTGCTGCTGATGTGCACCGGCTTCGCCGGCGGGCTCGGCTCGCCGATCGCCGAGCCCGTGCGCGTATTCCTCGACGGGCCGGGTGCGTTCCTGCGCAACGTGCACAAGTTCGAGCCGTTCATCCGGTTACCGTTGGTGCTCGGTGTCGCCCATCTCCTGGCGCGCGTGCCCATGCCCGGCGCGGCGGGGATGCGGCCCTGGTTGGCAACGTTCGCCCATCCGCAGCGGTCGCGGCCGGTGGCGGCGGCCATCGTCGTCGTCGTCGCACTCGCCGGTGCGGGCTCGCTGATGTGGACCGGCCAACTCGCCCCCGACGGGGCCTATCGTGCGATCCCCGACTACTGGAAGCAGACCGCGTCGTGGCTCGACGACCACAGCCACGACGACGTCGCCGCGTCCGGCACCGAGCAACGGGCACTGGTGGTTCCGGGCGCGCCGTTCGCCGACCAGTTATGGGGGTTGACGCGTGACGAGCCGATGCAGGCACTTGCGAAGTCCCCGTGGGCTGTTCGCGACGCGATCCCACTCACACCGCCCGGCGCCATCCGCGCCCTCGACTCCGTACAGCGAAGCCTCGCCGACGGCCGATCGTCGCCGGGATTGGCGGCGACACTGGCAAATCAGGGAATCGGCTTCGTGGTGTTGCGCGCCGACCTCGACCCGGACACGTCGAGGTCGGCGCGGCCCCTGCTCGCCCAGCAGGCCCTCGACGGATCGCCGGGGCTCGTGAAGGCCGCGTCGTTCGGCCCCCTTGTCAGCCAGCCGACCGCGAGATCGGTGGTGCGGGACAACGGCTTACGGCCACCCATGCAGGCCGTGCAGATCTACCGGGTCGGCGGGGCGGCCGGCGTCGGCCCGTCGCTCACCGATCTCGACCGGATGCCGCGGATCGCGGGCGGCCCCGAATCGCTGGCCGCACTTCAGGATCTGCGTGCCCGGCTCGGTGAACCGGCGGCCGGACCGGCCCTGCTCGAGGCGGACGCGCGGCGCGCCGGGCTGCCCGACGCCCCGGCGATCATCACCGACACCCCGACCGACCGGGAGACCGACTTCGGCCGGGTCGACGACCACAGTTCGGCGATCCGCGGCGACGGCGACCCCCGCCGCACCCAGAATGCGGCACCCGATTACCCCGTCGACGGGCAACCGCTCACGCAGGGCCAGTGGCTGCTCGACAATCAACCTGGTGCGCTACGAGTGTCGACGTCGGGGTCGGCGGCCGATGCCACCCAGCCCGGACAGACCTCACCGGCGAGCTCTGCGGCCGCCGCCTTCGACGGCGACCCGTCGACGGCCTGGGTCAGCAGCGGCCTCTCCTCGGCGGTCGGTCAGTGGATGCGCCTCGACTTCGACCGTCCGCGTAGCGATCTCGCGCTGCGGCTCACGACCGCCAAGGCCCTCGGACCGGAGGTGTCGTCGATCGTGGTGACCACCGAGGCCGGGTCGACAGTGGCCTCCGGCCTGAAACCGGGCAAGCCGGTGACGGTCACCCTGCCCAGCGGCCCGACCCGCTGGGTGCAGATCCGGGCGTCGGCAACCGACGATGACACGGCCGGAAATCAATTCGCCCTCGGCGAGGTGGGAGCGATCGATCTGGCGTCCGGGCTGCCGTTGACGATCCGGCACCGGGTGGTGCTCCCGCCGCGCGAGACCGGTACCCCGGTGGCGGGTTGGCTTCTCACCCAAGAACTCTCGGGCCGATCGACGTGCGTCGACCAGCCCGTCGGCACCGATGACGGCTCGGCGTCGGTGCGGGTGCGGTGCGCGTCGGGACTCGGCCTGTCCGCCGAGACCCCGGGGGTGCTGACGCGCGCGCTGTCGGTACCCGCGCCGACCGACGTCACACCGGCGGTGGTGTTGCGCCCCAAACCCGGGGATGCGCTCGACGCGCTGCGCAGCGCCCCGGCGACGGTGCGTGCGACCGGGGCGTCGGAGGTCAACGACCCGCGCGGATCCGCTCAGGCCGCCGTCGACGGCGACCCCGGAACCGTCTGGACCGCAGCCGAACCCACGAAGAAGGGCGACAAGCCCACCCTCACCTTGTCGCTGCCCGCACCGCAAGAGGTCCGGGGTCTGCGGATCGTCGTACCGACCGACCATCCGGCCGCGCCCACCGAGGTCGCGGTCGATCTCGGTACCGGTCCGCAGCGCGTGCGGGTGGGCGCCGACGGCACGGTCGCGCTGCGTTCGGCAGTCACCGACCACCTCACCATCACCGTGCTCGACCGCGGCGAGTTGCTCGACGTCAACAGTCTCGGATTCGCCAGTCGCGCACCGGTCGGTATCGCCGAGATCCAGGTCTTGCCCGCCCCGGCCGCCGGGCCGCCCGCCGACCGGCCCGTCGACATCGGATGCGACGCCGGCATCGGGATCACCGTGTCGGGTCAGGTGATCGGGTTGTCGGTGCACACCACGGCCGCCGCCCTGCGCGACGGCGACCCGGTGGTGGCGCGGCCGTGCTCGCCGGCCGCGGCCCGGTTGCCGGCAGGCGAACAGGAACTGTCGATCAACCCCGGGTCGGCGTTCACCGTCGAGAGCGCCTGGCTGGGCAATACCGCCCCCGCCGACGCGGCCATGGTGGCCGCACCCGAGCCGGTGACGCACCCCGTCGTCGAGCAGTGGCAGGCGACGGCGCGCAGCGTGCGCGTCGACGCCGCACCGGGCCGGCGCGTGCTGTCGGTGCCGGAGAGCACCAACCCGGGGTGGGTCGCCGAACTCGGCGGTCACACCCTCGAGCCGGTCGTCGTCGACGGCTGGCAACAGGGCTGGCTGATCCCGGCCGGCGAGTCGGGGGCGGTCACGTTGAGATTCCGCTACGACAGCGTCTACCGCTGGTCGCTGGTCGTCGGATTCGTCTTGCTCGCAGCGCTTTTCGGGCTGGCATTCGCCGGACGGCGGTTCCGTCCGAGCACTGCCGGCGATCAGACGGGCACTGCCGCCGCCCTCGGCGACAGAACGGGCGCCCTCGGCGCGGTGGCGGGCGCCCTCGGCGGATTGGCGAGCGCCTGGCTGCTGGCCGGCTGGTGGGGCGTGGCGGTGGGTGCGGCCGCGGGTCTTGCCGTCATCGCCCTGCGGCCGCCGATGATCGTGGTGGCGGCCTTCGTCGCGATGATGCTCGCCACCGCCGGATTGGCGGCCGGCCCCTGGCATTCGCCGACCGGGTACCACGGGTTCTCGTGGTGGGTTCAGCTGCCCGCGCTGGTCGCGGTGTCACTGGTGATCGCCTCGGCGATGCCGTCGTCGCTGCCGTCGACATTGCGCCGATGGATCCGTGCGCTCTCGCGGCGCCGCAACCACTGACGCGCCGGTTCTTCGATGAAGGCGTAGGCGGCCGCGGAGATGCCGATCGTGACGACGGCGGTGATGGCCCAGACCAGCACCGAATCGCCACTGAACGGCACGATCCCGAAGAGCCCGAACACCACGGCGAGCACCGCGACATGCCAGATGAAGATGCCGTAGGACCACCTACCGAGCGCCATCATCACCGGCGAGGTGAGGAGCCGGAACTGTGCTCGCGCACTTCGTGATCGGCGTCCGAAAGGCTTCTCGCACACGAGTGGCGCGAGTATCGCGAAGCCGCACAGCGCGCCGAGGGCCATCTTGGTGGCGAATTGCCACGGCGCGAGATCGCCGAGACCGGTGGGCCCGGCGATCGGCGTGCATGCCAGCCCGTAGGCGACGACGAGGAGTACCAGCATCCATCCGCGGCGGGCACCCACGCGTTCGATGACACGGGTGAACCGCGTCGAGCCGCCGAGTTCCGCGGCCCCGGACACCTCCGCGACGACGAGCCCCGCGACAAACCATGGCAGATGCCCGAACACCCAGTTGGTGGGCTGCACCCCGTCGGGCACCGGCAGCAGTTGCGCCACCCACGCCCAGCCCAGACTCAGGACTCCGAGACCGAGCAGCACCGGGGTGCGGGCGTCGGCGCGCACCCCCCGCAACCGCCACAGCGCGAATCCCAGGATCGGCAGAAGCAGGTAGAAGGCCACCTCGACCGACAAACTCCACATCTGGGTCAGGCCCGCAGTCAGCGACAGCGGCACGAAGACCTGGGTGAGGGTGAGGTTGGCCAGCCACACGGTGAGATCGGCGCCGCGCGCCTCCGGCAGCAACGTCAGCACGACCACGACGACGACCACGTAGGCGGGCCAGATACGCACGAATCGGTGGCGCAGATAGCGCCGCACCGACGGGGGCCGGGCCGCGCGATGCGCCGCGGCGACCCAGTTGCGCCACAGCAGGAATCCCGACAACGCGAAGAACAGGGCGACGGCCAGATCCAGCCGGCCCAGGATCGGGCCGAGGATCGGGGTGCGTACCGCGCCGGTCTGGAAGGCGACGTGGGTGGTCAGCACGCCCAGCGCCGCGACCGCACGCATCCCCTCGAGTTGCGGGAAGAACCGCCGGTACTCGGGGACGGCATCGGTGACGGGGTGGGTGGACATGCTGGGTCACAGGGTAACCGGAGCCGGAATGCCGCCGCGTACGCTCGCCCGTATGCCCGAGCCCGGCGCCGCCGACAGCCGCCCCCGCCCGAGCCGATGGTCCACGCGTGACCTGCTCGGACCCACGATGATCTTCGTCGGCGGATTTCTGCTGGCCGCCGCGCTGGCGCTGCCCACCCTGCTCGTTCCGCAACTGAAGCTCATCCCGCTGTCCACCGACGTCACCACCGTCGCGACCAGCGTCCCGGCCACCGCGACACCGGCCGGGTCGGCACCCGGTGCATCGGCGACGATCCTCGACCGGTGCTCGCTCAACACCCCCACCGCCCGCACCGTGGGTGCCGCGCTGGTCCGCCAGCAGCGCGTCGTCGCGGTGCGGCCCGCCGACAAACGGGTCATCACCCTGCAGGCCGGCACATCGGTGCAGGCCGAACGGATCCGGCTCGACGGCCGGACCGCCGACACCGACGCCCCACGTCCCGGTTCGCAGACCGCCCCGGCGCCGGGCAAGACGCCGTGTACCGATCCGACGCTGTCGGCATCCAAGGACCGCGTGACCCTCGACCGCCGCAGTGCCCTACCCGACCTGGGCGCGAACCCCAGTGGGGTGCGCGGCAATTCGGAGATCCAGTACGACAGCAATGCGGTACCGGTGCCGGCCCCGGACCGCACCGGATACACCTACGTCCTGCCCTTCGGCGTGTCCGGCGACGACCACACCTTCTTCGATCCGACGACCCGGAAGTCGGTGCCACTGGTCCACCGGGGCGAGACCCAGGTCGACGGTCGCAGCGCGGAGCAATTCGTCGCCGACGTCGCCGACACCGACCTCGACGCAACCCGATCGGGTGTCGCCGACGGTGTCCCGCCGACCCGGATCACCCGCCCCGCGTCGTGGTTCGGCGTCGGCGGCGACCCCGCGCGTGAACTCACCGCGACGCTGCATCAGTCCTCGAGATGGGAACTCGCCGTCGACACCACCACCGGCACCGTCCTCGACGAGCGCGTCACCGTCGAGGAGGCCTACCGCATCGCCGACCCGACACTCACCGATCCTGCACTCGCCCACTACAGCCTGGTGAACCTGCGCGCCACGTTCGCCTACGACGACGCCACCCGCGACCGGCTCTCGGATCTCGCCGGCCGCCTCGCGACCCCGATTGTGGTCTGGGGCCGGGTCGTGCCGATCGTCGCGGGAATCCTGGGAGTCGCCGCGGTGGCGGGCGGACTCGTCATGACCGTGCCGGGGTGGCGTGAGGCGATGCGCGCATGGACCGGACAACGACGACGCCGGTCGACGCCGCCGCCACGGTGACGGCGATCGCGGCGGTCGCCGCCAGCGTGGCCACCGAGTCGACGAACGCGACGATCACCACCACCTCGACGGCGAGGACCAACCACGTCACCGCCGAGGCACGGGTGCGATCGGCCGCGATCGCCGACAACAGCAGCACCTGCAGCACCGCCATCGCCGAGCCGGTGTAGGCGAACAGCCACAGGATCGGCACGAGCGGCCGGTATGCCGCGCCCACGACGATCGGCACCAACGGCCCGAGGAGCGCCGCACCCAGGGTGAGGACCGCGCCGATCGCCGCGACCACCGTCACCGCCTGCCGCAGCGCCGTGCGGGACGACGCCGGGTCGGCCAGCCGCGGATAGAACACGACGCCGATCGCCTGTGGCAGCCAGAACGCGGCCTTCGTCGCGACCGCGCCGAGGGCGTAGACACCGGCATCGGTGGCACCGAGCGCCGTCCCGGACAACAACAGGTCGATCGAGACCGCGACGATCGCCACCAGCTGGACCTGCGATGCCCGCAGGACGCCGACGGCACTCACGCCGGCGTCGTCCGGCCCGACGGTCCGGTGCTCGGCCCGCACGACGGTGCCCACCGCCGACCACACGACGACTGCGGCCACGGCGGCACCGATCGTGCCGGCCAGCAGACCCGCCGCCGGGCCCGCGCCGACGGCGAACGCGACCAGCATCGGCACCGAGCGCAGGAGCCCGACCACGGCGAGGACCCAGCCGAGCGCACGGAATTCGCCGCGCCCCTGCAGCACCCCCTGACCAGCGGCGATCACGACGAGCAGCGGGGCCGCCCCGAGCGCCGCGACGGTGGCCGCGGTCCCGGTGCGGGCGACCGCCACCACGACCGGTGCGGCGGCGATCGCGATCACGACGACGGCCGCGGTCGTCGTCGCGGTGACCCGGGCCAACCGCCCACCGCGACGTCGCACGACCTCCCGCGCGATCACCGATTGCAGGGCCAGCGCGGGCACACCCAGCACGAGCATCGCCGACAGCAGGCGCGCGAACTGCCCGTAGTCGCTGGGCAGCAACCACCGCCCGGCCCCGACATACACGACATATGCCGCGACGTTGGACACCATCGAGCCGACGGCGACCCACCCGAGCGCACCCACCACACCGCGCACCCGGACCGCCCTCGCCATGGCGTCAAGTGTGCCGCACGGGGTTCACCGCCGGGCTCTCGGCGCAACGCTCACCGCGGCTTGCGGATGTGAAACCATGGAGACCGTTCACCGGCGATCACCACTCGAGAAGGCCAGGATGTACGACCAGCAGAACACCACCGTCGACTCCGACACGAGCGACATCGGATCGCGTATCGACCCGGTACTCGCCCGCAGCTGGCTGCTGGTCAACGGCATCCAATACGAGCGGTTCGCGCCGGCTGCCCGCTCGCGCGCCGACGTCGTCGTCCTCGACATCGAGGATGCGGTCGCCCCCAAGGACAAGGTCTCCGCGCGCGACAACGTGATCCGCTGGCTGGCCGAGGAATCCGAAGATCATCCCGGCGGTGCCGGAGATTGGGTGCGTGTCAACGGTTTCGGGACGCCATGGTGGGCCGATGACCTCGATGCCCTGACGACGACGTCGGTCGGCGGGGTGATGCTGGCGATGGTGGAATCGGTCGACCACGTCACCGAAACCGCCAACCGGCTGCCCGATGTGCCGATCGTCGCCCTGGTGGAGACCGCCCGCGGGCTGGAGCGCATCAGTGAGATCGCCGGGGCGAAGGGCACTTTCCGGCTCGCCTTCGGTATCGGCGACTTCCGGCGGGACACCGGCTTCGGCGACAATCCCACCACGCTCGCCTATGCGCGGTCGCGTTTCACCATCGCGGCCAAGGCCGCACACCTGCCCAGCGCGATCGACGGGCCCACGGTGGGGTCGGGCGCACTGAAGCTCTCGGAGGCAACAGCGGTCAGCGTCGAGTTCGGGATGACCGGCAAGATCTGCCTGACCCCCGACCAGTGCGCGCCGGTCAACGAGGGCCTGTCACCCTCTCCCGACGACATCAGCTGGGCGCGTGAGTTCTTCGCCGAGTTCGAGAAGGCCGGCGGCGAGATCCGCAACGGGTCGGATCTGCCGCGCATCGCCCGCGCCACGAAGATCCTCGACCTGGCGCGTGCCTATGCGGTGACCGAGGCCGACTACGAGGTCGATCCGGGGCATGCGTCGGCGCCGTCGGACACCTACCATTACTGAGCTGCTGCGGCCCGATGATTCTGCGCCCGTGACGACTCCGCGGCTCCTGCCGATCCTCTACGGGGTCGGCGCGGTGCTGGCCGCGGTGATCCTGGCACCGCTCTACGGTGGCCACCTGCTCTACCGGGACGCGGTGTCGACGCCGCGGTCCTTCGTGACCGACGCGGCGCTCGGCATCGGACCTCTCGCACCGCGCGCGGCGCCGCAGGACTGGTTCGTCGCGGTGACGAGCACCGTCGTCGACGGCGGGATCGTCGTTGCCGTGGTGCTCACCGCGGCCCTGGCGTGCGCGGCGGTCGGCTACGGCCGGTTGGCGGCTCGTCTGGTCCCGGGTGCGGGTCGCACGGGTGCGGTGGCCGCGGCCGTGGTGTCGGTGTGGAATCCCTTTGTCGCCGAACGCCTGTTGCAGGGCCATTGGGGATTGCTGGTCGGGTTCGCGGCGCTGGGATGGATCGTCGTTGCCGCCGCCGACCTGGTGGCACAACCTCTTTCGTTGGTGCGCTGGTTGCAGTTGGGTGCGCTACTTGCGGCCGCCGGACTGACCCCGACCGGCTCGGTGCTTGCGCTGGTGACGGGCGTGGTGGCGGTCGCCGCGTCGGAGACGGGGCACCGGCTGCGGCTTTCGGCGGCGGTCGTTGCGTTGTGGGTGTGTTCGGCGCTGCCGTGGTTGGTGGCCGCCGCCATCGGCGGCGGATCGGCGGGATCGGACGGACGGGCCGGGGTGGCCGCCTTCGGGTTACGCCCCGAACCCGGCCTGGGCTCCTGGGGCACCGCACTCGGCCTTGGTGGCATCTGGAATTCCGATGCCGTACCCGCGAGCCGCACGATCTGGTGGGCGGCGGTGGCGACGCTGTGTCTGCTCCTGGTGGTGGTGGCCGGGTCGGTGACGTTGTGGCGCAGCCGGATCGACAGCCACCGACGTCCGCTGATCCGCGCCTCGGCCGCCCTGGCGGTGGTCGCGGTGGTCGTGGTGGCGGCGACGGCGTCGGGTCCGGGACGCAGCGCGCTGGGCATGCTGGTCGACGCCGTACCGAGCGCCGGCCTCGTACGTGACACGCAGAAGTTCCTGGCATTGACGATGCCGTTCATCGCGGTCGCCACCGCCGGCGCGGTGATGGCGCTACGCCGCCATGTTCCGTCCGGGTTCGCGCTGGCGGCGGTGGCGCTGCTGGTGGTGGCGCCGCTGCCGGATCTGGGATGGGGTGTCGGCGGCCGGATCACGCCGGTGCACTATCCCGCCGACTGGGCTCGGGTCGCGGCGATCGTGCCCGCCGATTCCGGCGCGGTCGCCCTGTGGCCGCCCGGTACGGTCCGCGACTACACCTTCGCCGACGGCGTATCACTGGACCCGGCGCCCCGGATGCTGCGTGCGCCCGTCATCGAGTCCGGCGAATTGCGCGTCGACGGAGTGGTGGTGGACCGGGCCGAACCCGGTGCCGCCGAGGTGGATCGGGCGCTGCACGACGGCGCCGACCCGGCCACGCTGGCTGCGCTCGGGGTCGGGTGGGTGCTCGTCGAACGTGACGTCCGCGGTGGGGCGGACCTTCCGGCCCGCCCGGCCGGCCTCACGCCGGTCTTCGCCGGTGCCGACCTGGAACTGTTACGCGTCGAGGGCCCCGCGGCCGCCGGCGCGACGGCGGCGGCCCGCGTATCGGCGTGGACGGCGCACCTGGTGTGGGCGGCGCTGATCGTCGCCGGTGGACTCGCCGCGGGCACCGCCGCCGCGCGGCGCGGGCTCATCGGCGCGACACGGCGCCGAGCACGTTGAGCATCTGGGCGCCGGTCACCGACCACGAATAGTGGCGCGATTTCGCTTGCGCCGCCTCCCCGAGCCGCCGGGACTCGTCCGGATCCTCGACGAGTTTACGTGCCGCACTGGTGAATTCGTCGATACTGTCGACGAGCAGACCCGTTTGCCCGTCGTCGATCGACTCCGCGAGTCCCGCCGAACTCCGGTAGCCGATGGTCGGGACACCGTGCTGAGCGGCCTCCATCACCGCCAGACCCCAGCCCTCTTTGCGCGATGGCATGAGATGGACGCGAGCGCGAGCGAGGATCTCGTGTTTGGTCACCTCGTCGACGTGCCCGTGAAATGTCACCGCCTCGTCGACACCGAGTTCGGTCGCGGCAGTGCGTAGTTCGTCGGACCACCAGCCGTCGCCGATGACGTCGAGCGCGACGTCGACCCCGGTGCGCCGCAGGTCGGCGACCACCGTCAACGCGTGCTCCACCTGCTTGTGTGGCACCAGACGCGACAGCACACAGAGGCGCGGCGGGGTCGCCGCCGCAGATGTGCGCACCTGCGGCGGGACCGGGTCGAGGCCGTTGCGGATGACGTCTATGCGGGTCTCGTCGACACCCAACTGCGCCAGCTCCCGGCGCGAGGGCGCCGACACCGTGACATAGCGCGAGCGCCGATGAATCCACGGGGAGAGCCGGGACTCGATGAACCATCCGAGCCGGCCCAGTGCCCGGCCGGCGACCGGCCACTGTTCCCGATGGCAGTGATGTACGAGCACGACGGTGGGCGCCACCCGCGTGAGCGTGGCAAAGAAGGGCACGCCGTTCTGGGTGTCGACGATCGCATCCGGTGCCCGCCCGGCCAGCGGGCCGCGGCCCAATCGTCCGGCGACAAGCAGGGCCAGCGCCCGCGGGTAGACGGTGATACGCCCGCCGACCCGGACGAACCGGATTCCGTCGCGTCGCTCCTGCCGCGCGGCGTCCGGGTATGCCGCCGTCAGATAGGTCACCTCGATCCCGCGCGCCACCATCTCGGCGCCGACCCGCTCCAGGTAGGTCTCGCTGCCGCCGCCCTGCGGGTGGCCGGTATCGCGCCAGCAGAGCAGCAGGACGTGGGTGGGAGGTGTCATCGCCTCACCAGCGTACCGAGCGGGTGGATGCGGTCGGTAGCATCTCGCCCGTGCCCCGAACCCGCGTGCCCGCACCAACTGCGACGATGCGGGCCCACGCGACCTTCGCCCGGGCGGCCGGGCTGCTCTCCGACTTCCGCTTCGAGCAATCCGATCCGGCGCGCTTCTACGGCGCATTGGCGCGCGACACCGCGGCGATGGTCGACGCCCTCACCCACGGCGCTCTCAACCACGACGGACTCGGGGGTGCCGTGGTCCTCGACGTCGGTGGCGGTCCGGGCTACTTCGCCGATGCGTTCGGTGAGCTGGGCGCCCACTACCTCGCCGTCGAACCCGATCCGACGGAGATGCACGCCGGCGGTCTCGAACATCGCGGCACGGTGCGTGCCTCGGGCCAGCACCTGCCCTTCGCCGACGACTCGATGGACGTGACGCTCTCGTCCAACGTCGTCGAACACACCGGCCGGCCGTGGCAGATGTGCGACGAGATGGTTCGGGTCACGCGCGCGGGCGGGCTCGTCGTCGTCAGCTACACGTTGTGGTGGGGTCCGTTCGGCGGCCACGAGATGGGGCTGACGCACTACGCCGGCGGCCGCCGCGCCGCCCGCTGGTACACCCGCCGGCACGGGTCTCCCCCGAAGAACCTTTACGGCACTTCCCTTTTCGCCGTCACCGCCACACAGGGCCTGCGGTGGGCCCACTCCCGCTCCGGCGCCACCGAGCTGCTTGCCGCCTTTCCCCGGTATCTGCCGTCATGGATGTGGTGGGTACTGCGCGTCCCGGTCCTGCGCGAGGTACTCGCCACCAATCTGGTCGTGGTGTTACGGAAGAAGTAGGCGCTGTGGAAGACCTGACCGGCCGGCTCAGTTCGGCAGGTCGGCGGCGCACCGCAGCAGGCCGCCATTGCTGGTCGTCGACGACAGTTGCTGCCCCCCATGCATGATGGTGCAGGTCACCGGACCGCTGACGACGATCGCGGTGAGTTCGGCGGTGGGGCCGGCGACGGTGGTGGTGATCGACCATGGCGCGGATGTGACGGGATCGAGGACGAAGTTGGCGCCCTTGCGGTATCGCAGTCCGGCCACCGTCCCGCCGCCGGTCAACTGGTAGACGACCGAGCCGGACGGCGCCCGTGACGTCGTCGTCTCCCGGGTCGTCGTCTCGGTGGTGCTGGTGGTCGTCGGCGCGCTCGAGCGCGTCGTCGACACCGTGGTGGTGACACTCGGTGCAGCCGTCGTGTTGTCGCCGCCGCCTCCGGTGTTCCGGACGATCAGGACCGCGGCCACCACGACCAGCACCAGCGCGAGGATCGTCGCGAGCACCAGATACAGCGTGCGATGCCCGCCGCCACCGGAACCGGGGTCGACGGGCGGCACGTACTGGCCCGACTCCGGGTACTGGCCCGACTCGGGATACTGGCCGGTCGGGTACTGGCCGGATCCCGGATATTGCGCCGGGTTCTGCTCAGGGTCGAACGCCCGCGTATGCGGCGGGGGCTGATTCGGATCGTACGGATCTCCCGGTGGCTGGGTCATGGGCCGATTGTGCCAAACGCGGTCGTCATCCCTCTGCGATCATCCCTCTGCGATCATCCCTCTGCGATCGCCTCAAGCGGTTTGGTGCGTGCCGCCCGCACCGCCGGCCACAGCGCGGCCAGCACACCCACCACGGCCGCCGCCAGGATGGTCCATCCCATCAGACTCCACGGCAGGACGGGATCGCCGAGGCCCCAGCGGGCCAGGGTCCGTACCAGCGCCCACCCGATCACTGCGCCCAGCACCACCCCGAGGACGGCACCGTAGATCGCGATCAGCACCGACTCGAGGTAGACGGTGCGCCGGATCTGGGCGCGCAACGTGCCGATGGCGCGCAGCATGCCGATCTCGCGTTTACGTTCCACCACCGACAGGGCGAGCGTGTTGATGATGCCGAGCACCGCGATCAGCAGTGCGAGACCGAGCATGCCGTAGAGCACCGCGAGCATCTGGTCGATCTGCTCGGAGATACTGCTCTTGAACTGCTCGCGGGTCTCGACCTGCACGGTCAGATACTGATCGGTCGCCTTCTCCAGCCCGGTACGCAGGGTGCCGAGGTCGGTCCCCGGCGCCGCCTTGACGAAAAGACCGAACGTGACCCGGCTCGAGGCCGGCATCACCTTCTCGTAGACCTGCGGACCGACCAGCCACGGCTCCAACGCCTCGTTGTCCTCGTACACCCCGGCGATGGTGACGGGCACGACGGTGCCGTCCGGCGACGTGAACGGGAGGGTCTGGCCGCGTTTCCACCCCATCTGATCGGCGGTCCGGGCGCTGATGAACATCCCGTCGGGGGGCAATTGATCCGAGGCGCCGTCCCGCATCGTCACCGCCGCCACACCGTTGAGATCGCCACCGAGAGCGGCGAAACCGGTGCGCGCTTGCCCGTCGATGCGGGTCTGCACGATGCCGAACGACACGGTGTCAGAGATTCCCGGCACCGTCTTGACCGCGGCGGCCACCGATGCCGGCACCGGCTGACCATTGCTGCCTGCGACGATGTAGTCGGCGCGGATGCCGCTGTCGACCGCGTCATCGACGGTGCCCTTGAACGAGGCGCCCAGTGTGCCGATGATCGCGACCAGCATCAGGCCGAGCGTCAATGCGAATGCTGTTGCCGCGGTGCGCCGCGGATTGCGCACGGCATTGGTCCGGGCGAGTCGCCCGACCGTGCCGAACGGTGCCCCCAAGACCCGGCCGACTCCGCCGACGATGGGCCGCGAGAGCGCCGGCCCGGCGAGCACGGAGGCGACGATCGCCGCGCCCGCCCCCACGCCCACCACGACCGCGCGCAGTAGACCCTCGCCCATCGCGCCCCAGGCGATGGTGCCGATCGCGATCAGCAGGAACACGATTCCCACGAATGTTCGATTGCGCAGCGGCGCAGCACCTTCGGTGACACCGGCGCGCATGGCCTCCACCGGGGGGACGCGGGAGGCGCGGGCCGCCGGCACCCCCGCACTGATCATGGTGACGACGACGCCGACCAGCAGTGCCGCGAGGATCGCCGGCAGACCCACCTGCAGTGAGCCGTCGGGCAGGCCCGAGGACGAACCGATCGCCGCCTTCAGTCCCGCGGCCAGACCGACACCGACGCCGAGGCCGATGACACCGCCGATGATGCCGACCACGAACGCCTCGAAGAGGACCGACCGCGACACCTGGCGCCGGCTGGCCCCGATCGCACGCAGCAGCGCCAGTTCGCGATTGCGTTGGGCGACAATCATCGAGAACGTGTTGTAGATGATGAAGGTGCCCACGACGAGCCCGATCGCCGCGAACGCCAACAGGATTCCGGTGAAGATCGTCAGGAATTGGTTGACCTGATCCTTCTGCTCCTGACGGACCTGCGCGGCCGTGCGGACCTTGTACTGGTCCGCGGGCAGGGCCGCCGAGACCCGCGCAGCGAGTTCCTCATCGGAAACCCCGGGCACCGCGGACATGTCGATGAGTGCCACATGGGAACCGTCGGAGAAGAAATCCGACGCGGTGGCCTGATCGAACTGCACGTTGACGTAGCCGCCGGTGGCGGCGGGCAGATCGACCAGGCCGACCACCGTCACCTCCAGCGGATGGGTACTGCCCTGTCCGATCACGACTTTCGTCTTGGAGCCGACCTTCAGCCCGGCCTTCGCCGCGGCCGAGGAGTTGAGGACGATCTCGTTCTGGCCGTTCGGTGCCCGACCACCGGGCTTCAGTCTGTCCGGCGAGATCGCCTGCTCGGGCGGGGTGTAGGCGGTGCCGATGCTGGGCGCGCCGCCGGTCTGCAGGGCCTTGCCGTCGGCGGCCGCGAGGGTCACCAGGCCACTCTGATTGGTGACGATCTTGGCGATCCCCAGTTGCTGCCGGCGGTCCTGCAGTTGCGCCACGACCTGCTCGGGCACCCCGTCCGACGTCGAGCGCTCCGGCGTGAGCTGTACCGCGACACCGGGAATCGTGTTGTCGAAGATCGAGTTGAAGGCGTTGGAGATGGTGGCGGTGAACACCATCGATCCGGCGACGAACGACGTGCCGAGCACGATGGAGAAGACCGTGAGAAAGAGCCGGAGCTTGTGCGCCCGCAGATTTCGCAGCGAGACCTTGCGCAACGCCGATGAGGCGGCCATGGGTCAGCTGACCTCGTGCCGGCCGTGCGGCTGGTCGGCCGGCTTGTCGTCGAGGTGGCGCATGACCTCGAAGACATCGTCGGCGCTCGGCCGGGCGAGCTCGCGCACGACGTTGCCGTCGGCGAGGAAGACCACGCGGTCGGCATACGACGCGGCCCGCGGATCGTGGGTGACGATCACGACCGTCTGGCCGAACTCGTCGGTGGCCGCACGCAGGATGTCGAGAACCTCACCGGACGACCGGGAATCGAGGTTGCCCGTCGGTTCGTCGCCGAAGATGATGTCGGGGCGGCCGACGAGTGCGCGCGCACACGCGACGCGCTGCTGCTGGCCACCGGAAAGTTCGGTGGGCAGATGGGTGAGCCGGTCACCGATGCCGAGTCGGCCGATCACGGTGTCGAACCACTCTTTGTCGACCGGCCGCCCGGCGATGTCGAGGGGCAGCGTGATGTTCTCGGCCGCAGTGAGTGTGGGCACCAGGTTGAACGACTGGAACACGAAGCCGATCCGGTCGCGGCGCAGGGTCGTCATCTCCTTGTCGGAGAGACCGGTCAGGTCGACGTCACCGATGTAGGCCCGGCCGCCGGTGGCCTCGTCGAGTCCGGCGAGGCAGTGCATCAGCGTCGACTTCCCCGAACCGGACGGTCCCATGATCGCGGTGAACTCGCCGGCCGCGAACTCGATCGTCACGCCGCGCAGCGCGTGGACCACGGTGTCGCCGATGCCATAGGTCTTCGTCAGATCCCGCGAACCGGCCGCAACGGCAGCCCCGTCCGGCTTCATCATGTCTACGCCCGCTGATGTCATGCGCACCACGCTGCCAGGTCGGCGCCCGATTGGCCATCGGGGATTTCCCTGAGGTCGAGCCCCCGGTCCGGCCGGCGAAACCTCAGCGCCGCGGAAACCGGACCTCGAGGGCATGCACGCGGGTCGGCCCGGCGAACATGTCGTTGGTGACGACGTAGAGCGTGCGCGCCCGATAGTTCTGTCCGCGAACGTCGGGAAGCCAATCGCCCCAAGCCATTCCGGACATGTTACCGGTCGCCAGATGCGGCAGCGGGTCGGCCGAGAAGATCTGCGTCTTGCCCATCGCCCGCTCGTCACCGGCGAGCTCGGCCTTCCCGGTGACCGCGTCGGCGCCGCGGGTGGTGGTCCAGTAGATGCTGGTCACCCGGCCCCGTCCGCGTTCGAGAACGAGGAAGTCGGTGTCGTTGACGGCGAGGACATCGGCGGCGACCTTGTCGGGGTCGGTGCGGTAGACGAACTCGCTCTGCGCCCGGCCGGGGCCGAAGGTCAGCAGCCGCGCCGCATTACCCGGATCCTGACGCAATCCGCCGGCGGTGAGAACGCTGATCGCTCCCCGCGGTCCGACGGCGACACCGGTGATGCCCTTCTGCCCGTTGACTCCCCCGGTACGGGTCGGCCGCCACGCGGCCGGCAGACCCAGATCCCGGACGAACGTACCGACCGGGCCGATCTCCCGGACGAACTGATGTGCACCGCCGCTGGCCACCACATATCCGCCGGACATCGAGCGGATGCCCTCGAACTGTGCGTCGCCCGGCAGCAGCGGGAGCTCGAGCGGGCTGAGTACCGTTCCGCCGCCGGTCAGGCGCGGGGCGCCGAGCTGCCCGAGACGGGCCGAGTAGCCGATGTGGGCGGTATAGAACCGCGCCGGCCCGGCCCGGCCCACATCGGTGGAGATCATCGCGTAGTCACCGTTGCCGATCCGGTCGATACCCGATATGGCACCGAAAGACGGTATGGCGGGCATGTTCTCGGTATCGACATACCGAGAGGTCACCGCCGGTGCACTCGGTGCGCCGGCCGCCACGCCGGTGCCCAGAGCTGTCATGACGACGCCCACCGAAACGAGCGTTGCCCCCCATGAGCGAAGTCTCATAGGGGGCAACACTACCTCAGTGACGCCGCCCATCTCGGGTCGGCGCTCGATGATCAGGCCAGGCGCTGCTTGAGCTGCGCGAGCTCATCGGCCAGGCTGGTCGGCAGCTTCTCTCCGACGAACTCGAAGAGCTCCTCGATCAGCGGCAGTTCCCGCCGCCACTCGTCCTCGTCGAAATCCAGTGCGGCAGCGAGATCTTCGGCCGGGAGATCGAGCCCGCTGATATCGATCTCATCGGGCTTGGCGACGATGCCGATCGGGGTGTTCACGCCCTCGTTCTCGCCCTCGATGCGGCCGATGATCCACTTGAGGACGCGGCTGTTCTCGCCGAAACCGGGCCACAGGAACCGGCCGTCGTCACCGCGGCGGAACCAGTTGACGTAGAACACCTTCGGCAGTTTGGACGCGTCGGCGTTCTTACCGAGATTGATCCAGTGCGCGAAGTAGTCGCCGACGTGGTAACCCATGAACGGCAGCATCGCCATCGGATCGCGGCGGACGGTGCCGACCTTGCCCTCCGCGGCGGCGGTCTGCTCGGAGCCGACGGTGGCGCCCATGAAGACACCGTTCTGCCAATCGCGCGCCTCGGTCACCAGCGGCACCGTGGTCTTACGGCGACCACCGAACAGGATCGCCGAAATCGGCACACCGTTCGGGTCGTCCCATTCCGCCGCCAGTGACGGGCACTGCGAAATCGGGGTGCAGTATCGCGAATTCGGGTGGGCGGCGGGATGATCGGACTCCGGGGTCCAGCTCTTGCCCAGCCAGTCGGTGAGATGCGCCGGGGTCTCGCCGCCGATGCCCTCCCACCAGACGTCCCCGTCGTCGGTCAGGGCGACGTTGGTGTAGAGCGTGTTTCCGGCCTCGATGGTCTTCATCGCGTTCGGATTGGAGTCGTTGCTGGTGCCCGGGGCGACACCGAAGAAGCCGAACTCCGGGTTGATCGCGTAGAGGCGGCCGTCGTCGCCGAATCGCATCCAGGCGATGTCGTCGCCGACGGTCTCGGCCTTCCAGCCCGGGATGGTGGGCTGCAGCATGGCGAGGTTGGTCTTGCCGCAGGCACTCGGGAACGCGGCGGCGACGAAGTACACCTTGTTCTGCGGGCTGGTCAGTTTCAGGATCAGCATGTGCTCGGCGAGCCAGCCCTCGTCACGGGCGATCACCGATGCGATCCGCAGCGCGTAGCACTTCTTGCCGAGCAGCGCGTTGCCGCCGTAACCCGAACCGTAAGACCAGATCTCGCGGTCTTCGGGGAAGTGGGTGATGTATTTGTCGGGGTTGCAGGGCCACGGCACGTCGGCCTGTCCGGGCTCCAGCGGGGCGCCGACCGAGTGCAGCCCCTTCACGAAGAAGCCGTCGTCACCGAGCGTCTCGAGCACCTGCGGGCCGACGCGGGTCATGATGCGCATCGACAGCACGACGTACTCCGAGTCGGTCAACTCCACGCCCAGCTTGGGATCGTCGGAGCCGAGCGGGCCCATGCAGAACGGGATGACGAACATGGTGCGGCCGCGCATGCTGCCGCGGTACAGCTCGGTCATGGTGCGGCGCATCTCGCCCGGTTCGACCCAATTGTTGGTGGGACCGGCGTCCTCGCGGTTCTTGGCGCAGATGAAGGTGCGCGACTCCACGCGGGCGACGTCGGCGGGATCGGAGGAGGCCAGGTAGGAGTTGGGCTTGCGCTCCTCGTTGAGTTTGACCATCGTCCCGGCCGCCACGAGGTCGGCCGTCAGACGGTCCCATTCCTCATCACTGCCGTCGGACCACACGACCCGGTCGGGCTGGGTCAGCTCGGCGACCTGCGCCACCCACGCCAACAACTCCGCGTGTGTGGTGGGCGCGCTGCTCGGGTCCAGTCCGGGAATCGTTGTTGAGGTCATATCTCCTCCTCGGAGTTGGCCACCACCGACGGTGACCGGGGGTACGACGGCTTGGCCCCAGGATACGGCCACCGAACGTCCGCTAGGTCCGGGGGTTGCCTCGTCAGTCGAGGCGGCCCGAATCGGTGGGTACCCAGTTGCCGGTATCGGCGTCGAGCCGGTGCGCGTCGTAGCTGCCGTCGGCGCCGATGCGGGTCACCGTGTCGACGCGCCCGTCGTGGTCGCGGTCGGTGTAGACGGTCATCCCGTCGGGTCCGGTCCGCGTCAACGAGTCGGGAATGCCGTCGGCATCGGAGTCGACGTCGGCGGGGCCCAGATCCCAGATCCGGCCGTCGTCGTACATCCACAGGTGGTCGTCGGAACCGGGGACCTCGTCCTCGCCCGGCAGGGCCGTCTCCGGCAGGCCGACGAGATGCGCGGCCTCCTCCATCGCCGGCTCGCCGTCCTCGCCCTCACCCAGCACAAATGGATCCATCACGGACCTCCCCTCGTTCCTGCACTCGGCCGACGTTCTCGTGCAGACTCGCCGAAATGAGCGCCCGCAACTGTTGCACCCGCTCGTGATCGGTCGCGCCGCCGGCCGATCGCGGCGAACGCAGGCGACGTAGCCGCTCGTCGATCTCGGCCACGTCGGCGGCGACCTGCCGCATCCGTCGTTCATGGTGCCGGTCGATCTGGCCGGCCAGACGTGACTGGGCCTCGGCCGTGCGGGCGGCGACACGCTGCTCGAGTCGGCCCCGCGCCTCGGCGAGAACATCGGTGGAGTACGCCCGCAGGTCGGCGCGACGCACGGTCGCACGCCGCAACCGGATCACCCAGATGGCCGCGGCGACACCCACCAGCAGCGTCAACGGCATCGACACCCATTGCAGGGTATGGACCGACGCCATCGGCGCAACGGCCAGTCGACCGATTCCCACGCCGGTGGACGCGCCGAACAAGACGAGCAGCGCATCCTCGGCGCCGCGCCGTCCACTCGGCGTGGCGCGGCGAATCAGCGGGGGCGAGGACGAATCCGCCGAAACGCTCACCGGACCCGGCTCGGCCATGTCGACCCCCAGCAGCGTGGTCGCGGCAACCTCCTCGAGCCGCTCGTCGGTCACCGCGTCCACCCGTTCGGCGATCCGGCCGACCTCGGCGTCGAGCCACCTCCCGTGCGCATCGGGTTCTGACCCTCCCGCGTCGGCACACCGACGATTCGCGGCCGCGGCCAGTGCCCGGAAGCCGGCCTGCACATCGGCGATCGTGGCCGACCGGACGCCCGACACCCCGGCACGTACCGCGGCGAGCCGGTCGGTACGCCCGCGGTCGCGGGTGGCGACCAGGATGCGACGCCGCCGCATCAACTCGTCGGGGCCGCGCCGATCGGGAGCGGGATGACCGGGTGTGGCGAGATGGTCCAGCGCGGTCAGGCACGCGCCGAGCCGGGCTCGTTCGGCACGCAGCCCGGCCGGACCCGTGCCGCAAGCACGCATCCAGCCGACGAGGTCGCCGATACCGGATTCGTCGAGCTCACCGGCCATCGCGGCCGCCGCCGACACCGCGAACACCGGCACGTCCTCGGCCGGATCGAGCACCGCGCGCGCCGCACGCAATCGGCGCGGCCACTCCCAGAACGCGTCGATACCGACGCAGACCAGGGCGACGGTGCCGACCTGTGTCCGTAGCCGCGTGAACAGCGCCACATCCTCGTCATCGATGTCCGACGACGGATCGAGCACCATCACGCCCGCCCCGATTCCCCCGGCTTCCATTCCCCCGGCCCCGGCACCCCCGAACCCCGACACCGAAAGGTCGGGCGCAGTGTCGGCGCATACCGTCAGCAACTCGTCCACGGCGTCGCCGACGACGCCGGCGACAACGATCCGGGAACCCGGAACCGGAATGGCGGCCGCATCGAAACCGGTGATCGCACGCACCCGCAGATACACGTCGTCCACAGCTGTGCTCACCACGTCACCACTCACCACGTCACCTCCCCCACACGCAGCAACTGCTCGATCCCGGCACGCCCGGGACCCGCGGCGGCGAGCAGATCGAGGCGCTCCCGGACCAGCGCCTCGCGCCGTCCCCGGACGATTCCGACGCGGTCGGAAAAGGCGGGCACCAGCGCATCGATGCCACTGAGGCGATGCATCACCGCGTTGAGCGCGGCGGCGTCGGGGACGGCGCGATCACCGAGCAACTCCAGTGCGGTGTCGACGCCGTACCGGTCGAGTCGTCGCAAGAGACCGAGCCGCAGGGCACGCTCCCGGCTGCCCGGGGCCCCGACGAGGAATTGCCCGGACATCGACGGCATGTGCTCGCCGGCGGCGGCGAGGTCGGCCAGAAATGTCCACTCCACCTCGGTGATGTCGGCGCACGCCAGCAGCGCCGACACCGCGACCACCGGCCGTGCGAGCTCGTGTGCGGCCGCGGCCGACGCCTCGAGGGCGATATGCGGATCGGCGAACGTGTCGGCCTTACCGAGCACGACGATCGTCCGATCGGCCGGTAGCGCGGCCAGCATGACGTGATCGGCGCGGCGCGGCGCGGCCACGATCATGTGAACCCAGAGGTCGGCGGCGGCAACGGCGGTGCCGTCCTCGCCGGGGCCGAGCGCGCCGACGCGCAGCCGCTGCCGCAGCGCGCGTGTCATGGTGTCGCGCCCGGTGCCCGCCCGTCCGGAAACCGCCACCGTCAGACCCCGTGCATAACGTGTCGCCGACGACGCCAATTCGGCACGGACCGACGCCGGCAGCCCGTCGCCCCGCATGGCAGAGCGCGGCGTCGACGGCGCCCCGTCGAGCACCCGCGCCAGTTCGCCGCCCCGCTCGGTCATTCGTGTCTCCCCACATCGCCCCTGGTCTCGCAGCCTAACCCCGACAAGGCCGACGTGTGGCAGGTAAATACACAGGCAGAGGGTGTCGGGGATGATCCGTTTGAGGCGATAGGCCACGATGGACCGGTGAACAACGATGGACCGGTGCCCAACACCGCCGAGGCGCAGCCGCGTGAGCAGGAGAAACCGCCACACGAGCACACCGACCGGTCCCGGCTCTATCCGCGGGTCACGAGTTTCCGGTTCCGGCGCGGGTCACTGACACCCAATCAGCAACGCAACTGGGAAACCCGCTGGCCGGAGCTCGGCCGCGACCTGGCCACCGGGGTCACCCAGACCCCCGAACCACCGTTGGACCTGACCGCGACGTTCGGCCGGCAGGCGCCCCGGGTTCTCGAGGTCGGCAGCGGCACCGGCATCTCGACCGCCGCGATGGCCCACGACGAACCCGGCCTCGACGTCCTCGCCGTCGAGGTCTACAAACCCGGCCTCGCACAACTGCTCGGCCTGATCGAGCGCGGCGGCCTCACCAACATCCGGATGATCCGCGGTGACGCCGTCGTGGTGCTGCGCGAACTCATCCCCACCGCGAGCCTGACCGGCATCCGGGTCTTCTTCCCCGACCCCTGGCCCAAATCACGGCACCACAAGCGGCGCTTCATCCAGCGCGGAACCGTCGAACTGATGGCCGACCGCCTGGCCGACGGCGGAATCCTGCACATCGCCACCGACCATGCCGGCTACGCCGAGTGGATCGCGGAGATCCTCGCCACCCAGGACCCTGCCGCGCCACACGTCGTCGGGGCCACGGGTCCGACGCCCATCTCGCTGAGCCGTCCCAC
This sequence comes from Gordonia sp. DT30, assembly GCF_049844915.1. NCBI lineage: Bacteria > Bacillati > Actinomycetota > Actinomycetes > Mycobacteriales > Gordoniaceae > Gordonia > Gordonia sp. DT30. The sequence continues at coordinate 269,122 of NZ_JBNCLY010000004.1, read as the reverse complement.
CACGAAGTTCGAGGGCCGGGCCGACCGCGAGGGCCGCGCGGTCAACGAGTTCGTGTACGTCCGGCCCCCACGCCCGGCACACCCGCACGACACACCCACGCAGGAGGCTCCGACCCGGGGCGCCGACACCGAGGAGAACCGATGAACGACGCCGCACCGACGCCGCCCGGCAGCCGTTTCGCCGATTCCATCTCCGGGAACAGCAGCGCACCGCGCATGCTCCTGATCTGGGATGCCCCGAACATGGACATGGGTCTCGGGGCCATCCTCGGCGGCCGGCCCACCGCCGCGCACCGACCCCGTTTCGACGCCCTCGGACGGTGGCTGCTCACGCGCACCGCCGACGTCTCCGGCAAGCACGCGGTCCGCGCAGGCGATGGCGGCCCGGTGGATGCGCAACCGGCCGATGCGGACCGGGGCGTGGTGGGACTTCCCACATCCGGTCCCGGTGACACCGGGCCGACGACCGCAGACCGGCCCCGCGGCATCGTCGAACCCGAGGCCACCGTGTTCACCAACATCGTGCCTGGTAGCGCCGATGTCGTACGGCCGTGGGTGGAGGCGTTGCGCAACGTGGGTTACGCCGTCTTCGCCAAACCGAAGGTGTCCGACGACAGCGACGTCGACTCCGACATGCTCGACCACATCGAGTTGCGCAGGCACACTGTGGGGTTAGCCGGACTGATCGTGGCGTCTGCCGATGGGCAGGCCTTCCGGGAACCGCTGTTGGGCATCGTCGCCGACGGCGTCCCGGTCACCGTGATCGGATTTCGGGAGCACGCCAGTTGGGCGTTGACGACCGACGGACTCGAGTTCGTCGACCTCGAAGACATCCCTGGCGTGTTCCGCGAACCGCTGCCACGCATCGGGCTCGATTCACTGCCCGACGAGGGTGCGTGGCTCGCGCCGTTCCGCCCGCTCACCGCGCTCCTGCGGTGAGTCCGACGATGTAGCCCTGCCGCGCGCCGTCGCGCGACGCGGCAGGCCAGGGGTTGCGGGGGCCTCAGGGAGCGCTCAGGAGGCGCTGCGACAATCTTTCCCCGGACTCGAGAAAGGACTGGGCGTGTTCGGAGCCATCGGCACATTCGTCTATCGGATGCGCTTTGCCGTCATCGCCGTCATGGTCGTGCTGATGGCGGGATTGGGCCTCTACGGCCTGGGTCTCAGCAAGCACCTCAGTCAGAGCGGCTGGTTCGACCCGACCTCGCAGTCGTCGAAGGGCTCGGTCGTCGCCGACAAGGCGCTGGGCCGCGATCACCGCTCCGACGTCATCCTGCTGATCACCGCCCCGCCGGGTAAGACGGTCGATGATCCCCAGATCGCACCGAAGGTCGAGAAGTTCGTCGACGACCTGCTCGCGAAGTACCCGTCGATCGTGCAGCGCGCCTACAACGGCGACAGCTCCACCGACGCAGGCCAGCAGCAGGCGTTGCAGAACAACCAGCAGATCATCGACCCCTTCTACCAGCCCAAGGACGCGGCCTCGCAGGCCGCGCAGGACATCGTCCGATCACGCACGATCACCGCCGACCGCCAGCGGGCGTTCATCAGCATCGGTGTCGCGGGCAACGACGACACGACGGTCCTCGGCAACTTCAAGAAGATCGAACCCGAGTTCTCCGGCATCGCCGAGAGATACGGCCTGCCCGCGGGAACACAGTTCCAGTTGGCCGGGCTGCAGCCGGTGGCCGGGGCCATGGCCCGCGGCATGGACGCCGACATCTCGCGCGCCGAGATCATCGCGCTGCCGCTGGTGGCGCTCATGCTGTTCTTCATCTTCGGCGGTGTCATCGCGGCCTGTCTGCCGGTGCTGATCGGTGGCCTGACGATCGCCGGGTCGCTGGGCATCATGAACGCGATCGCCCAGGTCACCGAACTGAACATCTTCGCGCAGTCGGTCGTCACCCTGATCGGCCTGGGTATCGCCATCGACTACGGCCTGTTCATCGTGAGCCGTTTTCGTGAGGAACTTGCCGAAGGCTATTCGACGAAGGCCGCGGTACGAAGAACCGTGATGACCGCCGGGCAGACGGTGGTCTTCTCGGCGACGATCATCGTCGCCGCGATCGCGTGTCTGCTGATCATGCCGCAGGGCTTCCTCAAGTCGGTGGCCTACGGCGCGATCGCGTCGGTGTCGTTGGCCGCGATCCTGTCGCTCACGGTCCTGCCCGCGCTGCTGAGCATCCTGGGCCCGCGGGTCGACGCGTTCTCGCTGCGGTGGATGCTCTCCTACACGCTGTTCCCGATAATCCGGAAGTTCTCCCCGTCGGGCGCGGACCGCCTCGACCACCGGGTCGCCGACCTCACCGGACGCACCAAGTCGCGCGAGGAGATCGAGAACGGCTTCTGGGGGCGGTTGTCGGGCTGGGTGATGAAGCATCCGGTGGCGACCGCGGTGCCCACCGTCCTGTTGCTCCTCGTGCTGACCATCCCGTTCGGCGGCATCAAATTCGGCGGTATCAGCGAGACGTACCTCCCGCCGGACAATCCGGCGCGCGTCGCGCAGGAGACCTTCGACAAATACTTCCCCACCGAACGCACCGAAGAGATCAAGCTCGTCATCCTCTATGACGACAACGACCCGTCGGCAGGTAACAAACTCCAGCAGATCGCCGACGAAGCCAACAAGGTCCCCGGCTTCACCAAGAAGTTCAGCTCCTCGGCCAACGACGGTGCACTCACCGGCAACTACGGCGGCGCCAACGGTCCACCGGTCATGCAGATGTCGGCGGGACTCGTCGATCGCAATACCGCGGGCGAGGCGATCAAGGATCTGCGTTCGATCCAGATCCCTGGCGGCATGCGAATGTGGGTGGCCGGCACCCCGGCCCTGACCCAGGATTCGATCGACGCACTGCTGCAACGGCTTCCGTTGATGACGATAATGTTGGTGCTCATCACCGGCCTGCTGATGTTCCTCGCATTCGGATCGGTGGTGCTGCCGATCAAGGCGGCATTGATGTCGGCGTTGGGACTCGGCGCCACCCTGGGCATCCTGACGTGGATCTTCGTCGACGGCCACGGCGCCGGACTGGCCAACTTCACGCCCGGCCCGCTGTTCGCCGCGGTGTTGGTGCTGATCATCGCGATCGTCTTCGGTCTGTCGACCGACTATGAGATATTCCTGCTCTCCAGAATGGTCGAGGCCAGACAGCGAGGTGCCTCGACCACCGAGGCCATCCGCACCGGCACCGCCCTGACCGGCCGCATCATCACGGCCGCCGCGGCGATCCTCGTGGTGGTCACCGGCGCCTTCGGGCTCTCCGACATCGTGATGATGAAGTACATCGCATACGGAATGATCGCGGCACTCATCCTCGACGCCACCATCATTCGTATGTTGCTGGTGCCGTCGGTGATGAAACTGCTCGGCGACGACTGCTGGTGGGCACCACGCTGGATGAGCTCGCTGCAGCGCAAGATCGGCCTGGGCGAGACCATCCTCGACGAGCAGCCCGGCGACAAACTGCCCGCGGCCGGCACGTCCCGCCCACTGAGCGCCGGCGCCCTCGTCGCGGAGGTACCCACCTCGGTGATGACCGCGGCGGCCCCGGCCACCCGGCGCCGCGCCACCACCGAAACCGTGTCCGCGACCGCTACCCTGGAGCCAGCTGCTCCGCCGAGTGAATCGAATCGCGCACGGCCACAACAGGTTCCGGTTCGTCGCGGCACCTCGGCACCACCGTCCGGCGACATCGGTGCACCGCGCGCGACCCAGCCGCGGCCCACCCAGCCCCGGCCCCCAGAGTCCCGGCCCCCAGAGTCCCGACCCCCGGAGTCCCGGCCGATGCCGCCGCGGCCCTACTCGATGCCCAAGCAGGATCGGCCCGACACCGGCGGCTGGAGCCTCGGCGAGGGCGGTATCCGCCTCAGCGGTCCCGGGCCGGCGGCCGGCGCGCGCCCGGCACCGCGGCCCCGGCCGGAGACGACCCGGCGCCCATCGGCACCGCCTCAGGCACCGGCCGGCACCCCCGGTGGCGCGCCGCCGGCGCGTGATTCGTCGGGAGGTTCGTCTGCGGGAGGCCCGTCCCCGTTGTCACGCCGGCCCGAACTGGACCAGTCGGGCCGACGCCCACTGGCCGCGTCGGTGAGCCCGGAGGAACGCGCCCGCCGCGGCATGTCCCCGAGTGGCGGGCCCCAATCCGGTCGGTCATCCGATTCGCGTGCGGACCGGACCGGCCGTTCGCCGATGGACCGTGGGTTGACGCCGGGCTCGGCACGTCTCGTGCCGCCACGTGAGGTCGGCAACGATCCGACCGTGACCGCAGATGTGCCCGATCAGCCGGAACCGCCGGTCTCCCGCGGCGCCGGACCCGATCGATCCACCGGCGACCGGCACGCCCGCGATGCCGACGACAACCGCATCAGCGTGCACGAACTGTTGCGGCGCAGCCGCGGCGGGGATCAGAGCGAGTAGCCGGCGACCGGAGCGCGGCTCCGCTGTTCAGTCCGGAGGGCGGGCGCCGTTGTCGCGCCCGCCGTCGCCGTCGTCGCCGTCGTCGCCGCCGCCGTCCGGCTTGTCGTCGGTGATCTCGTCGGCGAGTTGTTCGGCGTCGAGGATCGCCTGCTCAAGGTGTAGCCGGTCCCAGATCGGCGGGTCCGGATTCGCCTCGAAGGCCCCGTCGCCCTTGATCACCTCATCGAGCGGCGTGCCCCTCAAATAGCGCACGGCAGTGTTGGTGAAGGCGATCACCGGGACGGCGAGCAGGCCGCCGACGATCCCGGCGGCGACGATGCCCGCACCGATCCCCAGGATGACCGCAACCGGATGCAGCCGCACCGAGCGGCCCATCAGGAATGGTTGCAGCACATGCCCTTCGAGCTGCATGACACCGATCAGGATGGCCAGCACGATCACCGCGGTCAGCCAGCCTTGCGTGACCAGCGCGATGACGACCGCGAGCGATCCGCTGATCAGTGCACCCACGATGGGGATGAACGAGAACAGAAAGATCACCGTCGCCAGCGGAAGAGCAAGGGGCACTCGCAGGATCGCGAGTCCGATACCGATGCAGACGGCGTCGACGAGGGCGACGACGACGGTCGCGCGGACGTACGCGACGAGCGTTCCGAACCCGGCGACTCCCGCCGAGACCACCTTGTCCCGGGATCCCCGCGGCACGAGATGGGTACAGAATTCCCAGATATTGCCGCCGCCGTACAAGAAGAAGATCATCAGGAACACCATCAGCAGCAGCCCGGTGATCAGTTCGGTTGCGGTCGTGGCGGTGGCCAGCGCACCGCTGGCCAGCTTGGCCTGGTTGTGCTGCATGAGGTCGATGATGTTGTTGCCGAGGTGACTGACCTGGCCCTCGTCGATGCGCAACGGGCCGTCCGTCAACCACTTTCGGGTCTCGTTGATCGTCGAGACGACCTCGTCGGTGAGTTGGGGGAATCCACTGACGAAGGCCCGGCCGACAAAGGTCAACACCCCGCCGACCACACCGAGCGCGGCGAGCATGACGATGACCACCGACAACGACCGCGGCACACGGCGCCGGTTGAGGAAATCGACCGCGGGCATGAGGAATGCCGAGAGCAGAATCGCCAGCGACAGCGGCACCGTCACCTCGTCGAATTTCTGGAAGAGGCGTCCCGCGATGTAGACGACGGCCAGGATGAGCAGAAGCCGCCAACTCCATTCGGCGGCCTTGCGCACCATCGGATGGACCGCCGAACGATCCAGATCCGCGAGGCTTCGCCGGGCCCGCCGAGAATCACCATCGCCGTCGGGCGCGACCGCCGAAGAACCATCGTCCACGAACGTCAGAGTAGCGGTGGATAGGGTGATGCCTATGTCATCGGACCAACCGACGGTCGGCACCCCGCCGGCCCGCCGCCGATTCTGGTGGTTGCGCTGGGTGGTCTTGGCGGTCGTGGTGGTGATCCTCGCCGTCGAGGTGGTCCTGATCTGGCCCAAGCTCGAACAGGTGTGGCACCGGACCGGCGACCTCGACTGGGTGTGGCTGGTGGCGTGCATGATGGCGGCCGTCCTCTCCATGGACAGTTTCGCCCAGGTGCAGCGGGCGTTGCTGCGCTCGGCCGGTGTGATGGTCAAGCAGATGAAGTCGCTGGCGGTGGTGCTGGCCGCGAATTCGCTGTCGCAGACGATGCCCGGTGGTCAGGTACTCGCGCCGGCGTTCACCTACCGCGAGACCCGCAAGTGGGGCGCCACCCCGGTCGTCGCGTCGTGGCAGGTGGTGATGTCCGGGCTGCTGGCCGGTGTCGGGCTCGCGGTCCTCGGTTTCGGTGGTGCGGTCCTCGCCGGGGCCAAGACCAATCCGTTCACGTTGGTGTTCTCCATCGTCGGATTCGTCGCGGTCGCCCTGGTCCTGCAATACCTGGCCACCCATCCCGAGTCGTTACGGTCCACCGGCGAGCGGATGCTGGGCTGGTACAACCACCTGCGCAACAAGCCCGAGGACTCGGGAAAGGAACGTCTCCACGAGATCCTCGAGCAGCTGCGGGCGGTGAAGCTGACCCGGCGCGACACCGCGACGGCGTTCGGATGGAGCCTGTTCAACTGGATCACCGACATCGCCTGCCTGATGTTCGCGTGCTGGGCCGTCGGTGTCCATCCGTCGTACTCCGGTGTGATGGTGGCCTATGCCGCGGGCAAGGCGGTGGGTACCGCGGTCCCGCTGCTGCCGGGCGGCATCGGCGTCGTCGACGCCGTCCTCGTGCCGGCGCTGACCACGGCCGGGATGCCCGCGGCGGACGCACTGACCGCGGTACTGGTGTACCGCATCGTCAGCTACGTCCTGATCTCCGTGCTCGGGTGGGTGGTGATCATGGCGAAGTTCCGGTCGGGGATCCGCGACAAGGCCGAACTCGAGGCCGAGTACGACCACGACCGCGAACAGACCATCGAAGAGCTCGACGAATCAGACTCCCGCCGATCAGACCCCGGCCGATCAGACCCCGGCCGATCAGACCCCGGCCGATCGGAGCCCGGCGAATCAGACCCGGGCGAATCAGACCCCGGGGACCGGCGCCGGTCACACGCCGAACGCGATGTCGACCCTCCGGACGACGAGGCGAATTCGGCTTGACGCCGACTTCGGCTACCGTTGGTCACCATGTCGAGTTCTGACATGGCCAGCAGGGTGGCCCGGTCCACATCGCACGCGTCGACCACCGTCCGGTTGCCCGTCACCGCCTTCGCCGACGTCGTCGCGATTGCGGTGTTCGTGCTGATCGGTCGCGGGTCGCATCATCACGGTTACGCACCGCTGTCGGTTGTCCAGACATTGTGGCCGTTCGTCGCAGGCGCCGCCGTCGGCTGGTCGATCGTCTACGTGTACTCCCACGTCCGGTCCAGTGACTGGTTCGGCCGCGACTTCCGCCCGGAGCGGGTGGTGCCCGCCGGGCTGGCGATCTGGTTCTGCGCGGTCACGGTCGGCATGATCCTGCGCTACCTGTTCCACGAGGGCACCGAGGTGAGCTTCATCGTCGTCACCACGGTCGTGCTCGGCCTGTTCCTGCTCGGCTGGCGCGCGCTGACCGCTCTGATCCTGCGGCGGCTCGAGTCGCACCGGCCGACACCGGCCGCGGACGCGGCCCCCTGACGGTCCGCGACCTGCGGCCCGCGCCGCTCACTGGATGCGGAAGTACTTCTGCGCCACCTGAAGCGCCGCGGTTCCCGACTTCGGGCCCTCGGTATAGATCACGACGACCTTGCCGCCCTGGACTCCGACGAACCACCCGGGCCCATCGGGACCGTTGGTGCCGACCAGTGCCCGCAGTCCGGGATCGTTGGTGAGGTCGCTGGCGTCACCGGTCTTGGCGGTGGTGGTCATCGCATCCCAGATCGGACCGGTCAGATCGGGATTCAAGCCGCCGAGTCGGCCACCGGCCACCTTGGTCGGCACCCCGTCGACGACGTAGGGCGCCACCGAGTCGGCGGTTCCGGACGCGCTGCGTGCCATGGCCACACCGAGCGCGGCCATGTTCGTCATCGACATCTGTGTTGCGGCCGAGCGCAGATCGATCGTCGCCACCCCGGTGCCCGTGGCCGGAGCGCTGGCCCCCGGAACGGTGAACTGCACGCCCAGACCGAGCCGGTCGAGCACCGAGTCGGGGGTCTCCTGATTGGCCCGCGCGCTGCGGTCGACGGCGGCGAGCACCGGGTCGAGAGTCGACCCGACGGGATACGCGGCGTCGGGGTTGTTGCCACGCTCGGCGGCGTAGGTGTTCTGTGCCGCACCGAGAATCGCACCCGACTTCGCGTCGAGCGCCATGATGGTGGCCGGCTGCCCGACCTCGACCGCGGCATCGCCCAGCGTGAGTTGTACGCCCTGGTCCACCGACGTCGGCACGTTCGGGCCGGGGGGACCCTGCTCGCCGGCGAGCCGCTGCGGCGCCATCCCTGGGCCGACCATCTGTACCTGCCACCCGGCGGTTGCGTTGCGGATCGCCTGCCAGTAGTTGGTGAGACCGCTCTCGAGCGGCGAGGAGAGCCGACGATCGGCCATGACGAGCATGCCCGCCTTGCGCACGGTCACGCCCGGCACCGAGGCCGGGTCGCTGGTGAGAACGCCCATATCGGAGTTGCGCAGTGTCACCGCGGTGATGGGCTTACCGGGCGTTGCGGCCAGTTTCTCGCCGATGACCGAGGTCGTGACCAGCGGGGCGATCGGTGCGAGCGTGGTGGCCAGCGCCTTCGCCGACGCATTGACGTCGCGGGTCTGGGACGGGTCGAGGACGATCTCGTTGACCGGCTGCAGGTACATCAGGGGCTTACCCGAGCGGCTGTTGACCGTCGGCGCAGGCGTTGCGTCGGTGCGGATCTCGCGCAGGTTGCCACCGACGGGCAGTCCCGGGTAGATCACGCTCGGCTCCCAGGTGATCTTCCACCCGGTCGACAGATGCCGCGCGGAGCCCGAACTGTTCGAGGTGAAGGTGTGATCGGAATCGAACTTCCAGGTGGTCCGCAGCGAGAACGACGCGGTGCCGTCGCTGTACTCGACCGGCTTCTCCACCGCGACATCGACCTCGCGGGCATTCATCGCCTGCAAGGTCTGGGTCAGCGCCTCACCGGCCTGTCCCGGCGCCGTCGTCAACTTTGCGGCCGCGGCGGCGTCCTGGCGACCCCAGGCCGCGGCGAACTCGTTCGCGGTGGCCTTGGCGCCGGTATCGGGGGTCTGCGAGACCAACTCCTTGATCCCGAACGCGGCAGCACAGATCAGCACCACGCACGCGGCGAGCGCCGCCCATTTCACCCGAGTACCCATAGTCACAATTTTCACTCTAGTCACACGAGAATTCGATGCCGCAGGCTTGCAGTCGGGCTTCGGACCGGTCACGATCGGGTCTCGTACTGCAGTTTTGCCTTTCGCTGACGCCTTCGCCGCCGAACCCGCAGCGGGCCCGGCCGCGGCCGGGCCCGCCGTGGCGCGCGGGCGCTGGGCAGAACCGGACCGGGCCGCAGAACCGGACCGGGCAGCAGAACCGGACCGGGCACGGGGCGAACTCGTCGACCGCCGATCGACGGCGGGCTGCGGATCGTCATCGCCGGCCCGGTGGCGGCCCGACTGCGGCGTCCTCGGGGCAGGTGGGGTGCGCGGGATCTGAGAAGAATTCGCCGGAATGCGGCCACGCATCCGAGCAGGCCGGGGTGGGCCCGCGTCCGCGTCGCTCTCGGGTGCCCATAATGGGGTATGGGCTACACGGTCATCCGGGCCGGAGACAGGAGCCTGACGTCGACCGCCTGGCTCACCTCCTACCATTGCTTCTCCTTCGGCGATCACTACGATCCAGCCAACACCCACCATGGTGCCTTAATTGCATCCAACGAAGAATATTTACCGCCAAAATGCGGGTTCGAAACACACCATCACCAAGAATCCGAGATAGTCACATGGGTCAGTTCGGGATCGCTTGTACATCGCGATTCCGCGGGCAACTCCGGAGTCGTGCCCCCGGGTCTGGCCCAGCGCATGAGCGCAGGCAGCGGTGTCGACCACTCCGAACGCAACGAACCCTGGCCCGACCTTCCCGGCTCGGGCACCACGAGAACGCACTATGTCCAGATGTGGGTCATGCCCGACCGGCATGGCCTTGCCCCCTCATACGCGCAGCGCGACATCTCCACCGAGCTGGCGACCGGCGAGCTGGTGCCGGTCGCCTCGGGCAATCCCGACCATGCGGCCGCGATCGCCATCGCGAACGCCGGCGCGACCCTTTATGCCGCCCGCCCGGCGTCCGGTCGCACACTGACACTGCCCGGCGCCCGCTTCACGCATCTGTTCGTCGTCAACGGATCGGTGCAGCTCGACGGGCCCGGTGAGTTGTCGGCCGGCGATGCCGCCCGCGGCACCGACGTCGGCGACGTCCGGTTGGTGGCGCGCTCGGATGCCGAGATCCTCTACTGGGCGATGGACAGCGCACTGGGTGAATTCTGAGCCGGGGCGAGATATGACCGCCGAGCGCACTACCCGGTGACGAATCGCCACAGCGATGACAGGATGGACGGCGTGACTGTGTCGAAGCATTCTCTGCCCGAATCCGGATTGGACCTCGACTGGGTCGACGACGCCGTGCGCGTCGAGGACGACCTGTTCGCCCACGTCAACGGTAAATGGCTGGCATCACATGTCATCCCCGAGGACCGCTCGGTCGACGGCGCGTTTCACGTGCTGCGCGACCGCGCCGAGGAAAACGTCCGCGACATCATCACCGACGCCGCCGAGTCGAATGCGCCGAGCGGCACCGACGCCGCCAAGATCGGCGATCTCTACGGGTCGTTCATGGACACCGAGCACATCGAGGCCCTGGGCATCGGACCGATCTCCGGTGAACTGGAGAAGATCGCCGCGATCTCCGATGTCGCCGAACTGTCCGCCCGGATCGGACGGCTTCAGCGACACGGCGTCGGCGGGCTGTTCGGTTTCTACGTCGACACCGACGCCCGCCGATCCGACCGGTACCTCGTCCACATCGTGCAATCAGGACTGGGCTTACCCGACGAGTCCTACTACCGCGAGGACAAGCACGCCCAGACTCGCGACCAGTACGTCGCGCACATCGGCCGGGCGTTCGGCCTCGCCGGGCTCGACGGCGCCGACGAGCGCGCACAGACCGTGCTGCGGCTGGAGACCGCGATCGCCGGACACCATTGGGATGTAGTGCGCCGCCGCGACGCCGAGCTCACCTACAACCTGATGAGTCTCGACGAATTCTCCTCCGCTGCAGCCGGTTTCGACCTGCACGCATGGTTCGGCGGGCTCGGCACCGTCGGCGACGACACCTTCGCCGAGGTGGTGGTCGGTCAGCCGTCGTTCGTCACCGACGTCGCCACCCTGGTCGAGGAGACCCCGCTCGCGGACTGGAAGACGTGGCTCACCTGGCGTCTCTTGCGCTCGGCCGCACCATATCTCTCGTCTGCGTTCGTCGACGAGAACTTCGATTTCTATGGCCGCACCCTGACCGGAGCGCAGACCATCCGCGACCGGTGGAAACGCGGTGTCGGCTTCGTCGAGGACGCAATGGGATTCGCGGTCGGGCGCCTCTACGTCGAACAACACTTCCCGCCCGAGGCCAAGGCCCGGATGGACGAGTTGATCGACAATCTCGTCGAGGCCTACCGGCGCAACATCTCCGACCTCGACTGGATGACCCCGGCCACCCGCGAGAAGGCCCTGACCAAGCTCGGCAAGTTCACCCCGAAGATCGGCTATCCGGCCCGCTGGCGCGATTACGGCGCGCTGACCGTCGATCGCGGCGACCTGGTCGGAAACGTCGCCCGTGCAGCATCTTTCGAGCAGGAACGGGAGCTTGCGAAGATCGGGGCACCGGTGGATCGCGACGAGTGGTTCATGACCCCGCAGACGGTCAACGCCTACTACAACCCGGGGATGAACGAGATCGTGTTCCCGGCGGCGATCCTGCAACCGCCGTTCTTCGACCCGGATGCCGACGACGCCGCCAACTACGGCGGGATCGGCGCGGTCATCGGGCACGAGATCGGCCACGGCTTCGACGACCAGGGCGCCAAATACGATGGTGATGGCAACCTCGTCAACTGGTGGAGCGATGCGGACCGCTCCGAATTCTCCACGCGTACACGCAAACTCATCGATCAATACAACGAGTTCACGCCACTGGGCCTCGACACGGAGTACAAGGTCAACGGCGAGTTCACGATCGGCGAGAACATCGGTGACCTCGGCGGGCTGTCGATCGCGCTCGTCGCCTATCGGCTCGCCACGACATCTTCGCCGCCCCCCGTGATCGACGGCCTGACCGGCGTTCAGCGGGTGTTCTACTCGTGGGCGCAGATCTGGCGCACCAAAACCCGTGACGCCGAGGCCATCCGGCGGCTGTCGATCGACCCGCACTCACCGCCGGAGTTCCGGTGCAACGGCGTGGTCCGCAACATCGACGCGTTCTACGACGCGTTTGGCGTGTCCGAGGGTGATGCCCTGTATCTCCCGGACGCCGACCGTGTCCGGATCTGGTGACCGGCGGCGCCGTCGAACCATCGACGGGCACGAGATCACCCGCCGCGAGATGGTCTCGGCCGTCCTGCGGCCGATCGCGGCGGGGGTGCTCCTGCTGGTCGGCTATTTCCTGTTGCCCTTCAACGCGGCCAGCAACTCCAAACTGATCGGCTTCGTCGCGGGCGTCGCACTGCTCATGGCGTTCTGCGCCTACGAGATCCGGCATTTCCTGCGGTCGCGCTACCCGGTGGTGACCGCACTCGAGATGCTCGTGGCACTCGCGACCTTCTATATCGTCGCCTTCGCCACGGCGTATTTCGTGTCCTCGGAATACACCGCGCACAGCTTCACCGAGAAGCTCACCCGCGTCGATGCGCTGTACTTCAGTCTCACCGTGTTCACGACGACCGGGTTCGGCGACATCGTGGCCGTATCGCAGGGTGCCCGCATCGTGGTGTCGGTGCAGATGGTCAGCAGTTTCGTCCTACTGGGCCTCGGAATCCGTTTCCTGACCCTGCTCGTCAACGCCCGGCGGCGGCCGACCGGGCACTCGGGCCCGGTCGGCGACTGAGAGGCCGGGGTCAGTAGTCGTCGTCGCCGTAGACGATCACGCCGCGAATGTTCTTGCCCGACAGCATGTCGTCGTAGGCCTCGTTGATCTGGTCCTGTCGGTAGGTGGTGGTGATCAGGTCGGACAGGTTGAGTCGACCGGCCCGGTACTCGCGCAACAGGTTGGGGATCTGCGTACGCGGGCCGGTGCCACCGAAGATGGCTCCCTGTACCCGCTTCTGCAGCAGCGTCAGCTCGAACAGGTTGAGTTTGGTGTCCAGCGAGGCGAAATTGCCCATGCCGGTGACGATCACCTGGCCGCCCTTGCCGGTCAGTCCGAGCGCCGGTGCGATGATGTCGCCGGAGATCTCGCCGACGGTGATCACCGTGGTGTTGGCCATCCGGCCCCAGGTGATCTCGCCGAGAACCGGAGCCGCCTCCTCGATCGACGCGAAGGTATGGGTGGCGCCCAGCTTTTCGGCCATCTGCAGTTTGAACGGCACCGGATCGATCGCCATCACATAGCGGGCGCCCGCCGCGGCCGCGCCCTGGACCGAGTTGATCCCGACGCCGCCGATGCCGATCACCACGACCGTGTCACCGGTGTGGGTGTCGCCGATCTCGACCGCCGACCCCCAGCCGGTGGCCACCCCGCATCCGAGCAGTGCCGCCTCGCGGAGCGGGATGTCGTCCTCGATCTTCACCAGCGACGCCTCGTTGACGGTGATGTAGGGGGCGAAGGTCCCCAGCAGGCACATCGGCGTCAGCGGTGTCCCGTCGGCGGTGTGCAGGCGATGGGTGTCGTCGGAGATCGACATCCCGGTCAACAGCCGGGAGCCCTCGTCGCAGAGATTCTGCAGACCCCGGGAGCACGGCTCGCAGGTGCCGCACGCCGGGATGAACGCGGTGACGACGTGATCGCCTTCGCGCAGTCGGGTGACTCCGGGCCCGACCTTGGTGACGACGCCGGCGCCCTCGTGCCCGCCGAGCACCGGCATCGGGGCCGGACTGTCGCCGGTGCGCAGGTGATGGTCGGAGTGGCACAGTCCGGAGGCGGCCAGGCGCACCTGGACCTCACCGGCGATCGGGTCACCGACCTCGATCTCCTCGATCTGCCACGGCCGGCCGGTTTCGCGCAGGATCGCGCCCTTGGTCTTCATGCTCTGCTCCTTTTCGGCGCACTGCGGCGCCCTGCGGCCATCGTCGTCCATCCATGCGGCCATCGGCATGGGAACGGCGAGATCTGTTGCCGCACTCCGACTCCGGCATTCTCGACCGGAGCGACAGCCGATGGCGATTCCTCGTCCGAGGACCCCGACGGCCAAGGCTTGTGGCATTCCGGCCACAACCCGCGGGTAACCCGATAGCGTCGGATTCATCGCGATGCGAAAGCAGGTGACCCGATGACCCTCGCCGAACACTCCACGCCGATGCGTGCCGACTTCGCCTCGCTGCGCCGCGGCGGCCTGAACTGGGAATCGTTCCCGTTGCGCCTCTTCGTGAAGGGCAATGCGCGCTTCTGGGATCCGGCCGCCATCGATTTCGACCGGGACGCCGAGGACTGGAAGGCGATCACCGACGAACAGCGCCGCAGCTCCACATTTCTGGTCAGTCAGTTCATCGCCGGCGAGGAGGCGGTCACCCAGGACATCCAGCCGTTCATGAAGGCGATGGCCGCGGAGGGGCGATTCGGCGACGAGATGTTTCTGTCGCAGTTCTGCTTCGAGGAGGCCAAACACACCCAGGTGTTCCGGCGGTGGATGGATGCGGTCGGCCTCGACGGTGATCTGCAGTCGTTCGTCGCCGACAATCCGTACTACCGGCAGCTGTTCTACGAGGAGTTGCCCCAGAGTCTGCATGTCCTCGACCACGATCCGTCACCGCGCAACCAGATCCGCGCCAGCGTCACCTACAACCACGTCATCGAGGGATCGCTCGCGCTGACCGGCTATCACGCCTGGCAGACGGTGTGCACCCGGCACGGCATCTTTCCCGGCATGCAGCGGCTGATCCGGTTCATCGGCGACGACGAACGCCGGCACATGGCGTGGGGTACGTTCACCTGCCGGCGCCACGTGGCCGCCGACGACTCGCTGTGGGAGGTCGTCAACGCCCGGATGGCCGAGTTGATGCCGATGGCCCTCGGCATGATCACCTGGGTCAACGAGCAGTTCGACGAGCAGCCGTTCGGCCTGGACAACAACGAATTCCTCGGGTTCGCCGCCGACCGCGCCCAACGCCGGCTGCACGCGATCGAATCCGCCCGCGGACGCGACGTCGCCGAGATCGATCTGGACTATTCGCCCGCCGAACTCGAAGAACGCTTCGGGGAGGAAGAGGCCGAGTCGCTCGGTGGGTGAGCAGGCGCGAGCCCCGATGACAACCAACTAGAACACGTTCTAGTCTGGTGGGGTGGATGTCTCCTACGAATCGACCCGACGCGAGCTGACCACCGACCGCGGCGTGCTGCGCTACCACGAGGCCGGCGCTGCCGACGCCCCGCCGCTGATCCTGCTGCACGGCTCCGGTCCCGGCGTGACCGGCTGGCGCAACTATCGCGGCAACCTCGACTTCTTCGCCCGCACCCACCACTGCTACATCCTCGAGTTCCCAGGCTTCGGCGTCAGTGATCCGTGGGAGGGGATGCCGGTGCTGACCGCGGGTAAGTCCGTCATCGCCTTCCTCGACGCCCTGGGTATCGACAAGGCGCCGATGATCGGCAACTCGATGGGCGGCGTCGTCGGCGTCAACCTGGCGATCCGCAAACCGGACCGCGTCGAGAAGCTGGTGACCATCGGCGGGGTCGGGCCCAACCTGTTCAGCCCGAGCCCCAGCGAGGGCCTGCGCCTGCTGCAGGAGTTCGCCGACGACCCCGATCGCGACAAACTCGTCCGGTGGCTCAACGCGATGGTCTACGACCGCGCCCTGGTCACCGACGAACTCATCGCCGAACGCTGGGAGGCCGCGATGAACCCCGACGCCCTGGCGACCGGGCGGGCGATGTACGGGTCGGCGGCCTTCGAGATGCAGCAACAGTTCCTGGCGAGCGCCGACACCCCGCCCTACTGGTCGATGATGCACAAGATCGCCTGTCCGACGCTGCTCACCTGGGGACGCGACGACCGCGTCAGCCCGCCCGACATGGCGCTGGCGCCGATGCGGCTGATCCCCGACGCGCAGCTGCACATCTTTCCCCGCTGCGGTCACTGGGTGATGATCGAGGCCAGCGACGCCTTCGAGGCGACCGTCGCCGCGTTCCTGGCGAGCTGAGCCGCCTTTTCCTGGCGACCGAAACCCGCGGAAGAACGGTTCTTCCGTGGGTTCTGGTTTCGTTCCCCAGAAACTTCTGGGGAACGAAACCACAAGTGGGGGACGAACTTTCCTCCCCCACTTTCGGCCGGCGATGCGCCGCCACCCACATCGTCTCGCCCGACGTCCACCGATCGGTTGACGCACGTCCGACCGTCCGGTGGATCCACATCCACCGGTCTCGGGTCCAGACTGGAGAACATGGCGATGATCGAGGTCCATGGACTGACCAAGAGTTACGGCGACAGCCAGGTGGTGCGCGGCATCGACTTCGAGGTGCAACAGGGCGAGATCTTCGGGATCCTCGGTCCCAACGGTGCCGGAAATACGACGACCGTCGAGTGCATCGGCGGCCTGCGCACCCGCGACGCCGGCCACATCCGCGTCGCCGGATTCGACCCCGCCGACGAGGACCGCGGACTCCGCGAGGAGCTGGGAATCCAGTTACAAGAGAGCCGGCTTCCGGACAAGCAGACCGTCGGCGAGGCGATTCGGCTGTATTCGAGTTTCTATTCCGCGCCCCGCGACTGGCGCGAGCTCCTCGAGCGTCTGGACATCGCATCGCAGGAGCGGACATACTTCGCCAAACTCTCCGGCGGACAGAAGCAACGGCTCTCGGTGGCGTTGGCGCTCATCGGAAATCCGAAGGTCGCGATCCTCGACGAGCTGACCACCGGCCTCGATCCCGGTGCCCGCCGCGAGGTCTGGGGCCTGTTGGAGGATCTCAAGGACACCGGCGTGACGCTCCTGCTGGTCAGCCACTTCATGGAAGAGGCCGAGCGACTATGCGACCGGGTCGCGGTGATCGACGACGGGCGGGTCGTCGCGCTGGACACCCCGGCCGACCTGGCCGCCTCGGTTCACGCCGATCAGCGAATGTCGTTCGTGCCCACCGCACCCGTCGACACCGCCGCGCTGAGCACGCTGCCCGACGTCCACCGGATCGATCGGGTCGGCGACCGGGTGATCGCCACCGGCACCGACAACGTGGCCGCCGCGGTCGTCATCGCCCTGCACGAGCGTGGCATCGCATGCCAGAAACTGCGCGTCGACCAACCGAGTCTCGACGACGCCTTCCTCGCCCTGACCCGTACCGATGCAACCGACCCCGGCGCAACCGAGAACTGAGGAGTTCACCGATGAGCGCAGTGACCGCCATGATCGGTTCGGAAGCACGTCTGCTGGCCCGCAATCCCGGTGTCGTCATCTGGACGGCGATACTGCCGGTGGCGGCGGCGATCGTGATCGCGTCGATTCCGGCCGCGCGCAGACCCGTCACCGCCTTCGGCGGTCTGAGCACATTTCAGGTGTACCAACCGATCCTGGTGCTGTTCGTGCTGTCGCTGCTCGCCGTGCAGGCCATGCCCGATATGCTGACCCGCTATCGAGAGATGGGAGTTCTCAAGCGGTTGCGCACCACGCCCGTCTCCCCTGCCCTCCTGCTCGTCGCGCATTTCGTGCTGATCACGGGCGTCTCGATCGTCTGCCTGGTGTTGATCGTGGTGATCCCGGGCATCATCTCCGGACAATGGCCGCATCACCTGCTGGGCTTCGTCGTCAGCTTTCTGTTGTCCTGCTGGGCCTTTCTGGGCCTGGGGATGGTGATCGCGTCGTTGTTCCGCAACGCGAAGGTGGCGGCCGGGTGCGGCACGTTGATGTTCTTCGTGCTGATGTTCTTCGCCGGTCTGTGGATTCCGCGCTCGACGATGCCCGGCTGGTTGCACACGATCTCGAATCTGACGGCATCGGGGGCCGGCACCCAGGCCCTCGCCGACACCGCGACCAGCGGATGGCCCCCGGTGGGCTTCTTCGGCACACTGATCGTGTGGGGAGCGCTCGCGACGGTCATCGCGATACGGACCTTCAAGTGGGAGTAGCCGTGTCGCGCGGTCACCTGGCCACCGGCAGCATCACCCTGCACCGCATCCCCGAACGCGAACCCCACGGCCGGTGGATCGATGCCCGCTCGGGGCTGTCGTGGCCCGACACCCTGCTGCCACCGGAGTCGGAGGTATGGGGCCTGCGAATCCTCAACGTCGCCGGACTCATTGTCGCCCAATGCGTTCCGGCCGGCCAGCGCCATCATCTGATCAGCGCGGCCCTGATGGTCGCATTGATACTCTTCACCGAGTTCTGGATCCGGATCGACATCGGACCGATGTGGCGACGGTGCGCCGTATTCGGTGTCAACACCGCACTGCTCGCGGCAGCGATCGCGGTCACCCCGATGGCCGGTATCGCGTCGTGGGCGGGATACATGCTCTACGCCTCGCTGTTCACCGGTGCCCCGATGCTGCTCTGCGTCGGGGTGTCGTGTGTGTTGATGACGGCCACCCAGCGCAACGGCTGGCACCACATCGCCGACCCGTGGTGGGTGTCGATCCTGTGCTGGGTGCTGAACGTGGTCGTCGGAGTCGCGGCGGTGGCCGTCATCGACGCCCGCGAGAGCACACTCCTGCGTCGACGCGAACTCACCGACGAGCTGATCGCCGAGCGCTCCCGCAACGCCGAACTACAGGAGGAACTCGTCGGGCAGGCCATGCGCACCGGGGTGCGTGACGAACGTGCCCGGCTCGCACGCGAACTGCACGACACCGTCGCGCAGGGCTTCGTCGCCGTCGTCACCCAGCTCGAATCGATCGACGAGGATCACCTGTCGCCGCCGGTACGTGAGCGGGTCGAGAACGCGAAATCGCTTGCGCGCGAGGGATTGGGCGAAGCCAGGCGGGCGGTCAACGCCCTCGCCCCGGTGCCACTGGAATCCCGGCCGCTGGCCACCGCACTCCAGGAGGCTCTCACCGCCTTCTCCCGCCGCAACGCCATCGCGGCCACCCTGCGCGTGGACGGCAACCCACGGCACCTTCCTGGTGACGAGTCGCTGTTGCGGATCGCACAGGAGTCACTCGCCAATGTCGCCAAGCATGCCGGTGCCACGCAGGTGGTGACGACGCTGACCTATCTGGACGACACCTTGCTGCTCGACATCCGCGACAACGGGCGCGGTTTCATCCCCGATGCTGTGCGACGCGGCACGGACAACGGCTTCGGCCTCACCACCATGGCCCAGCGCGCCGGCCTCATCGGCGGCGAGTTGGCGATCGAATCCGAACCCGGTGCGGGGTGCGTGATCTCGGTGTCGGTGCCCCGATGAACCCCGAACCCGACACCCCGATCACCATCGTCGTCGTCGACGACCATCCGGTCGTCCGGGACGGAATCCGGGGCATGCTCGAACGCGAGCCCGGGATGTCGGTGGTCGGTGAAGCCGCCGACGGCGCACAGGCACTCACCGAGATCGCAAGGCTGCGGCCGGATGTGGTGCTGATGGATCTGCGGATGCCGGGGACCGACGGGGTGACCGCGATCCGGCGACTGCGCGCGCAGGATCCCGATCGTCCACGCATCCTCGTGTTGACGACCTACGACACCGACACCGACATCCATGCCGCCGTCGACGCCGGCGCCGACGGCTACCTCCTCAAGGCCACACCGCGGGCGGACCTGATCGGCGCGGTGCGGAGTGCGGCTGCCGGCCGGCACGTCCTCGACCCGACTGCGGCGGCAAGTCTGATGAGCCGCAACCGCTTCGACACACTGACCGATCGGGAATGCGAGGTGCTGCGGGCAGTTGCCCGCGGTGGCACCAACCGGCAGGTCGCCGCCGAACTGATGATCAGCGAGGCGACGGTGAAGACACACCTGCTCCGGCTCTATCCCAAGCTCGGCGTCAAGGACCGGGCAGCGGCGGTGCGGGTGGCCTTCGAGCGCGGCCTGATCCGCTGACGACGAAACCCACGGAAGAATCGTTCTTCCGTGGGTTTCGTATTCGTCCCCCGGAAACTTCTGGAGGACGAAAACAAAAGTGGGGGACGAACATTCGTCCCCCACTTTTGGCTACCGGCTCAGCTCAGCTCAGCTCGACGACGCAGGAGCTCAGTACTTCTCGCCCTTGCTCGCCTTCTCGACCAGCGAGGCCGGCGGCTCGAACTGTGCGCCGTACTTCTTGGCCAGCTCGCGCGAGCGGTCGACGAAGCCTTGCAGGCCGCCCTCGTACTGGTTCATGTACTGCACGACGCCACCGGTCCACGCCGGGAAGCCGATGCCGAAGATCGAGCCGATGTTGGCGTCGGGCACCGAGGTGATGACGCCCTCCTCGATGCAGCGTGCGGTCTCGACGGCCTCGGCGAAGAGCATGCGCTCCTTGAGTTCTTCGAGCGACGGCTCGCTGCTGCCGGAGTCGAACTTCTCCCGCAGACCCGGCCACAGACGTACCCGCTTGCCGTTCTCGTCGTACTCGTAGAAGCCCGCACCGTCCTTCTTGCCGGGGCGGCCCTGCTCGACGAGGTAGTCGATGACTTCGAAGGAACCGTGGTGCGGGAATTCCATGCCCTCGGCCTTGGCACCTTCTTGGCCGGATGTCCGGATCTTCTGCATCAGCACGAGATTCAGCTCGTCGGAGAGCTGCAGCGGCGCGGCCGGGTATCCGGCCTGGGTGCCTGCATGCTCGATCAGTGCCGGCTCCACGCCCTCACCGACGGCCGCGATGGCCTCGTTGATGAAGGTGCCGATGACGCGGCTGGTGAAGAAGCCGCGGCTGTCGTTGACCACGATCGGGGTCTTGCGGATCTGCAGGGTGTAGTCGATCACCTTGGCCAGCACCGCATCCGAGGTCTTCTCGCCGCGGATGATCTCCACGAGCGGCATCTTGTCGACCGGCGAGAAGAAGTGGATGCCGATGAAGTCCTCTTGGCGCTTGACGCCCTGGGCGAGGATGGTGATCGGCAGCGTCGAGGTGTTGGAGCCCAGGATGGCGTCGGGTTCGACGATGTCCTCGATCTCCTGGAATACCTTGTTCTTGACCTCGACGGACTCGAAGGCGGCCTCGATGACGAGGTCGACGCCCTTGAAGTCCTCGGCCTTCTCGGTCGGGTGGATGCGGGCGAGCAGCTCGTCGCTCTTGTCCTGGGTGGTCTTGCCGCGGGAGAGGGCCTTCTCCTCGATCTTGACGGCGTAGCCCTTGCCACGTTCGGCGGCCTCGAGCGAGACGTCCTTCAGCACGACCTCGATGCCGGCCTTGGCCGAGACGTAGGCGATCGCCGCACCCATCATGCCCGCGCCGATGACGCCGACCTTCTTGGCGGTGTACTTCTCGTAGCCGTCCGGCCGCGACCCACCGTTGTTGATGTGCTGCAGATCGAAGAAGAACGCCTTGATCATGTTCTGCGCGACCTGACCGGTCACCAGCGACACGAAGTAGCGGGTCTCGATGAGGTCGGCGGTGTCGACGTCGACGTAGGCACCCTCGATGGCGGCGGCCAGGATGGCGCGCGGGGCCGGCATGTTGGCGCCCTTGATCTGCTTGCGCAGCAAGGCCGGGAAGGCAGGCAGGTTCGCCGCGACCGACGGGTTGGTCACCGATCCACCGGGCATCTTGTAGCCCTTGACATCCCACGGCTGCTGCGCCTCGGGGTTGTCCTTGATCCACGCCTTGGCGGCGGGCAGGAGCTCGTCGACCGAGCCGACGACCTCGTCGACGAGACCGATCTCCTTGGCCTTGGCCGGCTTGAGACGGGGCCCCTGCAGCAGGACGCTCATCAGCGCGTTCTGGAAGCCGAGCAGTCGCACGGTACGCACGACGCCACCGCCGCCGGGCAGCAGGCCGAGGGTGACCTCGGGCAGGCCGACCTGAGCGCCCTTGACGTCGGCGATCACGCGGTGATGGGTATGCAGCGTGATCTCCAGGCCACCGCCGAGGGCGGCGCCGTTGATGGCCGACACGACGGGCTTGCCGAGGGTTTCCAGCCGACGAAGAACCTTCTTCATCGCGTTGGTCGTCTCGGTGATCTGGGTGGCGATCTCTTCTTTGGACTGGGTCCGCTCGGCGGTCATGTCCTTGAGGTCGCCGCCGGCGAAGAACGTCTTCTTCGCCGAGGTGAGCACCACTCCGGTGATGTCGTCCTTCTCCGCCTCCAGCCGATCGACCGTCTCGGCGATCGAGGTCTGGAAGAGCGCGTTCATCGTGTTGGCGCCCTGGTTGGGGTCGTCCATCGTCAGGACGACGACGCCGTCGGCGTCCTTCTCCCAATTGATCATGTTGTCACTCATGGTGTTCGAAGATTCTTTCTCTCGTGGCGGAGTATCAGAGACGCTCGATGATGGTCGCGACGCCCATTCCGCCGCCGATACACAGGGTGACCAGGCCGTAACGGCCGCCGGTGCGCTCGAGCTCGTCGAGCACGGTGCCGAAGATCATTGCGCCGGTCGCGCCGAGCGGATGGCCCATGGCGATCGCGCCGCCGTTGACGTTGACCTTCTCGTGCGGGATCTTCAGGTCCTTCATCCACTTGAGGACAACCGCGGCGAAGGCTTCGTTGAGCTCGAAGACATCGATGTCGTCGACGGTCAGGCCGGCCTTCTTGAGCGCCAGCTCGGTGGCCGGGGTGGGACCGGTGAGCATGATCGACGGCTCGGAGCCGACCTCGGCGAAGGCGACGACGCGACCGCGCGGGGTCAGCCCGTTGCGCTTGCCCGCGGCTTCGCTACCGATCAGGACGATTCCGGCGCCGTCGACGATGCCGGAGCTGTTGCCGCCGGTGTGAACGTGGTTGATGGCCTCGAGCTGCGGGTAGCGCTGCATGATGACGTCGTCGAATCCGGCCATCTCGGCGAGTGCGGCGAAGGCCGGCTTGAGCTTGCCGAGCGACTCGACGGTGCTGCCGGGCCGGCGGTGCTCGTCGTGGTCGAGCACGATGACGCCGTTGATGTCGCGCACGGGTACCACCGACTTGGCAAAGTAGCCCGAGGTCCAGGCCTTCTCGGCCCGGGCCTGCGACTCGGCGGCGTAGGCGTCGACGTCCTCGCGGGAGAAGCCCTCGATGGTGGCGATGGTGTCGGCGCCGATGCCCTGCGGGGTGATGTAGTGGTCGTAGGCAGTGGCCGGGTCGGTGAAGAGAGCACCGCCGTCGCTGCCCATCGGCACGCGCGACATCGATTCGACGCCACCGGCGAGAACCAGATCGTCGAAGCCCGAGGCCACCTTCGCGGCGGCCAGGTTGGTGGCTTCCAGACCCGACGCGCAGAAGCGGTCGATCTGGGTGCCGGGGACGGTCTCGGGCAGACCGCTGTTGAGGGCGGCGGTGCGGGCGATGACGCCACCCTGCTCACCGACCGGCGAGACCACACCGAGGATCACGTCGTTGACCTCGGCGGGATCGAGCCCGCCGTGCCGTGCGAGGACCTCGTTGATGATGCCCGATGCGAGATCGACGGGCTTGACGCTGTGCAGCGAACCACCACGCTGCTTGCCACGGGGCGTACGGAGCGCCTCGTAGATGAATGCTTGATCGGCCACGATGCTTCTGTTCCTTTCACACGAACCTTGTCGACGGTTACTCCGTCAGGCTAACGCGGAATAACTTCCTTGACCATACCCCGAGGTCAAGACTTGATCGAAGCCGCCATATCTGAGCTATGGTCGATTCACCATGCCTACCGAAAAGCCATCCCCGCGGGCCCGCCCGGCCGACCGCAAGCGGCAACTCGTCGCCCATGCCGCGTCGCTGTTCGCCGAGCGCGGCTACCCCCAGGTGGCCGTGGCCGACATCGCGCGGGCCGCCGGCGTCACCGCACCGTCGGTGTACCGGCACTTCGCCGACAAGCACGCCCTGCTGGTGGCCGCGGTGCGCAGCGGGGTCGACGAACTCGAGGCCTGCACCGATCAGGTGCTGTCGGCCGACTCCTCGCCGGCGGGCCTCGTCGACGCGGTCTGCTCGATCGGTGTCCGCAGCCCGGCGGCCACCTCGCTGTGGCGCTCGGCGAGCCAGCATCTCAGTGACGAGCAGAATCGGGAGATCGTCCTGCACATCCGCGGGGTGATCCACCGGTGGGCGGGGGTACTTGCCGCCGGCACCGGGATCCCCGAACGCGAGGCGGTCGAATTGTGCTGGGCAACGCTGAGTGTCGTCGGCAGTCTCGGCGTCCACAACACCCGGCTGTCGGCCGGCCGCTCGCTCGCGGCGATCAAGACACTCGTCCACCGGCTCCTCACCCTGCGCCCCGATTCGGCGCCACCACTGACCCCGGCACCGTTGATCTCCACCGGTTCTCGGACCAGGCGCGACGAGATCCTTGACGCAGCAGCGGAACTGTTCGCCACGAGCGGCTACGCCGGGGTCGGCATGGACGACATCGGCGCCGCCGTCGGCATCACCGGACCGAGCGTGTACCGGCACTTCAGCTCCAAGCTGGCCATCCTCGTCGGAATCGGCCGGCGCAGCGCCACCCGACTGGAGACCGGTGCGATGGCCGCCTACGGCTCCACCTCCGACAGCGCCAAACTCCTTGCCCTGCTGATCGATTCGTACGTCGGCGTACTGACCTCCAGTCCGGATCTCTCGGTCGGGTTCAACAACTCCGCGGTCTTCATCGGGCAGTCCGCCGCCGCCGACCTCATCGACGTACAACGCAATTACGTTGCGCGCTGGATCGACCTGCTGACCCAGACCGATCCCGATCTGCCCCGCCCCGAGGCTGCCGTGGCCGCGCACGCCGCCCTGTCGATCGTCAACGACGCCGTCCGCGTGCGCCGCGGGACGTCACGTCCCGACTTCCCGGCCCGGATGGCATACCTGATGAAAGGGCTCCTGGACGTCTGAGCGTGCTCGTCCGTGTCCGTGTCCGCGGCCGACCGGCGTGACTTCTGTTCACCGCAGGGAAAGCCGTTCACCGCTGTGACAACTGTTCACTGGTGGTACGAAAGCCGTTGCAGCCCTTGTGGATTAATCCTCGCAGCCCTTGCGCGTCGAACAAATCTTCTGCTACACTGGACCCATCGCAAGATCATCCAGGGGGGATTCATGATCGACGCCACCACGCCTTCGGCTTCACGGTCCGCAGAGCTTTCGGCCGACCTGTTCGCGGGCCTCATCGCGCAGCTCGACGACCGCACCTTCCGTGCGGACATCGGTTCACGAGACGCGTTCGCGGCGATGCAGCAACTGATCACCTTGCGCAACATGATCGATCACCTCGCCGCGACGTTGACCGGCGAGTTCGACCGCCTCAAAATGACCGCACCCCAAGGCCGCTCGGTGCGACAACTGTTGATCACCATGGGAATTGCGCCCGCCGTCGCCGGCCGACTCGTTCGCGTCGGAACCGCCACGGATGTCGACGGTGTGCGTATCCATACCGTCGACGGTGCGATATCCCTCGACCACGCCGACGCCATCGTCCTCGGACTCACCCACATCGAATCCCGCGCCGGCGAACCCGTCACCCCCGAACAACGCCGCGACCACACCCGCGCACTCGTCTCGCAAGCATTGTCCGGGATGAGTCCCGCCGAAATCGGCAAGCACGCACGCCAACTCGGCAATACCCTCGCCGACGACACCAGTGGCACACCCGCCGCCGAAGACCGCTCCCTCAACAGCGTCACCCTCGCCAAGACCAGCGACGGCCGCCTCGACATGCGTGCCGACCTCGACATGAGTGTCGGCGAAAAGCTGTGCACCACCCTCGAAACGCTGTCCGCCCCCACGCCCCAGCCCGACGGCTCCCACGACCCACGCACGGTCCAGCAACGCCAGGCCGACGCACTCGAGACACTGCTGGAAGCCGCCGCCCGCGGACTCGCCGACGACACGGTGTCGACGACATCACGGTATGACGTCCTGTTGACGCTCAACGCCGAACAGTCCGACCAATCCGCGCTGCAATACATGGGTCCGGTCACCGACCAACTCGCCACCACATTGACGTGTGACGCCCAACTGACCGTCGCCATCCTCGACGACGAACGAGCACCCCTACAACTCGGACGCCGCAAACGATTGTTCACCAACGCCCAACGCAAAGCGTTCATCCTGCGCGACGAATGCTGCATCAAATGTGGTGCACCCGCATCGCGGACCCAAGCACACCATTTGCGGCATTGGGCCGACGGCGGGGCCACCGACCTCGACAACGGGTGCCTGCTCTGCACCGCATGCCACCACGACGTTCACGACCGCGCCGGCGCCGGGAGCGAAGCGAGCGGGCCGAATGATTACTGGGATGTGGTCATGGGCTTCGACCGGCATCCGTGGCTCATCCCGCCCTCCACCGTCGACCCCAGACGACGACCACAACCGGCCTACAACCGGCGCACCCTACGCCTCGACAGCGCTGCCTGACCACACTGGCCGCCCGAAACAGGCCTGCCCACAAGACTTCCCGACCCCCGCACCCGGCCCGCCGGGACCGCATCTGTTGTTTGAGAACTTCATAGGGCGCCGGCCCCGGGACCTCCTGCTAGACTCACCGCGACCACGACGACGGACGGGGACCGATGAGTGCCGGCACAGGATCCGACGAGCCCACATACTCCCGCGACGAACTCATCGCCGAGCTCGACGTCTCGCCGGAGTACGCCCAAAGACTGTGGAATGCCTTCGGTTTCGCACATCGGACCACCGACGACAAGATCTTCACCGCCGACGAGGTGGCCGCGTTGCGACTGTTCGCCGATTCCGAGGGTTCGATGCCGCAGCGGGCGCAGGTCGCCACCGCCCGTGCGATCGGACAGACCATGTCGCGTCTGACCGAATGGCAGGCCGATCAGATCACCGACCTCCAACGCGATCCCGACGTTCCGTGGACGCAGGATCAGATGATCAACGCCATCGACGTCATCCAACGACTGATCTGGCGTCGCCACCTGAAACTCGCACTCGAGCGCGATGCGACACGGGTATCCGACGAGGAACACGATCTGGTGGTCGGGTTCGCCGACATCGTCGGCTACACCAGCCTGTCCCGCCGCATCGGGATGGGTGAACTCGAGGACTTGCTCGAGAAATTCGAGGAGCGCACGTTCGACATCGTCACCGATCGTGGCGGGCAGGTCATCAAGACTCTCGGCGACGCGGTGATGTTCAGTTTCGAGGCCGCCGGTGGCTCGGCGGCCGCCGCGTTGGCGATCCAGCGGCTGAGCGACGCCGACCCCATCCCCCCGTTGCGGGTCGGTCTGGCCCGCGGACCCGTCCTGAGCCGCCTCGGTGATCTGTTCGGTGAGCCGGTCAACATCGCTGCCCGGCTGTGCGGGTCGGCGCGCCCGGGCACCATCCTCGTCGACGAGGTATTGGCCGCCGACCTCGCCGACTCCGATCGCTTCTATCTGCGGTCGATGCCGTCATTGTCGGTGCGCGGCTACCGTCGGCTCCGCGCAAAGGTGCTCGAGCCCAACAAGTACTACTCGCGCGACTCTGCGGCACCATAGATCCGCACCTCGGTCGCCTTGACCGAGAGATGCACCGCCACACCCGCTCCCAGCCCGAGTTCGGCCACCGACGCCCACGTGACCTCCGCCGCGACGTCGTGGTCACCGCAACGGCATCGGATCAGCGCCCGATCCCCTTGCGGCACCACCTCTCCCACCACCGCAGGCCAGGTGTTGCGTGGGCTGCCGTGCGGCTGCGACGGATACACGGCGACCGCACGAGGCGAGAAGGCGCCCGCCGCGCGGGCGGCCGGTCGCAACGATTCGACTGCGGTGCCGACGACGGGCAGACCGTCGGCCGCGACGACCGTGTCGGGGTCCCGATAGGCCCCGACGACCAGGTTGGTGCCCGCCAGCGTCGCCGCGAACGCCGTTTCGGGATGGGTGAGCACATACGTGGTGAGTCCGGACTGCATGACGTGCCCGTCGTCGAGCACAGCGATCCGGTCGGCGAGGCTCACCACATCGATCAGATCGTGGGTGACCAGAATCGTCATGCCGTCGCGCTCCGCGAGCAACGACCGCATCAACGTCCGCATCTGTTGTGCCACACTGATGTCCAGCGCAGCGAACGGTTCATCGAGTAGCAGCACGTCGGGCTCGGTCGCCAGCGCGCGGGCGATCGCGACCCGCTGCGCCTGCCCACCGGACAGATGCGCGGGCATCCGGTCGGCCAGCTCGGCCACCCCGGCAGCCGCCATCCACTTCTGCGTCCGGTTGCGCACCGCCGCCCGGCCCAGTCCCGACGCGGCCGGACCGAAGGCGACGTTGCGCCGCACCGACAGATGGCCGAAGAGCCGCGCCTTCTGCTCGAGCAACACCACCGACCGGCGATGCGGTTCGACAAAAGTGTTGTGCCCCTGTAGCTCACGGTCGCCCATGGACATTTGCGAATCCGGGGTGCGGCGCAGTCCGGCCAGCACCGACAACAGCGTCGACTTGCCCGCGCCGTTGGGTCCGATGATGCCGAGGGTCTCGCCGGGCGCGACGTCGATGCGTGCGGTGACCTCGGGAGCCGAGCACCGCACCGAGGCACGAAATCCCTCGGCGCCTGCGGACGATCTTGGGGTTCCGGCTGATTCGGGGACGGTCTCGGTCATGAGACCTCCGGGCTGCGGCGTAGATGGACGCCGATCACCACCGCGAGGGCGACGACCATCAGCACGAGCGCGAGCGGAAGTGCCTGCGCGGGGTCGTTGATCGCGTCGAGGTAGATCTTCAGCGGAGCCGTCTGGGTGGTGCCGGGCAGGTTGCCGGCGAAGGTGATGGTGGCCCCGAACTCACCCAATGCTCGGGCGAATGCGAGGACCCCACCGGCGATCAGTGCCGGCCGCGCCATCGGCAGCGTCACCCGCCACAGGGTTCGCGTCGGGGACGCCCCGAGGGTCGCCGCGATCCGCTCGAAACCATCGTCGCCGCTGCGCAGTGCACCTTCCACACTGATCACCAGAAAGGGCAGCGCGACAAAGGTTTGCGCGATCACCACCGCCGGGGTGGTGAACGCGAGGGTGATCCCGGCCCGGTCGAGATACTGGCCGACGAGGCCATACCGGCCGAGGGCGTAGAGCAGCGCCACGCCGCCGACCACCGGCGGCAACACCAGCGGCAACAGCACCAGCGCGCGGACGATTCGGATCACGACGCCCTCGTATCTCGCGAAGACGACGGCCATCGGCACCCCGAGCAGTACACAGACGACGGTGCTGACCACGGCGGTGCCGAAGCCCAGCTTCAGTGCCGCAACCGATTCCGTCGATGTGACCGACGACCAGAAGATCGCCCACGGCATCCGGACGATGATCGCGACGGGTCCGATCAGGATCAGAGCGACGCCGAGCAGCGCGGGCAGATGAACCCACCGGGGAACGCGTCTCATACAGTCACCGAACCGGCGTCACCCGGCCGTGACGAAGCCCGCGTCGGTCAGGATCTTCTGCCCCGTCTGCGCGAGTACGAGATCCATGAATTCCTGCGCCTGCTGCTGGTGCTTGCTCGTCTTGAGGGTGGCGATCGGATAGTTGTTGACCACCTTCGCGAAAGCTCGGTCGCCGACCACCGCGATCGTGTCGGGGCCGCTCTTGGCGTCGGTCACGTACACGAGCCCGGCGTCGGCCTCGCCGGAGGTCACCTTGGTCAGCACCGCCGTCACCGACGATTCCTCACTCACCGGCTTGATGACGATCCCGGTGTTGCGTTCGACCTGGGCGGTCGCCGCCCCGCAGGGCACCTCGACCGCACACACCACGGTGCGGATCGACGGGTTGGCCAGGCTCCCGAAGTTCGTGATGTTCTTGGGGTTTCCCGCCGCGGTGACGATCACCAGGGTGTTGCGCGCGAAGATCTTCGGCGGATCGACGAGATCACCGAGCTTGCTCATGGTGGCCTCGTCGGCGGTCGCGATGACGTCGGCGTCGGCTCCTTGCTTGATCTGGTTCACCAGCGCCGAGGATCCGTCGAAGTTGATCGTCACGTCCACGTCCGGGTGCTGGCTCTCGTAGGCTTTCTCGATCTCGGTGAAGGTCTTCTTCAGCGACGCCGCCGCATACACCTTCAGCGGGGTCTTCGCGTCGGCGTCATCCGACGACGAACACCCCACGGCCACACCGGTGATCAGCGCCGCCGAGGCCGCCACACACACCCACCGGGTCCATCTCGAAACAGCGGTCATCGGTTCTCCTGTGGTCGGTGTTGCGGGGCGGGGCGCTCGACGATCACGGTCGTCGCCTTGACCACCGCGGTGGCCACGACCCCGGGTTCGAGTCCGAGTTCGCGGGCTGCCTCGGCGCTCATCAGCGACGTCACGGCGAACGGCCCGCACTGAAGGCCGACCTTCGCCATCACACCGTCCATCTCGACGTCGGTGACCAGTCCGGTGAATCGGTTGCGCGCCGAGGTCAGCGCGGGCGAGGAATCGGTGACCGCGCGAGCCCGCGCGACCGCTAGTTGCGCCAGGTGCGCGCCGTCGACGGTGGTCACCCCCTTGTCGGGACCGGCCGTGTCGGAGCCCGCGGGTAGTGTTCCGGCCGCCATCCACCGACGGATGGTGTCGTCGCTGACGCCCAGCAGCAGCGCCGCGTCACGAATCCGAATCGGAGCCATGGACGTACCTTAGCCGCACATTCGGAGAAATTCTGCATCGAACCCCGCATATGCAGACCCAGTCGAATCGACTTCCTCACAACCGATGAGTTCTCGCGGCGGCGACCGTCTATACCGCCGAAAGGTCAAGCGATGGTAAAAATCGCTGGCCAACCACCCCACCCCGTCAACTAGCGTGGAGAACCATGACCGCACCCTCCTCTACCCCGACCACCGGTGGCGGCCGCCCCGCGATCGAGGCCGTCGACCTCGTCAAGACGTTCGGCGATTTCACCGCCGTCGACGGTGTCTCCTTCTCCGTCGCGCCCGGCTCGGTACTCGGCCTGCTCGGCCCCAACGGCGCGGGCAAGACGACCATCGTCCGCATGATGACGACCCTGTCGACCCCGACGAGCGGCACCGCCCGGATCGCCGGACACGACGTCATCGCCGAGCCCGAAGCCGTTCGCCGCAACATGGGTCTCACCGGTCAGGCGGCCACCGTCGACGAGATCCTCACCGGCCGCGAGAACCTCAAGATGATCGGTGGCCTCTACGGGATCCGCCGGCGTGACCTGGCGCGACGGGGTGATCAGCTCCTCGAACAGTTCTCGCTGACCGACGCCGCCGACAAGCAGGTCCGCTCGTACTCCGGCGGCATGCGAAGGCGACTCGACCTCGCGGTGAGCCTGCTGGCCGCGCCGCCCGTGCTGTTCCTCGACGAGCCGACGACCGGGCTCGATCCGCGTAGCCGCAACGAACTGTGGGATGTGCTGCGGGAGTTGGTGAAGGCCGGTACCACATTGTTGCTGACCACCCAGTACCTCGAGGAGGCCGATCAGCTCGCCGACGACATCGTCGTCATCGATCACGGCACGATCATCGCCCACGGCACCCCGTTGCAGCTCAAGCAGCAGGCCGGATCTGCCAGCGTGGTGGTCACGGTCTCCGACGACGCCGATCTACCACAAGCCCGAGAACTGTTGTCACGCAGCGGCAATGAGGTCTTCGTCGACGAGAATGCCCGCACCGTCACCACCGCGGCCGCCGGACTGTCGGATCTCACCCGCATCGCCGGATGGTTCGACGAATCCCGCATCGCCGTCGACGATCTCGGCCTCGTCCGGCCGAGCCTCGACGACGTCTTCCTCTCCCTCACCGGCCATCGCGCCGAACAGGACTCGACCGACACCGACACCGCGGTGAACGAAGGAGCAGCATGACCACCACCGAGACCCCGCCCACCGCTATCACCGGGCCACTTCCGGACCGCCCGGCGGTGCACCAGACCAATTTGGCGCAGCAATCATGGATAATGGTGCGCCGCAACCTCATCCACACCCGACGCATGCCCGAGATGCTCTCGGATGTGACGATCCAGCCGATCATGTTCGTGGTGCTGTTCGCCTTCGTCTTCGGGCCGGCGATCAGCCTCGGGGTACCCGGGGTGAGCTACAAGGAATACCTGCTGCCCGGCATCATGGGCCAGACGATCGTGTTCACCGCATTCATCGTCGCCACCGGCATCACCGCCGACATCGAGAAGGGCATCGTCGACCGGTTCCGGTCACTGCCGATCCGCCGCTCGTCGGTCCTGGTCGGCCGCAGTCTCGCCAGCCTGATCCACTCGTCGATCGGCATCGTGGTGATGGCGGTGACCGGTCTGATCATCGGGTGGCGGATCACCACCTCGGTCGGCGAGGGCGCGCTCGGCTTCGCACTGGTGCTGCTCTTCGGCTTCGGGATGATCTGGTTCGGGGTGCTCATCGGCTCCTGGCTGCGTTCGGTGGAGGCGGTCAACGGGTTCATGTTCTCGATCCTGTTCCCGATCACCTTCGTGTCCAACGCCTTCGTGCCGACCCAGAACATGCAGCCGTGGCTGCGCGCCATCGCCGAGTGGAATCCGATGTCGGCGCTGGTGCAGGCCATGCGCGTGTTGTGGGGTAACGGTTCCGACGCCGCCGCCGACGCCGCGTGGCCGATGCGCCACCCGGAGTTGGCGACACTGATCTGGGCGATCATCCTGACCGCGGTCTTCGCCCCGTTCGCGCTGCGCAACTACGCCAAGCGCACGGCCGACTGACCCCGTGCTGCCCGCCGCCGACTACTCGGTGGCCCCCAGCGCGGCCAGCGGGTCGCTGTAGACGGCGTCGAGCGACACCGCACCGGCGGCCTGCTGCTGCACTGTCGTTCCCGAATGCGACACTCGCACATCGCGTCCGGGTACGACGGAAGTCTCACGCAAGGAGGCCGCCACGATCGGCAGGGTGGTCGGGTTGTCGGTGAAGGCCTGGCCACCGAGGATCACGTGGTCGGGGTTGAAGATGTCGGCGATCAGTGCCACCGTGCGGCCGAGCACCTGCGCGCGCTCCTCGAACAGGGCGCGAGCGGTGGCGTCACCATTGCGGGCGAGCGCGAGGACGCCCTCGATGTCGGTGACCGCCAGGTTCAGCGACTGTGCGGCCTCGACCACGCCGGTGTCGGAGACGGTCGGTTCGAGCCGGCCCGTCCGGTTGGGATCCAGCAGCGTGGTACCCGATGCCGGGAAGTGGCCGATCACCGGTGGCCCACCGGCCGGAGTGTGCACGGTGCCGTCGACGCTGAAGGCGATGCCGACCATTTCGCGGGCGTAGAAGTACAGGAAGCTCGAGCGCTGATCGGCGTCGGACCCGCTGGGGTTCACCACGAGTTCGGCGGCGGCCATCGCCTCCACATGTGAGGCCACCGACACGGGCAGGCCCACCGACTCGGCGATGACCTGCCCGACGGGTGCATTGACCCAGCCCAGCCGGGGGTGATCGACGAGGCCGCCGCGCGCCACGCGCCCGCCGACGGCCACACCTGCCCACAGCACGCGGCGATTGGTCCAGCGGCCGAGGAAGCGGTGGGCGCTCTCGCCGATGGCGGCGAGCGTC
Organism: Gordonia sp. DT30; assembly: GCF_049844915.1. Taxonomy (NCBI): domain Bacteria; kingdom Bacillati; phylum Actinomycetota; class Actinomycetes; order Mycobacteriales; family Gordoniaceae; genus Gordonia; species Gordonia sp. DT30. The sequence goes on along the minus strand of NZ_JBNCLY010000004.1, from coordinate 235,571 downwards.
TGTTCCGGCGAGTCGCCGATGGGGGTCGGGATCTGGATCGCACCGACCACCCGATGCAGCAGGTCGTGGGTGGTGATCGAGGTGACCTTGTATCCGATGTGGATACCCAGGGTCAGGAACGTCGAGACGTTGAGTTCGAACGGCAGACGCGGCCGCCCGATCGCACCGGCGGGTGCCAGGTCGGTGCGCTCACGCAGGAGTCCGGCCTTGAGAAGTGCGCCGACCTGCCGGTTCACGGTCGAGATGGACAGTCCGGTGAGTTCGGCGGCCTCGTCGCGGAAGACCGGACCCGACAGCCGTGCGGTACGCAGCACGAGCGCGGCGGGTTTGGTCGACAGTTCGAGTTGCGGGGTCGCGATCTGAATGCCTCGACCCCCTTTGTGTGACGTCCGCGCGTCGACCCGGGCGGGTGCCGCCCGAACCGGTCGGGGCCGGGTGGTGCGGGCCGGGGTGGTTGCGGTGCGGGTGCGGTGGTCGATCGTTGCGGTCATGAGTGAATGCGTCCTCGTGAATGTGCCACAGGCGGTCATCGTCGTCCAACGCTCGAGTCGATCTCGGCGGCGGACGGCCACTCGGGTACCGATCAATGCGGCGGTGGTGGATGACCAAGTGGGAAGGGGTTGTCGGCTGGGATTATCGAATCGCTCGGGGCATCAGCAGATGACGCTCAGAACAGGCGACTCAGTGCATTCGACAACAACACAGAACACGAGCGAAGGGCAGGCGGCAGCCCAAGGCGGTGATCACGTAGGACACCTCCGGGATGCGGCTCTGTTCGCTGCACGTCATGGGAGCCAAGCTAGCAACGGCCGGTGCGTCGCCGCAAGCCTGCGCCGAGGACGTCACACCCGGCGACAGGCCATCGGACCCGAGAGCGCACTCCCGCTCACTCATTTGTTTCCCGCTCACCGAGATCGTCGAGCGGGAAGTAAATCGTTGAGCGGGAGCGCGCTCAACACGGGTCGCCGTACCCTGGACACCATGCCCGGCATCCCCGCCACCAGCGCCCCGGCGACCGTCCCGACGCAGCCGTCCGATACCGAATTCCTGGCGGCGACCGAGCCGCTTCGACGTGAGATCCACGCGCATTGCTACCGCATGATGGGGTCGCATCACGACGCCGAGGACCTCACCCAGGAGACCTACTTGCGGGCGTGGCGCGGCTACCCGAAATTCGACCGGCGGGCGTCGGTGCGCACGTGGCTGCACAAGATCGCGACCAACACCTGCCTCACCGCGCTGGGCAGCGCGCAACGCCGGTCGTTGCCGTCGGGTTTGGGCACCGACGCCTTCGATCCCACCGACACCCTTCTGCAGGACCACGAGGTGCCGTGGCTGGAACCGTTCGCCGGCACCGTCGACGAGATCAGTCCCGGCGACGATGCCGACCCGGCGTACGTCGTCGGCGCGCGCGAATCCATCCGGCTCGCGTTCATCGCCGCGCTCCAGCATCTGCCGGAACGGCAGCGTGCCGTGCTGATCCTGCGGGATGTGCTGCAGTGGAAGGCCGCCGAGGTCGCCGATACCATCGGCGTCACCACCACCTCCGTCAACAGTCTGCTCCAGCGTGCCCGCGAGCAACTGAAAACCGTTCGGGCCGACGATGATTCGTCCACTGTCCTCGATGACGAGGGGAATCGCGAGCTGCTCGCGAAGTACGTCTCGGCGTTCGAACGGTACGACGTCGACGCCATCGTCGACCTGTTCACCGACTCATCGATCTGGGAGATGCCGCCGTTCACCGGTTGGTATCGGGGTGGCGCGGCCATCGGCGCCCTCATCCGGGGCAACTGCCCGGCCGAGAAGGCCGGCGATCAGATCCTCTTGCCCACCATCGCGAACGGACAGCCGGCGCTGGGCCTGTACATGCGTGACCCCGGCGACGGTGTGCACCGCCCGTTCCAGCTGCAGGTACTCGATCTCGACCCGCGGACCCGGTCGGTAGCCCACGTCGTCGCCTTTTTCAGTGACACGATGATCGAGGACTTCGCCCGATTCGGGCTCCCGGCGACGCCTCCCTCGGACGAGTCCTCCCGCTGAACCATTTGCGGTTGAGCGGGCGCCTCACGACACATCCATCGACACGAATTCCCAGGCGTGGCCGTCGAGGTCGCAGAAACTGCGCGAATACATGAAGCCGAGGTCCTCGGCCGCCCGCAACGGGGTGGCACCGGAGCCGAAGGCGGCGTCCGCGTATCGGTCGACCGCGCCGCGCGACGGTGCGGATATGGCGAGCACCGCCTCGCGTCCCGCGCCGAGGTCGGCGACCGGTGCCGACGCGTAGCCACGGAATCGGCTTCGCCGATGCATGACCACCATCGCCTGGCGGTTCACCGGCATGCACAGCGTCGAGGGGTCGCAGAACATCTCGTCGAAGACGAATCCGAGGCCGCCGAAGAAGGCCCGCGAGCGCGCGACGTCGGCGACCGGCAGATTGACGAACATCATCGGCGCCACCGTCACCTCTTCCGATTTGTCGGGCGCACCCGCGCTGCGGGTTCTCTCGATGGACAGACCACCCGGCCCGCCCGAATTCATCGCCGGGATGGCCAATAGGCTCCTCGGTCATGGGTGTCATCTATGTGGTGCGGCATGGTCAGGCAGATCCGAAGGCGTACGGGATCGTGGGCTCAGAAGCCGCGAGTGCCTCCGGCGAGGTCGGTGGCCTGACCGCGATGGGCATCGTCCAGGCGGGACTCACCGGCGACCTGCTCGCCGCGCAGATCCCGTCGGTCACCACCGCCATCTGTGGTGACCTCCCACGGCAGCGCGACACCCTCGCCGGCGTGCTCGGCCGCTTCGACAACGCCCCCGAGCCGATCGTGGATCCGCGCTGGAACGAGTACGCGCTGCCGGCGCTGGTCGGCGAGACGAGTGCGGCGGAGTTCGACGACGGGCGCAACTATCAGAAGCGCCTCGACGATTCGCTCGGCGCCTGGGTCGCACGCAACGACAAACCCGATGCCGCCCACGATCACAGCGGCGAGACCTACGGGGGCTTCCGCGATCGGGTGGACGCCGCCGGCCACGACGCGGCCGCTCACGCCGGCAGCGGACAGACCGTGGTGGTGGTGTCCTCGGCGGGTGTGATCGCCCAGTGGATCGCCGATCTCTGGGGTGTGCCGCCGCAACAGTGGCCGACGGTGGCCCGCGCGATGATCAACGCGTCGGTGACCAAACTGATCGTCGGCCGCCGTGGTGTCTCGGTGGTGTCGTTCAACGAGCACGCCCACCTCGACGACCGCGACGGCGGGGTCGCGACCTTCCGCTGACTACCCGACGTGCCGCAGGCCGGCGGCGATGAATTCGGCGGTGGCCTCCGACGCCTGTTCGGCCCCCGCCTCCGTCGACGCACCCGCGCGGGCGCGGTGACTGATGCCCTCGGCGATCACTCCGAGTTTGAGATTCGCCAGCGCCAGATAGAAGTCCCAGTCACCCAGGTCGTTTCCGGTCGCGGTGACGTAGCGCTGCGCCATGTCGTCGGCGCTCGGATAGCGTGGGCTGGTCCAGGCGGCGTCGAAACCGAGAACGGTGTCGAAGATCGGCTGCCGGTACACGCACATCAGCGCAACATCGGTGATCGGGTCACCGAGCGTCGACATCTCCCAATCCACCACCGCCGCAACATGCCCCGGGTCGGCGGCATCGAGGATGGTGTTGTCGACGCGGTAGTCGCCGTGCACGATGGTCGCCCGCGTGTCCGTCGGCACGCGGTCGGCGAGAACTGCGCACAACCGTTCCACGTCCGGCAGTTCGCGGGTCTTGACGATCCCCCACTGGCGCGCCCATAACTTCACCTGGCGGGCGGCAAATCCTGCGGGACGGCCGAATTCACCGAGGCCGACCTGCTCGTGGTCGACGGCGTGCAGGGCCGCGAGCGTGGTGACGAGTCCGTCGACGTTGCGATCCACCTCGTCGTCGGAGAGCGCATCGAGTTCGGCCGCGGTGCGGATGACGACGCCGTCGACGAACTCGACGATGGTGCACGGGGCGCCGAGGGCCTCGCCGTCGGCATCGAAGGCCACCGTCGGTGCGACGGGGACGTCGGTGGCGCCGAGGGCCCGGGTCACCGTCCACTCACGGGCCATGTCGTGCGCCGAGGGCGTCAGGCCGCCGGTCGGGGGCCGTCGGGCGATCCACCTCGTCACACCGTCGGTGACGGCGAACGTGAGGTTGGACTTGCCGCCACTGATCAGGTCGATCTGCAGGTCTCCCTGCACGTCGACGCCGTTGTGCTCCAAGAACTTCCGCAATGCCACCGGGTCGAGCACCCGGCGCGGGTCGATGGCCGTGCTCATCGCCGGCCCTCCGCGGCCGCCGCGGCCTTACGGGCGCGGCCGACGGCACGGCGTGCGATCGCCCACCGATGCACCTCGGACGGTCCGTCGTAGATCCGGAACGGTCGCAGCTCGTTCTGCAAACGGGCCAGCGGCAGCTCGTCGGAGACGCCCGTCCCGCCGCACATCTGGATGGCGCGGTCGGCGACCCGGGTGAACGCCTCGGCGGCAAAGGTTTTGGCGATCGATGTCTCGTTTGATGCATGCGCACCGCGGTCGAGCTCGGCGCAGGCCTTCACCAGTAGGGCGCGGGCGGCGGCGAGATCGATCTCGTTGTCGGCGATCATCTGCTGGATCATGCCGAGATCGGCGAGCTTGCCGCCGAAACCCGCACGGCGCGAGACGTAGTCGACGGCGACGTCCTGGCAGCGCACCGCCGAACCCATCCACCGCATCACGTGCGTCATGCGGGCCGGGCCCAGGCGGACCTGGGCGTAGCGGTAGCCCTCGTCGACCTCGCCGAGGACATCCTCGTCGGGGACGAAGAGATCGGTGAAGGTGACCTCGCGATGCCCACCGACCATCGAGCGGTCGGTGGTGCGGATGTGGCGGCCGACGGCGATACCCGCACGATCGGCGGGCGCCAGGAACATCGTCGCACCACCCCGATCACCCGGGGAGCCGGCGGTGCGCGCCATGATGATGAAGAATCCGGCACCATCGGCGCCGGTGATGAATCGCTTCTCCCCGTTGACTTTCCAGCCGCCGTCGACCTTGGTCGCGATGGTGTTCAGCGCATTCGGATCCGAGCCGGCACCGGGCGATGGTTCGGTCATCGCGAACGCCGACCGCACGTCGCCGGCGGCGAGCGGCGCGAGATAGGTGTGCCGCTGCTCTTCACTCGCGATGTGGGCCAGCATGTGAACGTTGCCTTCGTCGGGTGCCCCGATGTGCAGGGCGACCGGGCCGAAGGTCGAGTAGCCTGCGGCCTCGAAGACCGGTGCGCGATCGGACATGTCGAGCCCGAGCCCGCCGAACTCCACCGGTGCATGGGGCGCGAAGATGCCCGCGGCCCTGGCCTTGGCGTTCATCTCCCGCCGCAGCGCGTCGCCGCCGGCCGCCGCGATGTCGCCGGCGTACTTCTCCTCGATCGGCGCGACATACTCGGCAATGAACTGCGACGTCTTCTCGACGAGGTCGACGACGTCGGCGCCGTACGTCAGATCGATCGGCATGGGGTCTCCTCGGGCATTCGCCTCTCCTCACCTGGAGCAGCCCGACCGGTCGCACCGACCGATCGTTCGCTCTGTCGGCGTCTCACCCTGCCAGTCCGCACCGCCACGGTCAAGCGCGCCTGCCCCTCGACCCGCCGGCCGCCGAGGTCAGGCCCGACGATAGCCCACGATGTCACGCGCGAAACTGAGGTTGCGCCGGATCAGTTCGTCGGCGCCGAGTTCGCCGTCGAGTTTGAACCAGGTCGACACCCCGACACACATGGTGGCCACGGCGCGGGCGGCGTCCTTGGGATATGGGGTCGCGAAGTCGCCCGCCTCGACCCCGGCGAACACGATCTCGTCGACCATGTGCTGTTGCCGGTCGCGATGGCCGATGTAGGTGGGCTTGTACGAGTCGTCGAGGCTGCGGATCTCGGTGGACCCGACGAATGCCTGTTCGCGGCGATACATGTGGAAGCGCAGCAACGACTCGACGACGGCATCGAAGCGCCGCACCGGTTCGGGACCGGCCTCGCGGATCGCCTGCTCGGACCGGGCCAGCAGGTCGGTCATCGTGCGCTCCAGGAGTCCTTGCAGCAGCGACTGTTTCGACGGGTAGTGATGATAGAGGCCGGGCACCGAGAGGCCTGCCCGCGCGGCGATCTCACGGACCGAGGTTCCGTGATAGCCGTGTTCGGCGAAGGCTGCGAGCGCCGCGGCGAGGGGCACCGGCAGCTGGGCCTCCCCGTAGTCACGCCACGAGTCGAAGGCCGGCACGCTCTCGGGCTCCTCGATCCGCGTCCCCTCGGCTCCGTCGCTCATCGGTCCAACATATCGTCATCGCGTCCGGTGACCGCACCCACCAGCGACATCATCAACCGCACGCTCAGTGCGACCACCTCGACGCGCCCCAGTGGGACCTCGCCGTCGAGCCACGCCGAGAGCAGCCGGCCGAGCCCACCCACCTGGAACTGGGCCGCCGCGATCGCCTCGGGCCCGACCTCGGTCGCCAGCGCGTCGGTGGCCGTGTGCAGCGTCAGCATCGCGAACAAGCCGGTGGATTCGCTGCGCTTGGCGGCCACGATCGGCGACAACAGCGATGGTGAGAACAGCAGTTTTCCCTTGCGCCGGTCGGCATCGATGATCTCGACGATGGCCGTCACCGCCCCGGCGACCTTACCGGTGACGCCACCGCCGGTCGCGGTCGTGAAGGCAGCGAGCGCGGCGTCGGAGATCTCCTCGATGACGCGATCGAAGGTGGCCGCGACCAGCGCGTCCGCGGACTCGAAACTCTCGTAGAAGTAGCGTGGATTCAGCCCGGCAGCACGGCAGATCCCGCGGACGGTGACCGCGCCCTCGGTGGCGAGCACACCGAGCGTCGCGTCCATCAATGTCTCGCGGCGACGGGAGATCCGCTCGTCACCTTCGACGCCGCCATATGCACGCAAACCCGTACTACGCAGACCGGTACCGCGCAGACCGGTACCGCGCTCCGCCCGGACTTCGGTGGCGGCCGGCACGGATTTGTCACTCGGCGATCGGTCGGACACGGCTTTCATCTTGACACCTTCACGACCGGAGGGGTTCAATCAATCAGGAAACATCCGTTACCAGATTACGCGGCGTCCGAGGGGTAGTGCCGTAGCGATCTGGAGAGATCAGAGGTGCGAGCATGACGACGCAGGACACCGCCTCCGGCCGCGACACCACCCCCGGCCGGGACGCCGCCCTTCAGGCCAATCTCGCCGCCGCGACCCCGGACACCGAATTCCTGCCGCCGGCCGCACGCATGTCGCGCGCCGAACTCGACGCACTGCCTGCCGCGAACATGGAGATGCTGGGCATCGCGACGCTGGCCGGCTCGGCGAATGTGATCATGCAGCTGGCGCTGCCCGCGGTGGGATACGGCGTCTACGAGAGCCGTGTCGATTCGGGCAATCTCTTCAAGCATCCGGTCAAGCGCACCCGCACCACGCTCTCCTACCTGTCGGTCGCCGCGAGCGGGGATCCCAAGGTGCGCAAGGCCTACCGGCATGCCGTCGGACGATCGCATGCGCAGGTGCGGTCCACCCCGGACAGTCCCGTCGAGTACAACGCCTTCGACCCCGCGCTGCAGCTCTGGGTGGCCGCGTGCCTGTACAAGGGCTGGGAGGACGTCCAGCGGATCTTCGGCGATCGGGCGCTGATCACCGAGGAGGCCTATCAGGCCGGTGCGGTCATGGGCACCACGTTGCAGATGCCACGCGAGATGTGGCCCGCCACCCGTGCGGATTTCGAGGAGTACTGGAACACCACGGTCGAGCAGCTCGAGATCGACCCCGTCATCCGGGCGCACCTCATGTCGATCGCCCGCCTGGAGTTCGCGGGTCCGGTGGTGTCTCGGCTCTTCGGCTGGCATTCGGAGATCTTCACCATCGGTTTCCTTCCCGAGGGATTCCGCACGGCCATGGGTGTCGAGATGAAGCCATGGCAGCAGCGGTTCTTCGACACGCACAACAAGGTGGCCCGCGCGGTCATCCGGCGGCTCCCGAAGCCGGTGCGCGCCTTCCCCTTCAACCTACTGCTCACCGACGTGAAGTGGCGGATGCGGACCAAGCGGCCGCTGGTGTGAGTGCTCGTCAGATCCGGCGCAGGGCATCGGCGGTCACGTCGGCCACCGAGGTGTGGCCGGCGAGCCCGAGGGTCAGATCGAGCTCACCGATGATGTTGGCGACCACCTCACGTGCACCGTCGGCGCCGTCGATCGCCAGCCCGTACATGTGCGGCCGGCCGATACAGATTGCGTCGGCTCCGAGCGCAAGTGCCTTGAAAGCGTCTGCACCGGTGTAGATTCCGGAGTCGACGAGGATCTTGACGCGGCCGTCGACGACGGACGCGATCTCGGTGAGCGCGTCGATCGAGCCGATCTCGCCGTCGATCTGGCGGCCGCCGTGATTGGACACGATGATGCCGTCGATCCCGGCGTCGACGGCGGCGCGCGCGTCGTCGGGATGCAGTATCCCCTTGAGCACGATCGGCAATGATGTCCGTTCCCGCAACGACGCGATCTCGGTCCAGCCCAACGACGGACGCGAGTAGATGTCGAGGAAGGTCTGCACGCCGACGCGCGGTTCCGGACGGATCAGGTTGCGCAGCAACGACCCCGGGGTGTTGCGGGCGATCGAGAACAGGGTCCGGAGGGCGCCCGGCGAGATCTCCGGCTTCTCGCCGGTACCGACCGCCGCCCGGTCGGCGACGATCTCGGCGAATCGCGGATCAGACGTGTACTGCGCGATGCCCTCGGCCCGCGCGAACGGCAGCGAGCCGAGGTTGAGATCCTGCGGGCGCCAGCCGAGCAGCGTCGTGTCGAGCGTGACGGCGATCGCCTGGGCGCCACACCGCTCGGCGCGTCGCAGGAACGAGTCGACGAGGTCGTCATCGGTCGACCAGTACAGCTGAAACCAGCGGGGCGCACCGTCCTTCACCGACTCCATCGCGGTGGCGACCCGTTCCATCGACGCGCTGCCCTGGTTGGAGAAGATGTAGGGCACACCGAGTTCGGCTGCGGCCCGCCCGATCGCGACGTCGGCGTCGCGCAGCACGAGACCACCGGCACCGACCGGCGCGAACAGGATCGGCGCAGGCAACTGCGCGCCGAACAGTTCGATCTCGAGGCTGCGGTGCGACACGTCCCGCAAGACCCGCGGCACGATCGCCCACCGGTCGAGCGCCGCCCGATTGGCCGCCATCGTGCGACCCTCCCCCGCACCGCCGGCGACATACGCCCACGCCCGCTCCGACATGACCTTGCGTGCGCGGCGTTCGAGTTCGGCGAAGTCGGTGGGCACCCGGGGGCGCCGCCCGTGGATTCCCGCGGTGTAGATGGCGTTCTGACGGGTGCGTCCCCAGCCTGCGGTCATCGGTGATCTCCTTCGTCGGCCCTCCCCGTATCTCTATCAGGTCGTATCTCTATCAGGTCGCAGCCGCCCGCCCGGCCCGGTCGCGCGTGATCAGGGCCTGCACCCCGAGACTGATCCCGAGGAACAACAGGATCGAGGCACTCTCGAGGCCGCCGAGCGAACCGTGCCGTCCGTCGAACAGCTCCGGAACCAGCAGCGCGATGACGATGTGCGCCGCGATCGCGAGGATCCACAGGCTGATGGTCACCGCGTTGCCGCGCCGCACGAGTACGCCGGCGGTATTGCGATAAATGTGCATCGTGTGGGCCCGCGGAACGGCGATCAGCGCGGCGACCGCGAATCCCAGGAACATCGCGACGACCTCGCCGACCTCGACGTGGTGCGCTCCGCGGACATAGTTCATGGTCTCGATCAGCCCGACGACCGCAAGAATCGCCGGCAGCCTCAGCGGACTGTCCTTGATCGGGCGCTCGGACAGTTGGCGGTAGCAGATGTACGCCAGCACCAGTAGCGCCACCAGTGCGTACAAGACAGTGTTCTGGGTCATGGCGTTCTGGGTCATGGCGTTCTGGGTCATGGCGTTCTGGGTCATGGCGTTCTGGGTCATGGCGTTCTGGGTCATGGGATTCACTCTCGCCGGTGGCGGCGCCGTTGCCATCAACCCGAGGGTGGATACCGGGTTGATCTTGCGGCGACGACCGTCACCGGAGTGCTCCTGTACGGCTACGGTGAGTTGTGCCCTCCGCCATACGAACCCGAGTCCCGATCCGGATGGACACGTTCGTGCTGCGCGCTGTGGTGAGTGTCCCGCTGGTGGTCTCCGCGGCCCTGGGTGCGGGATCGGTGCCCGGGTGGCGGCTCGCGACCGGCTGGGCCGCCACCGCGGTCCTCGTCGGGGCAGTGTTTCGCGGCATGTTCGCCGCGTCCGCCACCGATCGCATCCTGGGCCAGGACTCCATGGTGTTCTCGGCGGTGACCATCGCCGCGGCCACCGCCGCCGGACTCGCCTTTGGCGGCGCGGCCACCGTGTGGGTGCCCCTGCTAGGGGTTGCCGCAGCAGCGCTGGCGCCGGTCGGCATCTGGATCACCGCGCTGCTGGCGGTTCCGCCGGTGGCCGCGATCGTGGTGCAGTCGTGGTGGCTCGATCGCGAGATGTGGACGGTCGTCATCGATCTCGCGATCGCGTTGCTGGTCTTCGGTTGGGTACACCTGCGGCGGTATCGGCGCGAGGCGGACGAACTCGCTGCCGCACAACGGCAGATCATCGAGGGCGAACGGGCCCGAGCCGCGGCTGCCGAGGACCGGCAGGTACTGGCCGCCCAGCTCCATGATGTGCTGGCACACACCTTGTCGGGGTTGATCATCACGGTGCAGGGCGCAGCGCTCGCCGCCCGGCGCGAGGGTGTCTCGCCGGAGCTGACCGAAAAGCTCGACACCGCAGCAGCACTGGCGCGCGACGGACTGGCGGAGGCTCGCGATGCCGTTCGTTCGCTGCGCGGTGACGACGATTCGCCACTTGGCAGTGGTGGTGAATCGCTATCCGACTGGACCGCTTCCACGATCGAGCGGCTGCACACCGCGACCGGATTGGAGATCACGGTCACCGGCTCGGCCGCCGACGTCGATACGCCATGGGTGGCACTGGCGAAGTCGGTGGTGATGGAGGGGCTCACCAATTCGCTGCGTCACGCCGCAGGCGCCCCGGTGCGCATCGAATTCGGCGCGACGACGCTGCGTGTGCTGTCGGTGGGCGCACCCGATGAATTCAGCGACCGCGATCATCCCAGTGGCGCATACGGTTTGGCCGGACTGGCCGAACGCGTGGCGCTGGCCGGCGGTACGCTGACCCATGGCCCGTGCGAGGAAGGCTTCGATCTCACCATGCGGATGACGTCGTGACGGTGCGAGTGGTGATCGCCGACGATCAGACGGTGGTGCGGGAGGGCCTGCGCTCGATGCTCGGCATGTTCGACGGCGTCGAGGTGGCCGGCACCGCGGCGTCGGCCGAAGCCGCGCTCGACGTCGTCGCCGACACCGATCCCGACGTACTTCTCACCGACCTGCGAATGCCGGGAATCGGCGGCGTCGAAGGGATTCGCCGGCTCCGCGAAGCCGGATCACGCACCAATGCGGTCGCCTTGACCACCTACGACGACGACGCGACGATCGTCGACGCGACGATCGTCGACGCACTCGAGGCGGGTGCCGTCGGATTCCTCAACAAAGACGCCGATCCCGACGCGATCGAGGCCGCGCTGGTTGCCGCGGCCACCGGCCGTTCGATGCTCGACGAGAAGGCACTTCGTGCGGTCTTGACCCACCAGCGGACCGCGGACGGACGCACTGCGCCGGCCGCCAACCCGGACGGCCTCACCGACCGGGAGGTCGAGGTACTGCGGCTCGTCGCCACTGCGATGTCGAATCAGCAGATCGCATCGCACCTGGTGGTCGGGCTCAGCACCGTCAAGACCCACATCAATCACCTGCTCGCCAAGACCGGCTGCCGCGACCGGGCGGCACTCGTGGCCTACGCCTACCGACATGGTCTGATCTGACACATTCTTCGGCTTGCGTTCCGGCAGCCCAGCCATTTGAGTCGGCAATCTATATACAGCAACACCCATATTCTTGAATTCACCACATCTCGACTCCGCCACGGTACTGTGTTGTGTATCACACCTGGTCAATCGTCCTAGTCGGGGAGGTCCGTCATGGTGGTCGGTTTGCGCTGGCGTCGCACTGCCGTATTTACGGTGTTTGCGGCACTTCTGGGAATGCTCGCACTTCTCTGGGCACCGGGCGCGGCCGCAACCGCCGGTGCCGTGGACTGCAAGACGGGTGCGGTCTTCATGGTCAACGGCACCAACGACGTCGGTGGCGCGGCCTACAAGAACCTGCAGACCCGCTTTCCCGCGGACCAGTGGGAGGTCCACGACCTCGGCGCGAGCGACGAGGACTACACCACCGCGCTGTGGCCCGTCGGGGCGATCGGATACAACGACGACGTCGCCCGCGGAAAGCAGCAGCTCATCCAACAGGTCGCTACCTACCAGACGGCCTGTCCCAACAGCGAAATCGTGATCGTCGGATACTCCCAGGGCGCGCGAGTCGCCGGGGACGTCCTCTCCGACATCGCGCACGGCCGGGCCACCACCACCGTCGACGGCGTCACCTACACCATCAGCGACTCGAGCGAGATTCGCGGCGAGCTCTATTCGGACCCGCGCCGCGACGGAGACAAGACCGGACGCGGAATCGAACTCTCGTGGGTCGGCCTGATTCCCGGAATCACATTGTCGGGCCCTCGCGACGGCTTCGGCGACATCCCGGTGATCTCGTATTGCACCCAGGGCGACGGCATCTGCGACATGCCCGACCCGCTCTACGACCCGATCGGCGCACTGAACGCGACCGCCGGATACGTCCTCGGCCGGCACGGCAGCTACCAGAACGCCGAGATGCTGCTGACCCCGAACTATGCACTCGGTGAATTCCAGAACATCCTGCGACCGATGCCGTCGATGGTGAAGCAGTATCTCGGCGTCGACATTCCCTCCATCTACTTCGATCTGCCGTTCCAGTTGGCTGCGATCCAGCCGGTCCTCACCGCCGTCTACGACCTCATGCCCCCACTGCCGAAGCTGGGTTACGGCGCCTATCTGCCCGACCCACTCACCGCGCTCAACATGCTCAGCTCCGATGGGGTCACCCGAGCCGCGGCGGTCAAGGCGATCGCCGCCAGCCTCACCAGTCTGGTTCTCCTGCCGGCGAACTTCACCATCTACTGGGGCCAGCAGGGCCTCACCCTCGTCCACGGCATCGTCACCTCACCGATGTTCACGGCCGCGGGGACCGCGATCCACAACGCCGCGCTCGAACTGATCGCGAAAATCGAAGCGGCGGCGAAGAAGCCGACGGCGGCTCCGACGGCGTCGACGTCCGGCCCGTCGGGCACGGCAAGTCCGCTGGGCTCCCGGTCACGGACGAGCACCTCGCCCGCCCCGTCCACGCGGGCCACCGGCACAACTTCGGCAACCAGCTCAACCGAATCGAGCCCAGCAGCGTCGAGCGCAGCAGGATCGAGCCCTGTGACGTCGAACCCTGAATCTGCCACTGCCGCCACGCCTTCGGCCACCGCGACGTCGAGTCGACCCAGCCCGACCGAAACGACACCCTCCGACACGGTCACCACACCCGAGACCGCACCGACGGGGACGGTCACCACAACGCCGGAGACCACGGCCCCGGCCGCGCCCGCCGCCGAAACACCCACCGCTACCGAACCCACGCCGACGAATCGGTAGACATAGTTACCGGTTTCCGAGAGAGATGTCTACCGATTAGAGTGCGCCGACCCGGCTAGTCGGTTGTCCCCCAGGTGATTCGCGCCTGGCCGTCAACACAGTCGGGGGTCACTTGCAACCGACGCGTCACACCCTTGCCTTGACCGGACGCGTCATAGCCTTTGATGTAGATGTCGTTGTCGCACATGATCCGTGTTCGACCGCAGGGTGGCCAGAGCATATGCGGGCCGTCCAGCGCATTCAGCTCGAAGTATCGACCGGCATAATCCCGCCACTGGGTCGTCGGTATCAAAAACTCCAAGACCGAACAGTTTCCCTGCAGGGCAAACGGTGGGTCGTCGACACCAACCCGGGTGGCGTCAGCCGGAATGCTCACCCCGATACGGTCTGCCATCCTGGCAGCAGGATGCCCGGTGCTGAAGTACGTTGCCACACCGACAGCGACCACCACCACAATAATCACTGCCACGCAGATCACTGCCGACCAGATCCAACCCGTACGCGTCATCATGGTGTTACGACTCCTACTGTGTGCTCTGGGCTCTGCCGTACAGCCTTCGGCGGCGGAGGCAAGTAGCGAACCCAACCGGCTCTCGGCGGCGTCGGTGAAACGACCGAACAACGATGGATACCGCCGAGCTAGTCGGTTGTCCCCCACACAATTTGCGCCTGCCCGTCAACACAATCCGGTATCACCTGCAAGGAACGTCGGATGCCGCTCTTCTCTTCCGTCGCCTCAAACCCGCCGGCGTAAATGCCTTTGTGACAGTTGATGAGTGAATGCCCACAGAAACCCGGGACCTCCTCCAGGTCACGGAGGCGATCGACATCGAAGTAGTGTGAAACGTATGACTGCCAACTACTTTGGGGCACCTGAAAGTCCAACATCGAACAGTTTCCCTGCAGGGCGAACGGTGGGTCGTCGACACCGACCCGGGTGGCGTCAGCCGGAATGCTCACCCCGATGCGGTCTGCCATCCTGGCAGCACGATGCCCGGTGCTGAAGTATGTTGTCACACCGACAGCGACCACCAGCACGACAGTCACCGCCACGCAGATCACTGCCGTCCAGATCCAACGCGCGCGTGTCATCACGGCGTCCCGGATCGTGCGGAGTGAGGGCTCGACGTGCCTGTTACCTCGTAGTTCTGGGCCCAACCGGCACGGTGGAGATCGTTAAGATCCGAATACTGTTCGGATGGCGACTTTTTGGTTGTATCCCAGTTGTAGTAGTCGTAGATGCTGGTCTGATAGGTGAGTTCACCCGGACCAACGCCTGCTCCACCGAGGTGCGGCATATAGACACCACTCGTCTGATATGAGAAGGTGCCCAGCGCAGCCCAGTAGTCCGGGTGTGCGGTAGCGTCTGCGCGAAATCCGGGGTTGACTTGCCACTGGCTCTGAAAGGCAACTGGCCCGTCGTAACCGTTCGGCATCACCGACTGCGCCCTGCTAGCGCTCCGGCTTGCGGTATCTTCGGATCTTCCCGCGAACTCGGGCACATCTCTGAGCATTCCGTTCACATCGAATCGATATTCGTTCCCACTGTTTCCGAGGAAATGCATGAGCATGCTCGACGCGATGGGCAGGCTCGGCGAAGCATTTGCCGCACCAGCTTCGGCAGCCGCCCGAATCCCCTGCAAATACGCCTTCTTCGCAAGGTTGGGATCGTAGGTGCGGTAGTCGTCGGGCCCCGACCCGTCCCTGTTCGCGTCGGCGATTGCTCCCGCCGGGGGAGCGGGTGCCGGGGGTATCCGCGGATGGAACGGATGAGCAGCGGTCGGAAATCTTCCGCATCCGAGTAGCGCGTTTTCGACACAACAGTCGTAGTATTGCGCAGCCACGTCCATCGTGTTCAACAAAGTTCGCAACTTAAACGTGATCTGCGTAGCGAACGCAAAAGCCTTTTCACGCGCGTCAGCCAATCCATCTTGGTCATTGACATTCGCTGCCGCCAGCTTCTGCAGATAGCTCTTTCTGACCGTGGCCACACCGCTGTCTGCCACATCACATACAGTTCGCACCATCATGTCGTCGACTGTGGCGAGTATTTCGTCCCTGAGTTTTCCGAGTTGGTCGGCCGCGGTACGCAACACAACGGCCGCATCGACCATCGATCAGCCCTCTCCCGAAGGCTTTCGGCATGGTCTTTGGCCTTCACCGCAACCTGCGTCTGCGTCTCGCCCTTCCAATCGGTCGATGCGCGGTCGAGTTCATTGAGGACCGACGTCGCATTACCCGCCAACGACTCCGCTCCCGAACTGAGCCCATCACCGGTCTGGGTCAGCGACCCAATCGAGAAGTCTTCGACCTGGCCGATCGTAAGAGTCACAGCCGCGACTCACCGGGCGAAGCGATCTGCTCGGAAAACTCGCTGTCTGCTCGCAGAAACCTATCGACAGCAAGTTTCACGCCGTTGCCGAACTCGTCGAAATTCGTGGACAACCCACTAACGGCCTCATGTTCACGCTCGGCGTGCCGCTTCAACCCGCGTTCGAGGTCCGTACCGGGGCATGCAGCGGCGCCCGTCGCAAGGATGCCCGCCGCGTCGATGTCGGCCAGACTGTCCGACACGCGCCACAAATGCTTGCCGAAATGTATCACCGCCTCCGGATCAAGCCTGAACTCGTGGGACATGAATCTCCTCGCTCATCTTCGGGTGGGACGTTCACTCGGCCATGATGGTAGCGGGTCCCACACATCGAGAATCGGTGTCATGCGAGAGAATGATGTGCTACCAGATCAGAATCACCGGCGCGGCGTCGTCGACCGGAAGCAGACCCGCACGTTCCGACAGTCTCCGGGCGAGCAAACAGGCCGTCACCGGTCGGCCCGCCAACTGTAGGCCGACGCCGACATCTCGTCGTGCACGACCGCGATCGCGGGCTGGTTCTCGGTGTCGCGGAGCGGGTGAGCGGTCTCGTCGCGCCACAGCCGGGCGGCGAGGTAGAAGGCCGCCGCGAACGGCACGGGGACGAGCCCGCACACGACGAAGGTCGTGGTGAGGCCGATCACGTCGGCGACCGGAGCGGCCAGGGCCATCGACACCGGCATCAGCACGACCGACACGAAGAAGTCGAGGCTCGCCACACGGCCCAGCAATGCCGGCGGCACCCGACGTTGTAAGAGCGTGCCCCACAACACCATCGGACCGTCGAACAACAGACCCATGACGAATCCGGCAACGATGAACACCCAGGTGTGGCCGGCAACGCCCATGAGTACCAACGGGATCGACGACCAGCCCCACAGCCCGAACATCAGGGTCAGATAGCGCCTCGGCATCCGGATCGATGCGAACACGAAGGAGCCGATCGCCGCGCCGGCACCGAACGCGGCCAGCACCAGCGAGTGGTCGCCGGCACCGCCGTGGACCCGCTCCCGTAACGCGAAGGGGATGAGCACCTCGATCGGCCCCATGGTGGCCAACACCAGAATCGTCGCGAAGAACAGCGTCGACCACAGCCACGGGGTGCGCCACATGTAGCCGAAGCCCTCGGCGAGATCGGTGATGATCGAACGAATCGCCGGACCGCGCAACGTATCCGGGTCCCGGCGCAACGGCACCGGCCGCATCGCGAGGTAGCAGAGTGCCGCACCCACACTCGCCACCGCCGCCACCAGGGCCGCCTGCGCCGGCGCGGTCACGGCGATCACCGCGCCGGCGATCATCGGCCCGGCCGCCTGGAACAGCACCGGCCGCAGGATTCCCTCGATGCCGTTGGCCGCCTGCAATTGGTCGGCGGCGACGATGCCCGGCAGCAACGCCGAATACGCCGGGTAGTACATGCCGGTGGTGACCCCGCCGAGCATGGCCGCCACCGCGAGGATCGGCATCGACAGCACCCCGGTGATCGCACAGATCGCCACGACAGCGAACACGGCCATCTTCACGACCTCGAGCCCGATGATGATGGATCGCTGGGAGACCCGGTCGGCGAGCACGCCACCGGCCAGCGTCGACACCACCATCCCGACCGCGGCCAACCCGGTCGCCAACGACACCTGCCCCGGTCCCCCACCGAGCCCGATGACCTGCCACACCAGCGTGATCGTCCACACGCCGTCGGAGAACAGCGCCAACATCAGACCGGCCGCGAGCAGCCGGTACTGTCCACTGCCGAACGGGCGCAGCGCCCGCGGCAACGTACGCGTGGACGTCGACGAACTCACCTCATCAGCGTGCCCCACCCGGGTCCCGTGCGGCCACCGATTTTGGTGGTTCTGATCCGGCCCGACCGACTCAACTGGCGCGGCGGGAGGTCTTCTTGGCTGCGGTCTTCTTGGCCGGAGCCTTCTTCTCGGGAGCCTTCTTCGCAGCGGTCTTCTTCGCCGGAGCCTTCTTCGCGGCAGTCTTCTTCGCGGGCGCCTTCTTGCCGGCCGTATCGGACTCCGATGTCGACGACGCGTCGGCACCGCGGTCCTTCACCGACGCACGCAACGCGGCCAACAGGTCGGCGACCTCGGAGTCCTCGTCGGCTTCCGGCTTCTCCTCGGTTTCCGGAAACGCTTCGGAGCCTTCGGATTTCGCGTCGATCAGCTTGGCGAGCTCTTGTTGGTAGGTGTCGGAGAACTCGCTGGGGTCGTAGTCCTGTGCCATCGAGTCGATGAGCGACGACGCCATCTTCAACTCCTGGTCGCGGATCTGCACGTCCTCGCCCAGGAAACCGAAGTCGGGCTTACGGACCTCGTCCGGCCACAGCAGGGTCTGCAGCGTCATGACCCCGGGTTCGATGACCCGCAACGCCGCCATGCGGGTACGGTTACGCAGCGTGAACGACGCGATCGCGAGCCGCTCGGTCTCCTGCAGCGCACGCGCCAGCAGCACGTAGGCCTTCGGCGACTTCGACGACGGCTCCAGGTAGTAGGGCTTGTCGAAGTAGATCGGATCGACCTGTTCGACCGGCACGAATTCCAGGATCGAGATCTCCGGACTCTTCTGCACCGGCAGCGAGGCCAGATCGTCCTTGGTCAGGATGACCGTCTCGCCGGATGAGGATTCGTAGGCGTTGGCGATATCGGAGAATTCGACCTCGGTGTCGGTGCCCTCCCGAACGCGCCGATAGCGGATTCGGGTGCCGTCGGAGGAGTCGACCTGATAGGACTTCCGGTCGTGGCTTTCCGTGGCCGAATACACCTTGACCGGCACATTGACCAGACCAAAGCTCAGATCGCCCTTCCAGATCGAGCGCATGGTCGCCATTGTGCCATCCCGCGGCGGCATCTGCGCCCCGGACACGAGACCCGTGGCACGCTTGTTCCATGGCATCCGGAGGACAGACGCTCCAGGTGGGTGGACACACCATCTCGGTGACCAACCTGGCCAAGGTGCTCTATCCGGCGTCGGGCACCCGCAAATACGACGTCATCGACTACTACGCGCGCATCGCCGACACCATGCTGCCCCACCTGGCCGATCGGCTCGTCACCCGCAAACGCTGGCCCAACGGCGTCGAGTCCACCCCGTTCTTCGAGAAGTCGGTACCCGAGGGCACCCCCGAGTGGGTCTCGCGCCGCGCCATCGAACACAGCAGTCGCATCATCGAGTATGTGGTGGCCGATTCGCCGGCAACCTTGGTGTGGCTGGCGCAGATGGCCGCCCTCGAATTGCACACCCCGCAATGGCGTCTGCCCGCCCCCGACGAGACCGCGGTCTTCGCAGCCGAGGGCCCCAAGGCCAACCGGCTGGTCCTCGACCTCGATCCCGGGCCCGGTGTGACGCTCGCCGAGTGCGCCCAGGTGGCCTGCGCCGTCCACGACATGCTCGACGCCGCGGGACTGCCCTGCTATCCGGTGACCAGCGGCGGCAAGGGAATACACGTCTACGCACGGTTCGAGACGCCGGTGTCGGCGGACTCCGCGAGCGCCGTGGCCAAACAGATCGCCACCTCCCTGGCCCAGCAGCAACCCGACCGGGTCACCGCGATCATGGCGAAAGCCCAACGCCCCCACAAGGTTTTCATCGACTGGAGCCAGAACAGCGCATCGAAGACCACCTTGGCGCCGTATTCGTTGCGCGGGCGCGAACAGCCCTGGGTCGCCGCGCCACGCACCTGGGACGAAATGGCCGATCCCGATCTGACGCAGCTGCTCTACACCGACGTGCTCGCACGGGTCGAGGAGATGGGCGATCTCCTCGAGGGGCTCGACGACGACCCCGATACCGCCGACAGCACCGAGGCGACCGAAGATCCCGACGGTGACGACGCCGACGGACACGGCGAGGCGGACGGTGCGGCCACGAATGCCGGCCAGGTCATCAACCTGCGCGAATACCGTCGCAAACGCAACGCCGAGGTGACACCCGAGCCGTTCGACGACGCCACCGCCCGGCAACCCGGTGGCGAGGACACCGATGCCGCCGGCCCGATCTTCGTGATCCAGGAACACCATGCCCGGCGGCTGCACTTCGACTTCCGCCTCGAACGCGACGGTGTCCTGGTCAGTTGGGCCGTCCCGAAGAACCTGCCGACCGATCCCGACCAGAACCGGCTCGCCGTGCACACCGAGGATCACCCCCTCGACTACGCCGACTTCGCCGGCGACATCCCGGCCGGCGAATACGGTGGCGGGCACGTGGAGATCTGGGATCGCGGCACGTACGAAACCGAGAAGTGGCGTGACGACGAGGTCATCGTCCGGCTGCACGGAGAGCGGATCCAGGGCAGATATGCGCTGATCAAGACCGGTGAGAAGAACTGGCTCGCGCATCTGATGAGCGATGAGCCCCGCCCCATCCTGCCCGACAGCCTGCGGGATCCGCGGCCGATGCTGGCCACCGACGAACCGGTGGAGAAGCTCGACCCGAAGGACTGGGCTTTCGAGGGCAAGTGGGACGGCTACCGTCTCCTGGTGCGCTACATCGGCGGTGAGTTCACCCTGACCTCCCGCTCCGGTCTGAACATGACCGCCGACTTTCCCGAACTCGCCGCCATGACCGACGATCTCGGGCTGATCGACGTCGTACTCGACGGCGAGGTGGTGGCCCTCGACTCGGCCGGGCGCACCAATTTCACGCTCCTCGCCGGGCGCCGATCCGCGGACGCCGGTATCACGCTCAAGCTCTATCTGTTCGACGTCCTCTACCTCAACGGCACCTCTCTGCTCGGCAAACCGTGGTCGCAGCGACGCGAACTACTCGAAGGGCTAGCACCCGCGTTCGGGCGTTCGCGCTACGTCGAGGTGCCCGCCCTGCTACCCGAGCCGGGCTCGGCGGCCGTAGCATACAGTCGCGAACACCAGCTCGAAGGCGTTGTCGCCAAGCGTCGTTCGTCGACCTATCAGCAGGGTCGGCGGTCCAAGTCGTGGCTCAAACAGAAGAACTGGCGCGACATCGAGGTGGTGATCGGCGGCTGGCGGCCGGGGCGCGGCCACCGCACCGACACAATCGGTTCCCTGCTCCTCGGTCTGCCGGAGGCGACCGGACTGCGCTACGTCGGGCGGGTCGGCACCGGGTTCACCGAAGCCCAATTGTCCTTGCTCGCCGAGGAACTCGAACCGCTGACGATCCGCCGCTCCCCGTTCCTGGACAAGTTGGATCGGCCGGTGGCGGCGAATGCGGTGTGGGTGCTGCCGAAGATCGTCGGTGAGGTGCGGTTCATGGATTGGACGAGCACCGGGCATCTGCGACATCCGAGCTGGCGCGGTATCCGACGCGACAAACTGCCCGGCGACCTATGAGGCGGGTACGCGTTCGCGCGGTCCGACCTGGTTCGCGCGGGCCGTCGACCACCTGCGTGAGCAAATTCGAGCCGCGCGACCCCTGCTGATCAGTCCACCGATTTCGAGAGGAAGAGATGAGCGAGACAACCGGAGAGAAGATCACCGTCACCGCCGCCGACGGCGATGCCGAAGCGTATGTGGCGCGGCCGGCACCCGCGGCGGACGGCGACACCTGGCCCGGCGTCCTGTTTCTCATGGACGCGATCGGATTGCGCCCCCAGATCGAGAAGATGGCCGACCGGATCGCGTCGTGGGGCTATGTGGTGTTGGCGCCCAACACCTTCTACCGCAGTGGAACCGCGGCCGAGACCTCCCCCGACGAGCCGTTGCTCGATGCCGAGAGCCGCTCGACGTTCTTCGCGAAAGCGCGGCCGCGCATCAAAAGCCTCACCACCTACCGGGCGCGCGGCGATCTGGCCGCGTACCTCGACGCGTTGCGCGCGCTGCCGGAGACCGCGCCCGGGCCGGTCGGCGCGACGGGCTATTGCATGGGCGGGCGGCTGGCCCTGCTGGCCGCTACCACCCGACCCGATGACGTTGCCGCCGTGGGCATGTTCCACACCGGTGGCCTGGTCACCGACTCCTCGGACAGCCCGCACCTGTCGCTGCCCGAGGTGAAAGCAGAGGTGCTCGCGATACACGCCGATCACGACCGCTCCCTGCCGCCCGAGTCGGTCGCCGTGTTCGAACACGCACTCACCTCATCCGGTGTCACCCATCACGCCAGTGTCTATCCCGGTGCCCCACACGGATACACCATGGCCGACACTGCCTCCTACAACCACGATGCGGCGGAGTATCACTTCGCGGAACTGGCCAAATTGTTCGCCCGCACACTGGGGTGACGGCGGGCACGGCCACGCGCCGGCCCCGGTACACCCTCGGCGTGCTCTTGCGGTGCCATGCGGCTAGCCTCAGGTGAGTCGACAAGGGAGTGTGTGCGTGTTCGTCGTTGCCCACATCAGCGACCTCCATTTCAACGGAACGCGGTACAACCGCGCCCGGATCGAGTCGACCCTGAGTTATCTCAACGCACGCGCGGCCGGACTCGATGCGTTGCTGGTCACCGGCGACATCGCCGACGAAGGAACACCTCGCGAATACGTCGAGGCCTATCGCGTTCTCGAGTCCCCGCTACCGATGCTGGTCACCGTCGGTAACCATGATCTTCGGGACAATTTCAGCGAGGTCTTCGGTCCTCGTCGCAGCATGGCCCCGGTCAACTCCTCGCTGCTCATCGGTGACGTCTTGCTGCTGTCGGCGGACAGTTCCATTCCCGGGGGCAACGACGGTTACCTCGACGACGACACGCTCGAATGGATGTCGGCGCAGATCGAGGCCGCCGGCCCGCAGACCCGGGTGCTGGTGGCCTTCCATCACCCGCCGGTGGACGTCGGTATGACCTACATGGACACCATCCGCCAGACCGGAGAACAGCGGCTGGCCGCTCTCGTCGGCAAACACCCCAACATCGTCGGCTTCGTCTGTGGGCACATACACTCCGCATGCGTCACCCGCTTTGCCGACCGTCCGCTCTGCATGGCGCCGGGTGTCTCATCGACACTGAACCTGCCCTTCGAGGGCACCGACATCATCAACCGCGGCCAACCCCCGGGTATCGCCTTCCACATGATCGACGGCGATCGCCTGATCACTCACTTCCGTTCGGTGATGTTCTAGCGTCCACCCGAGGCGCGAAACACTTTGTCCACAAGCAGTATTCGATACCCAGATCGCCCACCGGCGTGACGGCTGTTCACCGCAGGGAAAGTCGTTCACCGCTGGGGCAACTGTTCACTGGCGTGGCGAAAGTGGTTGCTGCCCTTGTGGATTAATCCTACAAACCCTGCCAGTCGAACAAATCTTCTGCTACACTGGACTCATCGCAAGATCATCCAGGGGGGATTCCATGATCGACGCCACCACACACTCCGCGGAGCTCCCGGCTGACCTGTTCGCGGGTCTCATCGCGCAGCTCGATGACCATACGTTCCGCGCGGACATCGGTTCGCGGGAAGCGTTCGCGGCGATGCAGCAACTGATCATCTTGCGCAACAAAGTCGATCACCTCGCCGCGACATTGACCGGCGAGTTCGACCGTCTCAAAGTGACCGCGCCCCAAGGCCGCTCGGTACGACAATTGTTGATCACCATGGGAATCGCACCCGCCGTCGCCGGCCGACTCGTCCGCGTCGGCACCACGAAGGAGCTCGACGGTCTGCGTATCCACACCGTCGACGGTGCGATATCCCTCGACCACGCCGACGCCGTCGTCCTCGGACTCACCCACATCGATTCCCGCACCGGCGAACCCGTCACCCCCGAACAGCGTCGCGACCACACCCGGTCCCTCGTCTCGCAAGCGTTGTCCGGGATGAGTCCCGCCGAAATCGGTAAGCACGCAAACCAACTCGGCAATCTGCTCGCCGACGACACCGACGGAAAGCCTGCCGCCGAAGACAAGAGCGTCAACGAACTCGGCTACCACAAGACCAGCGACGGACGCCTCGATGTGCGCGCCAACCTCGATGCGGTTGCCGGGGAGAAACTCCACAGTCTCGTCGAGAGTTTGTCCGCGCCAAAGCCTCAGCCCGATGGTTCGCTGGATTCGCGGTCGGCCGATCGTAAGCGCGCCGATGCTCTGGAAACGATCCTGGAGCTCGCGGCAAAGGGCCTCGCCGACGAGACCGTGTCGTGTAAACCGACCGGCGGTGTGCTGCTGACGATTCCTGCTGATGCCCCGAAGCTTTCCGCACTTGAGTTCATGAGATCGGTGACGCCCGCGACCGCGAAAACACTCGGGTGTGATGCCGGGGTCACCGTGGTGATCGTCGACGGTGACGAGGTGCCGTTGAACGTCGGACGCGAGAAGCGGTTGTTCACCCCGGCACAGCGAAAAGCGTTGCTGATCAGGGATAAATGCTGCATCAAGTGTGGTGCGCCGGCGTCGCGCACCCAGGCGCACCACCTCGTGTCGTGGGTCGAGGGTGGCCCCACCGACCTCGACAACGGCTGCCTTTTGTGCACGGCGTGCCATCACGATGTCCACGACAGGGGATGGGATGTGGTGATGGGCTTCGATCGGCACCCGTGGCTGGTCCCGCCCGCGGGTGTCGACCCGAATCGGCGACCCTTACCGGCCTACAACCGTCGCACCCTGCACCTCGACGACGCTGCCTGACACTGACCGTCTGACACGATCCGCCTGAAACAGGCCTACCCATAACGACTTCCCGACCCCGCACCCGGCCCGCCGGGACCGCATCTGTTCGTTGAGAACTTCATAGATAGATAGGGCTACGGCCCAGATCCCGGCTGTCGCCGGTCCACGTCGACCACCCTTCCGAGGTGGGACGTCGGTGCCGGCGACTGCCGGGGTTGACCTTCACGTAGATCGAAGCCCGATGATGTGGTGGTGGAAGATCCCGGGTTGATGCCGATCGGTTCGTTCGCGCGCAGGAGTGGGCTGACAGCGAGCGCGTTGCGCTTCTATGCCGATGCCGGCGTGCTGATCCCGACCGAGGTCGACCCGGCGTCCGGGTATCGGTTCTATGCGACAGACCAACTCGAGCGTGCGTCGTTGCTTCGGCAACTACGCGAGATCGGAATGCCTCTCGCGACGGCGAGATCCGTGCTCACTGCCGACTGCGAGGAGGCGGTGCGCTTGGTCGACGACCATGTCGACGCAGTCGTCGGCAACGCCGTCACCGCACGGGAGCGTGCCGCCACCATCAAATCCGCCCTGGTCGAAACGACCGCAACGATGGTCGCCACGGTGAGCGGCCCAGTGCTGGCCGCGGCGGTGGCGCAGGTCCTCACCGCCACCACCGACGAACCGGACGTCCCGGTACTCGGCGGTGTACGCATCGAGGCCGACGCCGGCACGGTGGTGGTGACCGCAACCGATCGCTACCGCTTGTCGATTCGCACGCTGGTGAGCACCCATCGTCCTGGTCCGGCCTGGGCAGCGACGGTGAACGGCGAGGACCTGCGTGACTGCCTGACCGATCTGCGGCGCACGCCGCAAGCTCGAATCGAGGCGACCGACCACGAAATATGGATCCGGATGCCGACACGCGGAGATCGACATTGTCGACTCCTGACCGAAACGTTCCCCGACTACCAGTTGATGCTCGACGAACTGCCCCCGCCGACGACGCGCGTTGAGTCGCCGAAGACGATGTTGCTCCAACGCCTCGAAGAAAGATCCACAGGACTGATCTGCCTGCGCGTCAACAACTCCGGGATCTCGTTGTACGACACCAGCCACGACATGCACGGCCAGATTCCGGGCCGTGTCAGTGGGCCCGGGTTCGACGTCTGGTTCGAGATGACCACCCTCTATCCGGCCATCAGTACCGCAATCGGCGCGGATGTGGTCTTCGACCTCCGCGGCGCGACGCAGCCTGCGACCATCCGCTCTGCCGACAACGGTGATCTGACCACGCTTGTCATGCCCACCATGCCCCCATTCACCGAAGATGGCGCCACACCAAAGGAGCACCACGAATGACCGGAGCAACCACGACCGACCCGACGATGAATGCCATCATCGAGGCGGTCACCGACGGACGCAGCGGAAACGTCGACAACGCACGCACCCAACTCCTGGATCTGTGGCAGACAATCGGAGTCACCGGAGATCCACTCCACCGCTGCACACTGGCGCATTACCTGGCCGACCTCTACATCGATCCTGCACAGGCCCTGCAATGGGATGTGCGTGCACTCGACGCCGCCGATGCCGTCAGCGAGCAACGGGCCCGAGAACTCGACGCCGGCCTGCACATCGCCGGCTTCTACCCATCGCTTCACCTCAACCTCGCCGACAACTTTCGTCGGCTCGGCAGCTTCGACGCCGCCCGAGACCAGCTCGCATCAGCCCGTGAACGCTCCTTTACCCTGCAAGCCGATTCATACGGCGACCTCATTCGTGTGGGAATCGAGGAGGTGGCCGCCGCGGTCAAGAAGCGGGACACCGCACCCCGCGCATGGTCTCGAGCATCGAGCGGAACCGAATAGCGTCCGCTCCACCGGCCAGAAGGGCGACACCCCACCGCCGGACGCGACCATTTCCGGCCCACCAGATGCTCGTTACCGGGTTGGAACCAAGTCCCCCTGGTGACCTGCATATCCGCCACCTACTGTTACTCAAGTGACTGGTGTGTCCAGAGTGAAACGTAATTTTCGACGAACCGCTGTCGGGGTTCTCGCACTGTCGGCCATCGGCGGCGCGGCCGTCGGTACTCTGCCGACGTCCCACGAGAGCGCGGTGACCACAGCTGCGGTCACCGTCGATCCGGCCTCGCTGTACAACGCCGCGCAACAGAAGTTCGCCGCCGGAGATGTGGCCGGCGGCCTCGGTGACCTCAAACAGGCGGTGACACTCAATCCTGCTGACAGCCAATCCCTTGCACTGCAAGCCATCTGGGCCGACCAGATCTCCGACGACGCGCTCGGCAAGGCAGCGCTGAATCGCTTGACAGTGGTGGACTCTCGGTTGGCGAAGACCACACGCAACGTCATCGACGGCGTCACCAAGGCGGCCGCGATCGTCCCGAGCACCACCGCCCGACCCGTCTCGGGCAACCCGGCCATCGTCATCCTCGGATTCGGCCTGTCCCCCGAGGGGAAACCGGCGCCCGAGCTGATCAAGCGACTCGAAGCCGGACGCGCACAGGCACTGTCATCGCCGTCGGCGCCGATCGTCGTCACCGGTGGCAAGCCCCAAAACGGGGCCACCGAGGCATCGGTGATGCGCAAGTGGCTGATCGCCAACGGCGTCGCGCCAGCACGCATCGCCACCGAGGAAACGTCCGTCTCGACCGTGTCGAACGCCCAGAACACCGCCGGGCTCCTCACCGCACGCCACATCTCCGATGTGGTGCTGGTGACTTCCCCCAACCACATTCGCCGCGCCGCAGCCGACTTCGCCGCAGCCGGCCTCACCGTCACGCAGTCGATCACCACCGACACCGACCTGGCGAAGAACGACGCACCACTGCCCAAGGACAAGCAGACCGGCATCCGCGTCGAGGCGACCCGCACCGCGGGCATTCCGACGAGCCGGACCCCGCTTCTGCCCACCGATCAGCTACCGGGAAGTCAGCTACCTGACGTGGGCCCCGGAATAATCGACGACATCGGCGGGAAGATCCTCGGGCAGCTGGTCGGATCGGGGTCGGCCGGCTGATCACCCTCGGCGGGTGATTCGGCATCCGGGCGCGTCGCCCGAGGTCTGCCCGGTGTCTGCCCGAACGGCCGGTCTACCAGACCAGCGGCGCAAGGAATTTCGTCGCGAACTCGCGCAGCGCGTCGTCGTCGTCGACGTCGATGGCGTGCGATGACGTGGTCGCGAAGGACGTGACCAAGCGGAAGAGGATCTCGGCGACCAGGCGCAGATCAGGCTCGGGCATCGAGGCGCAGGGTGGCGACGACGCCGCCACTGAATTCGTCGATGAGGTCGTCGACACGGGGATCCTCGGTGCCGACGCTGAGATCGATGGCGGCCGGGTCGTCGACGATGACCTTCGCGATGACGTCGTTGTTGCGCATTCCCAGAACTGCCGCGGTGAAGGCCTCGACGATGGCGGCGCGGGGTCGAGCCCCTTGACCCGCACGCCGATCTCGTGAACGAAATCGCGACGCATCCGTTCGACCGCCGCGGCGAGGAGTTCCTCCTTGCCGGGGAAGCGACGGTACAGCGTGCTGCGGCTGACGCCGGCCTCGCGCGCAATCCGAGGTCACCGATGCCGGTGCGCCACAACAGCTGAGCGCCAGCGAGATCAGTACGTCCAGTGGCACCGTCGTGGTGGTCTTGGCCTGCCTGCTCGGTGCGTTGGCGTTGCGGCGCCTGAGCCCGGCATACCGCCCGGTCTGGGCCGGCTATACCGGTATCGCACTCTCGGCCCTCGCGGTGGTGGCGGTGCTGTGGTTCACCTCCGATACCGCACACCAGGTCTCGGCTCTGGGTTCATCGGTCGACGTCGACGCCGATTCGCTGCAGGTGACGCCGTGGCCGTGGATCACGTTGTGCTGCTTCCTCATCGGCGCCGCGATCAGCGTATTCCTGGTCCCCCGGAGCGGCCGTGGCCGCGCCGGGGGCGTCGATCGCGGGCCGGCTACAGCGCCTTGAGTTCCTCGATGACCGAGTCGACGGACTTCTTGGCGTCCCCGAAGAGCATCGAGGTGTGATCGAGGTAGAACAGTGGGTTCTCGATGCCGGCGTATCCGGAACTCATCCCGCGTTTGAGCACGATCACCGAACGCGCCTGATCGACATTGAGGATCGGCATGCCGTGGATGGGTGAACCCGGATCGTTGCGCGCCGCCGGATTGGTGACGTCGTTCGCGCCGATCACGATGGCGACGTCGGTGCGCGCGAACTCGCCGTTGATGTCGTCCATCTCCTTCATCGCGTCATACGGCACATCTGCTTCGGCCAGAAGCACATTCATGTGTCCGGGCATCCGCCCGGCGACCGGGTGGATGGCGTATTTGACCTCGACGCCCTTGGCCTCGAGCAGGGTGGCCATCTCTTTGACGGTGTGCTGCGCCTGCGCGACGGCCAGGCCGTAACCCGGCACGACGATCACCTGGTTGGCGTAGGCCATCTGGATTGCGGCGTCGGCGGCCGAGGTGGCCTTGACCGTGCCGCCCGCCGCGTCCGCACCGCCGGCGACGCCGGCCTCGCCACCACCGAAGGCGCCGAACACGATCGCCGGGATGGACCGGTTCATCGCCTTGGCCATCAGGTTGGTCAGGATCGTGCCCGATGCACCGACGATCATGCCGGCCACGATCATGGCCTGGTTGTTCAGCGCCAGACCCGCAGCCGCGGCCGACAGCCCGGTCAGCGCGTTGAGCAGCGAGATGACCACCGGCATGTCGGCGCCGCCGATCGGGAACACCACGAACAGACCCATCACACCGGCGATCACGAGC
The DNA here is from genome assembly GCF_049844915.1 of Gordonia sp. DT30. NCBI lineage: Bacteria > Bacillati > Actinomycetota > Actinomycetes > Mycobacteriales > Gordoniaceae > Gordonia > Gordonia sp. DT30. The sequence continues at coordinate 206,211 of NZ_JBNCLY010000004.1, read as the reverse complement.
AGCGCCACGATCCAGAACCATGGCGTCGCCGAAGTGGAATCGGCGGAGACACCGATGTAGACGGCGATCGCGATGGCCGCGATGGCGAGCACGATGTTGGCGAACTGGAAGGCCTTGGCGGCCTTGACCAACTTCTTCTCGAGGTTCTTGTTCAACAGCTCCTGCAGCTTCGCGAACGCCACCAGCGATCCCCAGAAGGAGACCGAACCGATGATCGCCGCAAACAGCGAGCCGACGATGACGTGTACGTCGGGCGTCTCGTGCACTGCGGTGAAGCCGTCGGACTCGATGTACTCCGACCACGCGATCAGCGCGACGGTCCCGCCGCCGACACCGTTGAACAGTGCCACGAGCTGCGGCATCGCGGTCATCTTGGTCTTCAGGGCCGGCGGGATGCCCAGCGCCACACCGACCACCAGGCCGACGGCGATCAGAATCCAGTTGATCGACGGCACGCCCGCATCGCCGGCGTTGTTGTAGACGCCGAGCAACGTCGCGACGACGGCGATCCCCATGCCGACCGCGGCGATCCAGTTGCCGCGCACCGCGGTCTTCGGCCCGGTCAGGCCCGACAGGCCATAGATGAACAGCGAGAACGCGACGATGTAGAGGACGGTCACCCCGTAACCGAGGCCTTCGGAGACCTGCCCCGTGCCGCTGAAACTGGCGTCTACCACCTCTTGGGCGAAAACGGTGGCGCTCACTTGGCGGACTCCTTCTTACCCTTGAACATTCCCAGCATGCGGTCGGTGACGGCGAAACCGCCGACCACGTTGAGCGTGCCGAACACCAGCGCGATGAACGCGATGATGCGCACGCCCCAATTGGCGTCGGCCGGTAGCGAACCCAGCACCACCAGGGCGCCGAGCACAACTACGCCGTGGATGGCGTTGGTGCCCGACATCAGCGGGGTGTGCAGGGTGTTGGGGACCTTCGAGATGACGGCGAAGCCGACGAAGCCGGCCAGCACGAGAATCGCAATGTTCGCGAGTAGTTCGTTGTACATCAGGCCGACGCCTCCTGGCTGTCACGGGTGACACACGCGGCGGTGATGACCTCGTCGGTGAAATCCGGTGCGAGCGCACCATTCTCGTCGAGCATGAGGTCGATCAGCGCGAGCACGTTCTTGGCATACAACTCGCTGGCGTGCTCGGGCATGGTGGCGGGGAGATTCAGCGGCGAGGTGATGGTGACGTCGTGTGTGACGACCGTCTGCCCGGGTTCGGTGAGTTCGCAGTTGCCGCCGGTCTCGCCTGCGAGGTCGACGACGACGCTGCCCGGCTTCATGCCCTCGACCGCGGCGGCGGTCACCAGACGTGGCGCCGGCCGACCCGGCACCAGTGCGGTGGTGATGACGACGTCGAATCCCTTGATCGCATCCTCGAGCGCCTGCTGTTGCTTCGCTCGCTCGTCGTCGGTCAGTTCGCGGGCATACCCGCCCTCGCCGGCGGCGTCGATCCCGAGATCGAGCCACTGCGCGCCCACCGAACGAACCTGCTCGGCCACCTCGGGCCGCACGTCGTAGCCGGTGGTGCGGCCACCCAGACGTTTGGCGGTCGCAAGCGCCTGCAGACCGGCGACGCCCACCCCGAGCACCAGCACGGTTGCCGGCTTCACGGTGCCCGCCGCGGTGGTCAGCATCGGGAAGAAGCGGGTCGACAGATCGGCGGCGACGATGACGGCCTTGTATCCCGACACGTTGGCCTGCGAACTCAGTGCGTCCATCACCTGAGCGCGCGAGATACGCGGAATCGCCTCTACGGCATACGCCTCGATGCCGGCCTCGCGCAGGGCGCCGATCTTGGTGTCGGCGTTGCGCGGCGCGAGGAATCCGATCAGCTTCTGTCCACTGTGCAGCTTGGCGATCTCGGCGTCCGACGGCGGCGACACCCGCAACACCGCATCGGCCGAATACGGATCGCCGATCGTCGCACCGGCCTCGACGAAGGCCTCGTCGGGGATCAGCGCCCCGAGGCCTGCCCCCTCCTCGACGATCACGGGGACGTTCTTGCCCACCAGCGACGCGACGACCTTCGGTACCAGCGCCACCCGACGCTCACCGGAGGCCGTTTCGCGCACGACACCCACACTCATTGCTATTCGCTGTCTTTCGTTCTGTCGGTACTCATCGACTTGTCGGTGCATCGGCGAAAACGAACGATCGGCCCGGTCGGTGCTCTGATCGGCCGTGCCGCAGTGATGCGGTCGGGACGGGGCGACGGGTTACATCACCACCAGAAACGTGCGACGAACATAACACGACCTCTCCCGACGCAGATCACTGCGTTGGTTTGCTCACTTTCCCTTGACTCTCGTACGACGTCCTGAGCACTGCGTGCGTCAGATTGGCCGGCAAACCGGGCCAATCAGGCGAACCGGCACCGGTCCCGGATGGGACAGCGGCCGATCCCGCGGCTCTATCAACATCTCGGCGCGGTGATCGCACCGCCGGCTGGTGGGATGTAGTCGACGATGATGCGAGAGAACACCGGGATCATCAGGTCGGGAACCGGCTCGAAGGCGCCACGATCGGGCATCGTCAGCGCCGAGCTGTTGTTCCACTGCTGCCGGGTGATTCGACTGAGGTCCAGATCGTGCCGGTGGTCCCGGAGCAATTGCCGCAGAAACAGTTTTGCACTTCTGCCGTTCCCTCTCGCCAGGGATGGGCGGTATTGAGGTAGGCGTAGGCCGTGGCTGCTTCGACGGCGAGACCGCCGTGGGCAAGGGCACCCCAGTCGGTGGTGGCGATGTGGTCGGCAGCCGCCCTCAGGTAGGCGCCGATCTGCGCAGGGTCGGCGAAGCCGATGCGGTCTTTGGCCATCGGGTAGATGCGGGTCTTACCGGCCCAGTCATAGATGTCGGCGAACAAGGCGGTGTGTACAGCGCGGAGATGCTCGGCGTCGTAGGTGCGGTCGATTACCAGCTGCCCGCGCAGGACTTGACGCTCGGCGGTGGCGGTGAGTCCATACTCCAGCTGCTCGAGTTGGTCTGGGTCGTCGATCCCGAGCTTGTTTGCCAATACGTGACTGCCTGGGATGAAGGTGGCATCCCAGTCCGATCGGGGAGAAGCCATGGACCGCGACGCCTATCTCGAGTTGATGATGACCGGCAGTAAGACGGCGACACCACCCGTCATGACTCCAGGGGGCGTCGCATGCGAGGCGGACGATTCGTCAGGTGGCGGCGGTGACTCCACGCAGTGCCATCTGGACGAGCTCCGCTCGGGTGATCTCGCCACGTGCTTGGCGCAGGAGGTCGTCGCGGCTGATGGCGCCGCGAGCCTCGGCGGTGAGAATGGCAATGTCGTCGCGGGTCGGCTCCCAGCCTTCGAGGACGTTGTTGTCCACCGCGGCGGTGATATCCAGCGCGTCATGTTCGGTCAGTCCGGCAAACAGGTCGGGGTATGCGCGGGTGAGCCAGGTGGAAGTGGCCATGGCACGCTCCTTTCGGCTGCGGTACGTAGATTCTAGCCGCGAAACCAACCACGTTCGGTCACGTGTTCGGTAGAACCGCCGGTTCGGCGCTCTCGGTCGTCGGAGTCTCGATCGTCGGGGTCTCGATCGTCGGGGTCTCGATCGTCGGGGTCTCTGGCGTCGGGGTGGCAGTAGATGTCGTGGCTGCCAACTCTCCACTACTCGGTGCCGGTGCCGTACTCGTGGCCGATCGGTTGGTCCCGGTGATCGACGGCGCTGTCGGAGTCGAATTCGCCGGCGTCGTCGCAGGCGGCGTGTCGGCACCGGCCACCGAGCTGTAGTCGGCCCGGCAGGCCGACGGGGTCCGGGCGCAGGCATCGGGATCGTGGACCGGGACGCCGACTCCGAGACGGGCGGCGAGAAGTTCCTGGAGTTCACGCGGTGTGGGCACGTCGTAGGCGCTCAACTGGCCCCGCATTTCGTCCGACATCGGGATCGGCAGATCTGCCAGGGTCGAGCGGGCACCGGGCATCGGCACCGGGACGAGCGCACTCAGCGCCTCGTCGAATTCTCGCGGCACCGGAATACCCAAGTCACGCAGCATCATTCCCCACGGATTGCCGCCTTCGTAGACGATGTAGTGCGTGTTGCCGCCGGCTCCGGCCTCCTGGCTCGTCCACTCCTTGGTGATCGTGTACTCGTTGATGTGCTGGTTGAGAGATCCGTGCACGTAGAAGCCTGGTGCCAGATAGAAGAACGTGGAGATCGGATTGACGAGCGGATTACCCGCCCCACAGGTCGGATCGCCGCGGACGCAGTAGGAGTACACGGGAATGTCGCCGGTGTCGGCGGGATCGCGGTCACCGTTGGTATACAGCCCCGGCAGAAGGCTCGGCATCGTGTTCTCCACGCCAGTGTTGGGAAAGCGTGAGTCAGCGCCGATGATCACCACGATCTTGTCGTCGGGGATCTCACCCTCCCCGTCGATGTTTCTGTGGTGCAACAGGTATGCGACGTTCATCGCGATCGGTGCGCTCTGCGAGTAGCCGTTGACGACGACCCTGCGGTTGCCGTCACCCGGATACGCGGCCTCCGCATCGGCGACGCCGTTGATCGATCCGGCCTCGACAGAGTGGGTGAAGGTATCCGAGCCGACGAGGTAGATCGGGATACCGAACGGATCGAGTCCGAAGGCGCCGGGATACGAGACGACGGTGACTTCCGGTGCAGCCTTGGGATCGACGACGGCCGCGCCGGTCGCCGCGTCGGTCGTGACGCCCCCGAACAGCCCGATCTGCAGAGTGCGCCCGAGTTGGTCGCTGCCGTCGTAGTCGGTGGTGCCAGGGATGAGGATGACCGCATCATCGGCGCTCAATGGCGGCGCCCATTCCGGAGTTCTGACGAGTGCGGGTTCGCCGTGATCGCCGGTTCCCGAGGAACCGGCGTCCGGGAAGATGATGGGGCCGATCTGTAGTGCGTTGGTCACTCCCGGCTGAAAACTTGCCTGTACGAAGAGAAGTGCGGCGGCAGCCACCACCACCGTCAGTATCGAGTGTCGCCCTCTGAGCACTTCATCCCCCTGATCCGCGGATCGTTCCCCTCCGGCGAACTGGTCCCCGCCGGTCTACGACCGCTGCCGCCCATGTCGAGAGGTGAGTGTATCGCCCATCGCCGCGCACCAGAGGCGCTTGCCACCAATCGGTGAAACCCAGATAGTCCAATCGACACCGTGCCAGGGCGCGTACGCCTAGCACAACCCACCGACAGAAACGCGCGTCCACCGAGCCACGAAACACGTTGTCCACAAGCGGTATTCGATCCACAAATGCCGGCGATCCAGGTGCCATTGTCGGTGCATGCGTGTAAGATGGAGACATCGAATCGATCACCAAGGGGGGCACTATGATCGCCGACGCAACTGTCGAAAGCGACGATACCGCAGCCATTCTGGCCGGCATTGTCGACCAGCTGGCCGAGCTTCGCACCGGATTGGACATGACCGGGCCGCAAGCACACGCCGCGCTGCAGCAGATTCTGCTGATCCGCAACCTCGCCGACCACCATGCGGCCACGCTGACCGGTGATCTCGACCGATTCGGTGTCGCCGACGGCCACGGACGCCGCCTGCGGGAACTGTTGACCGTGATGGGGTGCGCGCCCGCGGTCGCTGCACGGTTCGTGCGGGTCGGTACCGCCATCGACATCGACCCACTCGTGCGCCGGGCGGCTGACGGAGCCATCTCGTCCGAACACGCCGACGCGATCGTGCGGGGGCTGTCGCACATCGAATCGCGCTCAACCGAACCCGTTGATCCCGACCTGCGGTCAGCACAGTTGATGTCACTGATGTCGTGGTCGTCGGCGGGCATGACGCCCGCGCAGATCACCGATCACGCTCGCACCATCGCGAACGAACTCGCCGCCGACACCGATGCCGGTGTGCCTGCCGCCGAGGACAAGTCGATCAACGAGCTGGGCTACCACAAAACCGATGATGGCCGTTTGGATGTGCGTGCCAACCTGGATGCGGTTGCCGGGGAGAAGCTGCACAGCCTGGTTGAAGCGTTGTCGGCGCCGAAACCTCAACCCGATGGTTCGCATGATCCGCGGGCGGCCGAGCGCCGCCGTGCTGATGCCTTCGAATCCATTTTGGAACTCGCCGAGCGGGGTCTCGCCGACGAGACCGTGTCGTGCAAGCCGACCGGTGGTGTCCTGCTGACGATCCCGGCTGATGCCCCGAAGCTGTCCGCGTTGGAGTTCATGGGGTCGGTGACACCCGCGACGGCGAAAGCGTTGGGGTGTGATGCCGCGGTCACCGTCGTCATCGTCGACGACGCACAGGTGCCGTTGAACGTGGGACGCGAAAAGCGTCTGTTCACCCCGGCGCAACGAAAAGCGTTGCTGCTGCGGGATGAGTGCTGCGTGAAATGCGGTGCCCCCGCATCGCGCACCCAGGCACACCACCTCGTGTCATGGGTCGACGGTGGCCCCACCGACCTCGATAACGGGTGCCTCCTGTGCACGGCCTGCCATCACGACGTCCACGACCGCGGCTGGGATGTCGTGATGGGCTTCGATCGTCACCCGTGGCTGGTCCCGCCTGCGGGTGTCGACCCGAAGCGACGACCCTTACCCGCCTACAACCGACGCACCCTCCACCTCGACAACGCCGCCTGAAACAGGCTCACCCACAATGACTTTCCGACCCTTGCGCCCCGGCCTGCCGGGACCGCATCCGTTCCTTGAGAACTTCATAGGTCGCCGGCCCCGGACTCGGGACCATCGGTCTCAGCGGACGGTATAGGTGCGGGTATCCAGTCCGGTGGCGCCGTCGGGGACCGGGTCGGCGAGCGCGGCGGTCTGGACCTGCCCGTCCTTCCCGATCGCCCGGCACGCGACGGTGTGTGCGCCCGGCGTGGCGTGCCACTCGTATTTCCATGGGCGCCAGGTATCGTCGCTGTAGTCGGCGGCCAGAGTCGCCGGCGCCCACGGACCGTTGTCGACCCGTACCTCGACCCGAGCGATGCCGGTGTGCTGATGCCAGGAGGTGCCGGCGATGATCACCTGGCCGGCCCGCAGACTCGAGCCGGAGGACGGGCGGTCGATGCGCGAGGCGATCTTGATCGGTCCGGTGGCCGACCAGCCGCGCGTCGTCCAATATGCCTGCGCCGCAGAGAACGTGGTCAATTCCCAGTCCACCACCCATTTGGTGGCCGAGACGTATCCGTAGAGCCCGGGGATGACCTGTCGCACCGGGTATCCGTGTTCGATCGGCAGTGGCTGACCATTCATGCCGATCGCGAGCAGGGCGTCGCGGTTGTCGCTGATCGCCGAAACCGGTGTGCCACAGGTCCATCCGTCGGAGCTGGTGGACAGCAGCATATTCGCGCCCGGACGCGCCCCGGCGCGATCGAGCAGATCCTTCATCCGTACCCCGAGCCAGCGTGCATTGCCGATCAGGTCACCGCCGACCTCATTGGAGACGCAGGTGAGCGTGACCAGCCGCTCGGTCAACGGCATCCGCAGCAATTCGTCCCAGGAGAGGGAGAACTCGTTGTCGACCATGCCGTGCACCCGCAGCTTCCAGTCGCCGGTGGTCAGCTGCGGGACCTGCAGAGCGGTGTCGATCCGGTAGAAGTCGGCGTTGCCGGTGACGAACGGCGACGTCCCCGGAACTCCGATGTCGGCGGCGGCCGGTACCGGCGGGGCAGGGTCGGCCGGGGCCGGGAGACGCACGGCATTGCGATCGGCCAGCGTCTTGGCGGCACCGGCGAGCAGGGTCCGGCCCAGAGCACCGGCGGCGACGGCGACCGCCGCGATCCCGGCCGCGGCCAGCACGAAGCGGCGCGACGTGGGCGCTCCGAGACCACCACGGCGGTCCTCGGCATCCGCTGGATCGTCCGTATCGACAGGATCCTCGCCCGACTCATCCTTCCCGGCGTCGAGGGTGAGGATGCCGATGAGGATCCGCAGCGCGACCACGCCGGCGGCGCCACCCAGGAGCGAGGGCAGCACGAAGGTCGCCGTGGCACCGGGGCGGCCGAGGGCGGTGATCATCCCGACGATGGCGAAAACCACGATGACCACCGAACCGATCGGTGGGCGTCGCCGTTCCACGACCCCGCAGACACCCGCGATCACGGCGATCACCACGCCCATCACCACGAACAGCGTGAGTTTGTCTGAGGTGCCAAAGGTGGATATCGCCCATTCGCGCATCCACAGCGGCGAATGGTCCACGACGGTCGAGCCGACGGCGAAATACGGGGAGGATTCCGGCGAGATGAGCGCCGCCACCAATTCGCCGATGCCGAGGGCGGCACCGACGGCGACGATTCCGGCGATGGCATTCACCGGCGCCCCGACACGACGAGCGGGGGCGTGCCGGGGTGTGTCGTCGAGTTCGGAGGTCACACTCATTGATACTCCCCGTCCGGGCCTCCTCGCGCGGGTCGCGCCCACCACGTCGATCAGTCACCCGACAAACCCAAGACTAGAACGCGTTCTAGTTTGTCGGTTACGCTGATGCGCATGGCAGCGGATACAGCGATCCCCGACACGGTCGCGCTCGAATCGGTCGACACCTTCGGCGACGAGGTCGACGTGGTGGTCATCGGACTCGGCATCGCGGGCGGATGCGCCGCCGTCGAGGCCGCGGCCCACGGCGCCCGGGTACTCGTACTGGAACGTGCGGCGCAGGCCGGTGGTACGACCGCCATGGCCGGCGGACACTTCTACCTCGGCGGCGGCACCGCGGTGCAACAGGCCACCGGCCACGAGGACTCGGCCGAGGAGATGGAGCGCTACATCACCGCCGTCTCGAGCGATCCCGAGCCGGACAAGATCCACGCGTACTGCGTCGACAGCGTCGATCACTTCAATTGGCTCGAGGCTCTCGGCTTCACCTTCGAGCGCAGCTACTACCCCGAGAAGGCCGTCGTGCAGCCCGAGACGCAGGGGCTGATGTACACCGGCAACGAAAAGGTGTGGCCGTTCAAGGACATGGCCAAACCCGCCCCGCGCGGACACAAGGTGCCGGTACCCGGTGACACCGGCGGCGCCGCGATGGTCGTCGAACTGCTGGTCAAACGGCTCGCCGAACTCGGCGTCGAGGTGCGCTACGAGACCGGCGCACGCAACCTCGTCGTCGACGCGGACGGTGCCGTCACGGGGGTGGCGTGGCGCGGCATCGGCGGCGAACAAGGCTACATTCGGGCGCACGGGGTGATCGTCGCCGCCGGCGGATTCGTCATGAACTCCGCGATGGTGGCCGAGCACGTGCCGTGGCTGACCGAGAAGCCGTTCGTGCTGGGCAACACCTACGACGACGGGCTCGGACTCCGGATGGGAGTGTCGGCAGGCGCTGTGCTCAAGCACATGGATCAGGCGTTCTGCACCGCGCCGGTGTACCCGCCGTCGATCCTGCTCACCGGAATCGCCGTCAACAAGAACGGGGATCGCTTCGTCGCCGAGGACTCCTACCATTCCCGGACGTCGGCATTCGTGCTCGAACAACCCGATGCGACGGCCTACCTCATCGTCGACGAGGCACATATGAAACGCCCCCGAATGCCGTTGGTACCCTTCGTCGACGGATACGAGACGGTCGCCGAAATGGAAGCGGCCCTGGGTATTCCGACCGGCCGACTGCAGACGACGCTGGACCGCTACAACACCCACGCCGCCGCGGGCACCGACCCCGACTTCCACAAGTCGGCGGAATTCCTGGCCGCGCAGGACACCGGCCCGTGGGCGGTATTCGACATGAGTCTGGGCAAGGCGATGTACGCCGGGTTCACCATGGGCGGCATGGCGACCTCGCTGGACGGCGAAGTCCTCGACGCCGACGGCAGTTCCATCGCGGGGCTGTATGCGGCCGGAGCGTGCGCCGCCAACATCGCCCAGGACAGCTTGGGATACGCCAGCGGCACCCAGCTCGGGGAGGGCTCGTACTTCGGGCGCCGCGCGGGACGGCACGCCGCCGCACGCCGCCGATCTGCCGAGGTGATCGGGTAGTCGGCTACGCACGTCCGCCGCCGATCCTGGTGGTGTACTGCGTTCACCGACACCACCGCGCACCGTGGTGCGCCCACTCCCGAGGTGCGCACCGAGGAGTGTGGACCATGCGATCACACCGACTCATCCACCTGGCCGCCGCATTTCTTATCGCGGCCGTGAGCGGCGTGATCGCGATGGGAATCTCCCCGCCCACGTCGTCGGCCGATCCCGGGCGCGTGGTCTCCACCGAGACCGCCGGACCGAATCATCGTCTCCTGCGGGTGTTCTCGCCATCGATGGGCCGCGACGTCCCGGTGGAGGTCCTGCGCGCACCGGGCGGCGCTCCGGCGCCGACGCTGTATCTGCTGAACGGGGCCGGTGGTGGCGAGGACACCGCGAACTGGATTCAGCAGGGCTCACTCACGACCGTGTCCCGGCCACGCGTGACCGAAAACCCCGCAGCCGCAGGCTGTTCGCGACGACGAATACCGACGAGAACGCCATCGCGGCACCGGCGATCATCGGATTGAGCAGCCCGGCCGCGGCGATCGGGATCGCGGCGACGTTGTATCCGAACGCCCAGAACAGATTTCCCTTGATGATCGAGAGCGTGCGGCGCGAGAGGTTGATCGCGTCGATCACCTTGCGCAGATCACCGTCGACGATCGTCAGGTCGGCGGCGGCGATGGCCACGTCGGTGCCGGTACCCATCGACAACCCCAGATCGGCCTGAGCCAGCGCGGCAGCATCGTTGATGCCGTCGCCGACCATCGCCACCACGCGTCCCTGCTGCTGGAAGTTCTTGATGGCGGCCACCTTTTCTTCCGGCCGCATCTCGGCGATGACCTGATCGATCCCCACCTGACCGGCCACATGGTGCGCTGCGCCCGGGTTGTCGCCGGTCAACAGCACCGGGGTCAAGCCCATCTGTTTGAGTTCGGTAATCGCCTGCCCCGAGGTCTGTTTCACCTCGTCAGCAACCACGATGACACCGTACTCCGTCGGCCCCCGGCCCTCGACGGACACGATCACCGCGGTGGCGCCCCGGTCGTGGGCGGCGTCGACCTGGGCGGTCAACGTAGCCGGCAGTAGGTCGGCGAATTCGCGCGGACTGCCGACGCGAACCTTGTCGCCGTCGACCATTCCGGCGACCCCGGCACCCATGGTGCCGGCGAAGTCGGTGACCGTTCCCACCGGAAGATCCTGCGCGGCAACGACGATGGCCTTGCCGATCGGATGTTCGGACGCCGATTCCACGGCGGCCGCCGCCGTCAGCATCCGTTCATGGTCGGCGGCGTCGAGGGTGTGGACCGTCTCGACCCGCATGATTCCGGTGGTGACGGTGCCGGTCTTGTCGAGCACGATCGTGTCGACGCGTCTGGTCTGCTCCAGCACCTCCGGACCCTTGAGCAGGATGCCCAGCTGCGCGCCGCGGCCGGTGCCCACCATCAGCGCCGTCGGGGTCGCCAGACCCAGTGCACACGGGCAGGCGATGATCAACACCGACACCGCAGCGGTGAACGCGAAGGTAACCGGTGAATCGGTGGCGATCGCCGCGCCCATCCAGAATCCCAGCGCCGCAACGGCGATGGCGATCACCGCGGGCACGAACCAGGCCGAGATGCGGTCGGCGAGGCGCTGGGCACCGGCCTTGCCCGTCTGGGCGTCGGCGACCATCCGGGCCATCTGGGCGAGCGCCGTATCGGCGCCGACATGGGTGGCACGCACCAGCAATCGGCCGCTGGTGTTGATGGTGGCACCCACCACGGCATCCCCCGGGCCGACCTCGGCCGGCACCGATTCGCCGGTGACCATCGAGGCGTCGACGGCCGAGGCCCCCTCGACGACCGCTCCGTCGGTGGCGATCTTCTCGCCGGGACGCACCACGAACACGTCGTCGACGCGCAGCGCCTCGATCGGGATGCGGGTCTCGACCCCGCCCCGTACCACGGCAACGTCCTTGGCGCCCAAGCGCATCAGCGCGCGCAAGGCGTCGCCTGCGGTGTGCTTGGCCCGCTTCTCGAAGTAGCGTCCGAGGAGCAGGAAGGTGGTGACGCCCGCGGCGGCCTCGAGATAGATGTTCGCGGCGCCGTCGGCGCGCTGCGGGACGAGATCGAAGCCATGGGTCATCCCGGGCTCGCCCGCGGTACCGAAGAACAATGCGTACAGCGACCAGCCGAACGCCGCCAGCGTGCCCATCGACACCAGCGTGTCCATCGTGGTCGAGCCGTGACGCAGATTGAGCCACGCGGCGCGATGGAACGGCCAGGCGCCCCACACCACGACCGGCGCCGCCAACGTCAGCGACAACCACTGCCAGTAGGTGAACTGCCATGCCGGGACCATCGCCAATGCGACGACGGGAATGGTGAGTACGGCGCAGATCAGTACCCGGTTGCGTAGCGCGTCGAGCACCGGGTCGGTGTCGGTCTCGGACTCGGTGTCGGTGCGCGGCTGGTCGTCAACGGGTCCCGCGTCGTAGCCGGCGGACCGGATCACCTCGATGAGCTGGGAGGTGTCGAGGCCGGCGGGGTGATCGACGTGCGCCCGTTCGGTCGCGAAGTTGACTGTCGCGTGCACCCCGTCGAGCTTGTTGAGCTTGCGCTCGATCCGGTTGGCGCACGACGCACACGTCATGCCCTCGATGTCGAGGTCGACGCGGTCGACGCGGTCGGCGGTGGGCGCGGTGGCGGGGGTTGTCATCAGTGGCCTCGGTGGATCTCGGTGGTCGTCGGTGGCTGCTGATGCTGATGGGTAGGGGCGCCGGTGTCGGGCCCGACCGCGTGACCGACCGTGAACGCCACGACGAACACCGCCGCGAGGGCCACCAGGAAGGCGGCCACCCGTGCGGCGGTGCTCGACGCGAGGGCGCCGGCGGTCAGCGCACGCGGGATCATGATCGGCTCACACCAACTGATATCCGGCCTCGGTGACGGCCCGGGCCACATCATCGCGGGCGAGTGGCTCGTCGCTGGTCACCTCGACACGCCCCGAGTCGACGGTCACGTCGACACTCTGCACGCCGGAGATCTCCTCGATCTCCTCACGCACCGATGCCGCGCAGTGACCACAGGTCATGCCGCTCACGGTGTAGATCTCACTTGCCATGGAAATCACTCCTCACAATTCTTCGGTCCGGCGCCACGCCGGGCCCGGTTGGACACAGTCGGTTGTCAGCACACAAATGTTGCAGCACAACGCTTCTCAGGACTTGACGAGCCGCGCGATCGCCTGGACCGCCTCGTCGACCTTGGCCTTGCCCTCGGCGTCACCCTCCCGGGCGGCGCGGACGACGCAGTGGTTCATGTGCTCTTCGAGCAGACCGAGTCCGACGGCCTGCAGGGCCTTCGTCATCGCCGAGACCTGGGTGAGGATGTCGATGCAGTACTGCTCTTCCTCCACCATCCGCTGAAGCCCGCGGGCCTGCCCTTCGATGCGGCGCAGCCGGCGCAAGTAGTCGTCCTTGCGGCCGATGTAGCCGTGTTCGGCGTGGTCCATGAAGCCTCCATCGGTGCAACTGGTTCGGTGATACCCCCAATAGGTATACGCCGGCCACACGGGAAACGCTACCCCCCTAGGGTATGTGGGCCGTCGGCGAGTAAGCGAGCGCTGTCAGCGACGGCGCAGTGCTTCGGCGAGCTTCGAGAGCGCCGAGGCGACGTCATCGAGCGCATCGCCGACCGTGCCCAGGCCGCCACGACCTGCCGAGACGTCCGGCGACGGGGCGGGCAGCGGTGCGGTCGGCTCGACTGTGTGGTCTCGCGCCGCGGGCTCGGAGGCTGCGGGCTCGGAGGCTGCCGGCTCGGAGGCTGCCGGCTCGAGAGCTGCGGGCGCGGAAGTCGGGGGCGCCGGTTCCGGGGCCGGGGCCTGAGGTGGAGTCCGCGGAGTCTGCGCAGGAGCCGACAACGGCTCGGGCTCCGGTGCGGGCACGTCGAAGCTGTGACGCCGCCCCCGATAAGCAGGCAGATCGCCGGGCGGGGTGGAATCGGTGGAGCGTCGGCCACCGCGGTAGGACTCCCCGGTGGGAGCCGCCGGCGGCGGTGGCGTCTCGGGCCGCCGGATCTCGGGCTGCCGGGCCTCCGATTGCGATGTCTCGGGCATGCGGTGCGATCCGCGGGCGCCGACGCCGGAGACCGGCAGGTCGCCCGTCGACGGTCCGTGCGTGCCACCACGGGTTGTCGAGTATTCCGGCCCGGGCGCCGGGCTCGTCGTATGGGGCCCGGCGGGCGCGTGCCCGTGCCCCCCGGCGGCCATCCCCGACATGGCGCTCGGGGCATGCCCGTTGGACCTGGCGTAGACGTGCAGCCCGGGATGGCCGTAGAAGTAGCGGCAGGGCGCGTTCTCCGCGGAGTGCACCGGGCACGGATTGCGTTCGATGAGCGACTGCGCGCGGCGGTCGAAGTCGTTCCACTCCAGCCAGAGCCGACGATCGCCGCGGGGGCCCAGACTGCCGTCGGTGGCATGGTTGCCTCGATGGCCGCCGGACAGGCGGCACTCCAGCATCCAGCCCGCCGATTCGGGAAGTCCCAGCGCCCGGCGTTCAGCAGCCGAGCTGACCACCGTCGACCAGCACCCCTCGCTGTCCATCGAACCTCCAATTCGCGCGGGTCGAAGAACTCCCAACCCCCGCGGCCAGTGTACGAAGGTCCGCCTGCCGGGGCTACCCCGGGAGGACGGCCGGCACGGCGTCGGCGAACTCGGTCATCCGACCATCGGCGAAACCGAAAATGCGGGATGCGGCCCGGGGCGCAGAATGCGGGAAATCCGAGCGTACATGGCAGCCGCGGGATTCGCGACGAGCCGCCGCCGCGGCGACGACAGCACCCGCGGCCAGGGTCAGCGACGCATCCTCGGCGGCGCGCGAATCATCGATCCGCCGCACCGGCGCCGAGGACAGCACGGCGCCCACCTCGGCGAGACCCGACGCGTCGCGCCGCAGCGCGACGTGCCGGCTCATCGTGTCCTGCAGCGTCGTGCGATCGAGCGCCGGCAGCCTGACGTGCGCGGTGTGCCCGAGTGGCCCGCGGCTCTCGTCACGCCACGACGATGCGACCCCGGCCGCCGCAATACCCGTCACCACACCCTCGAGCAGGCTGTTGGACGCCAGCCGGTTCGCGCCGTGCAACCCCGTCCGCGCGACCTCCCCGGCAGCGAGCAGCCCCGGCACGCCGGTCCGGGTGACGGTGTCGGTGACGACGCCGCCGCACTGATAGTGGGCGCCGGGCACCACCGGGATGCGGCCGCCCTCGATCGACAACCCGGCTGCACGCACCCCGGCGGTCACCGTCGGGAACCGCGACGCGAAGTGCTCGATATCCGCGACGTCGAGGTAGACGCATGGATGGCCGGTGCGTTCGATCGCCGCGATCACGGCGTTGGCGACCACGTCGCGCGGGGCGAGATCGCCGAGCGGGTGCACACCCGCCGTCACCGACCGGCCGCCGGCGTCGACGAGACGACCGCCTTCGCCGCGGATCGCCTCGGTGACCAGGGTGCGCCGCCCCCGCTCGCCAGGGGTGAAGAGCATCGTCGGATGGAACTGGACGAACTCGAGGTCGGCCACCCGGGCCCCGGCGCGCAGGGCGAGGGCAATACCGTCGCCGGTTGCGCCGGCCGGGTTGGTCGTCGCGGCATAGAGGTGCCCGGCGCCGCCGGTGGCGAGCAGCACTGTCGGCGCCCTCACCACCGCCGTCTGCCCCACCCGGTCCTGCCCCGCACCCTGGCCGCCTGCCCGCAGGTATTCGATCCCGCCGACGCGGCCGTCGACATCGGTGAGCAGGCGGGTGACCACGGCGTCGTCGACGCATTCGACGCCCCCGGCGGCTTGTGCACCGAGCAACGCCGACCCCAACGCGCGCTGCACTGCCCCGCCGGTCGCGTCACCACCGGCGTGCAGGATGCGGCGCATCCGGTGCCCGCCCTCGCGGCCCCGGGCCAGGGCACCGTCGGCATCTCGGTCGAATTGTGTTCCCCACGAGGTCAGTTCGGCGACCGCGGCCCAGCCGGCGTCGAGGATCGGCCGGCTCGCCGAGGGGTCGGTGAGTCCCCCGCCCGCGGCCACCGTGTCGGCGAGGTGGGCGTCGACGGAATCGTCGGGGTCGCCCGGCATGACCGCCGCGATCCCACCCTGCGCGTAGAACGTGGCCGTGGCCTGTTCGGCACGGTCGGGCTGCCAGCGCGGCCCCTTGTGCACGACGACCACGCGCAGCCCCGCGGCATGGGCGGTCAACGCCGCGGCAATCCCGGCGACGCCCGCTCCGACCACCACGAGATCGGCGCAGCGGGTCGCGTACGCCCGTGAAGCAGTCATGGTCACGCCTTTCCGCACCGGAGATGAACCCTCGTTTTCGATCCACAGTCGAAAACCTCTGACGTGCACTGTACGCCTGGTTGCCGGCAACGACGAGGATGCGTTCACACCGAATACGGCTTGCCAACTCACCACTGCGCGGATGCGGAGCCACGTCGGAATTCGTGGCTACACTGGCCCGCGGTGACCTTCATGAACAAACCCCCTGTCAACACCCAGGTCGACCGGCGAGCGCAGCCGGCGCACGCACAGTTGCGCCCGGTCTCACCGCTGTCGGAGGCCTACCGGTTCGGTTCGACCGCCGTGCAGGCCTCCGTCGGAGTGGCACGATTCGCGGCGAGTACTGCCCTCGATGCTTTGCGGTTGCGGCCGCCGACCGCCCAGCTGACTGCCCGGCGCGCAGCCCAAGAGGTTCGCGCGACCTTCGAGCGCCTCGGCCCCACCTACGTGAAGCTGGGCCAGCTGATCGCATCCAGCCCGGGGGTGTTCACCGAGACGTTGGCCGCCGAATTCGAGGGATTGCTCGACCGCGTGCCGCCCGCCGACCCAACCGAGATCCGGCAACTCTTCATCGAAGAATTCGGGCGCCCGCCCGAAGAGGTGTTCGCGACCTTCGACACGCGGCCCATCGCCTCGGCCTCGATCGCCCAGGTCCACACGGCGACTCTGCCCGACGGCACCGAGGTCGTCGTCAAGATCCAGCGCCCGGGTATCGGTGCGCGACTGGCCCCCGACGTGGCGATCCTCGACCGGCTGGCCGCGCTGGCCGAGCGCTCGGAATACGGACGGATGCTCAGTGCCCGGCATTTCGTCGAGGACTTCGCCGCGGGCCTCGACGCCGAGCTGGACTTCGGCAACGAGGCGTCGGCGATGCGCGAATGGTATGAATGCCTGCGCCCCGGGCCTTTTGGCGATCGCGTGCGCGTGCCCCGCGTCTACGACGAGCTCAGCACGCCCCGGGTCCTGACGATGGAACGGATCTACGCGACCCGCATCGACGACGCGGCGGGGGTACGGGCCGCGGGCCATGACGGGGTGGCGTTGTGCCGCAACCTGTTGCTCTCGCTGCTGGAGTCGGCCTTTCACGGTGGCCTGTTCCACGGTGACCTGCACGCGGGCAACGTCCTCGTCGACGACGACGGGCGGCTGGTGCTCCTCGATTTCGGCATCGTCGGCCGGTTCACCCCCCGGACGCGCCGCATCCTGCGGCAACTCGTCGTCGATCTGATCGTCCGCAACGACTTCGAGTCGGCGGGCCGGGCCATCTTCTTGCTCGGCGCCGTCCGCAATCCGGGCTCGTCCGCGCAAGGCGGCGCCGACATCGAGAAGGTCGCCGCACCACTGTCGAGCACCGACCTCGGGTCGATGAGCTACACCGACCTCGGCCGTCAGCTCGCCGCCCTCGCCCGCGCGCACGACGCGCGCTTGCCGCGTGAGCTGGTCCTCGTCGGCAAACAACTGCTCTACGTGGAGAAGTACATGAAGCTCCTCGCCCCGCGCTGGAAGGCGCTGAGCGATCGCGAAATCTACGGCTATATGGCCGGGATCATGAAGGAGGCCGAGCGAGATCGCCGCGCCTCCGGCGCATCCGTTCGCTGAATCGCACCGAGCCGCCCGCAGTGGCCGATCGCGAGGCGTTGAGCGGCTCGCCACACCGTCGCCATTAGGGTGGTGTCAGTCGCGAGCGCGCGGATGGCTCGACGTCGCCGACCCGAGGGAGACGATTGATGAAACGAGTGTTGCCTGCGGTGCTGGCATTCCTCGGCGTGGCCTGCATCACGGCAGCGATCGCCGTGCCGTTGTGGCTGGTCCCGCAGCTGAAGGTGGTCCCACTTGACCTCGACATCACCTCAGACGCCACCAGCGTTGCCGCCGACGGCTCGCCCGGCGAACGCTTTCCCGCCGAGATCTTCGATCGTTGCTCGGTCGGCCAGGCCAAGGCGCAGACCCTGCAGGCGCACCTCACCCAGCAGCGCCGATCGGTCATCGTCGACCCCTCCGATCGCCGCCAGGCCACGATCCAGTCCGCCCAGACGGTGCGCATCGACGGGACCCGCGCCGCGAACGGCGACGAGTCGCAGCCTGCGGCTCCTGCGGCAAATGGCGACCTGCAGTGCAACGACGGCCTGCTGACGGCGAACATCGACCGGGTCTCACTGAACCGCAAGACATCGGTGCCCAACGGCACCGTCAGCTCGCTGCAGGTCGAGGCGGCCCCGGAGGGCGTGAACCGCAACGACGTGTCGGTTCAGCTTCCCAACCGCAAGGGTTTCCAGTACAAGTTCCCGTTCAACACCAAGAAGCGTTCGTACCTTTATTACGACCTCAACACCCGTCAGGACACCCCGGCCGCGTTCGTCGGCGAGGAGACCGTCCACGGCATCAAGACCTATCACTTCCGGACCCAGGTCCCCGAGACCGATCTGTCGTCGCTGCCGAACCCGCAGAACGAGGCACCGCTGGGGACGATGCTGACGATGCCCGCCAAGTGGTGGGGTATCACCGGTCCCGGGGTGCGGCCGGGCGATCACATCAACATGCACCGCTACGCGACGGCGACCCGCGAGGTGTGGGTCGAACCGCGCACCGGCACGATCGTCAACGGCCGTGAGGTTCAGCACCAGTACTTCCGCTCGCCCTACAAGGACGACGATTCGACGCCGGCGCCGGTGCGCAACTTCCAGCTCGACGCGCTGAAGGCCAACTTCGCCTGGAGCGACAAGACGGTGTCCGCGCAGGCCGACAAGGCCGACAAGTACATGGGCCAGTTGAAGCTCGGCAACTTCTGGCTACCTCTCATCCTCGGCATCGTCGGTGCGGTGCTGCTGCTCGCCTGCCTGCTCATCTTGCTGCGCCGACGCCGCAACCGTGGTGCCGGGCCCGACGGGGACCCGCGCGACGACGGGCAGAACGAATACGGGGACAACGAGTACGGGGACAACGGGTACGGGGAGGTCCCCGACACCGACCCGGGTGCCGATGCGCCGACCGTCGTCGACCCCGGCGGGCCGGCCGCGGCGCGCGCGGCTGCACCGACCGCGGTCATCGCCAATCAGCGATCGCGGCACAATACGCCCGCCTCCCCGAATCCGGATCACCCCGGGCACGAGGCCGGCCCGGACGACGCCGACGACGACACCGCATATCTGTGGGATCACCCGACGGAGCAGATCCCGCGGGTGGAAGGGCCGGCGCCCACGGGCGGCGGCGATCACGACTTCCGTCCCATCGACGAGTCGTCCGCGGACCCCCCGCATCACGCCCACGAGCGTCGCGACGAGGACCGGTAGCAGCGCAGCGCACGGTGTGGCCGTGGGTGTGTGTCCGGCCACGCTCACCGGGGAGCCGGCTGGCGTATGTGTAAGTCCGCTTATACCCTCGCTGCGGGGTTGATCGACTGATCAACCGAGGCACGGCGAGACGAAGGACAAGGTAGCGGATATGTGGCGATTCGAAGCGATCGGATGCTCGGTAGGCGGAGCCGTCGCCGGTGTGCTGATCTCGACCTCCATCGCTGCCCACCAGGCAGCGCAGGCGGTGTTCGGCGACTAGACGCGCAGCACAGACACAGAACGAGGGCCGGTGATCGCGATGATCACCGGCCCTCGTCGTTGTCTCGGTCTCAAGCCCTCGCGAACCTTCCGATCAGCCGATCAGAAGAACGCGGGCGCGAACGTGGTGCCCCAGGACTGCTTGAAATCGTCGTCCCAGTAGGTCCACCAGTGATCACCGTCCGGGGTGATCCGGGTGGTGAGGTGGATCGGCAGCGTGCGCAGCCGGCCGATGTAGATCTGGCTGCTCGTCGAGGCTGCGACCTCGAGCGGAACCATCTGGGCGAAGTGCACCGCGTTGAAGTTGGGGCTGCCCGGGGTGATCGACGAGTCGTAGCGGCTGCCCATGCCGGTGCCCGCGGACACGTACACGTACTTGCCGGACAGGTTGCCCGCCGAGAGGAACGGGTCGTTCTGGAACCACTCACCGGCCGGGTAGAAGCCCCACATGTTGTTGGGATCGCCGCCCGTCTGAGCCACCGATGTCTGGATGCCCTGGGTGAAGCCGGGCATGGTGACGGTCGGGTAGCCGCTGTAGGACGCGACGGCCTTGTAGAAGCCCGGGTGACGCGAGGCGAGGTTCAGCGCCGAGGTCCCCGACATCGACAGCCCGGCGATGCCGTTGCGACGGTTGTCGCTGCCGTGCCTGGCGGCCATGTAGGCAGGGAGCTCGCGGGTCAGGAAGGTCTCCCACTTGTTGATGCCGAGCTTCGGGTCGGGACGCTCCCAGTCGGTGTAGAAGCTGCCGCCGCCACCGAACGGGATCGCCACGTTGGCGCCCTTTCCGGCCATCCAGCTCGCGACGTTGGTGTTGATCAGCCAGCCGCTGTTGTTGTCCATCGCGCGCAGACCGTCGAGCAGGTACAGGGTGGGCTTGTTGCTGCCACCGTCGGAGACGATGCAGACCGGAATGTTGCGGTGCATCGACTGCGAGTAGACCGGCTCGACGATGCATCCGCGGGCCGCCGAGGCGGCCGGTGCGGCGACGGTGGTGACGCCGGCAACGGCGGCGAGGGCCACCATTCCCGCCACCAGGCGCTTACGGGCGCGAGAAAGCATGAGTTGTCAGTCCTTACGATCGTGACCCGAGCGGTCTCGTTCACATGGGGTGGTGCGGGGTGAGTGGCGGCAAGCCGCCCGGGACGATCCCCGTCGCGGTGATAGTAACGGCCCCATAACACGGCGGCAAAGGGAGACGAGCGCCCGACGACCACTTCGAGAGATCCTGCCAGGCCCCGGTGATCCTCGTCACCTGCACCGATCACGGTTACACGTCGACTTGGTCACATAGCCGAAAGTCGTCGAACACCGGATCCGATATGTCGCCGATGCCCACCTCGAGTGGCGCGGATTACAGTCGATGGCGACTGCCAGGGAGGTCCAGTGAATCAGCAGAACGCCGAAGCCGTCGTCGTCGGAGCCGGCTTGGCCGGTCTCGTCGCCACCTACGAACTCACCCGCGCCGGCCGCAAGGTGATCGTGGTCGATCAGGAGAACCGCAACAACCTCGGCGGGCAGGCCTTCTGGTCGCTGGGCGGACTCTTCCTGGTCGACACCCCCGAGCAACGGCGACTCGGTGTCCACGACTCCGCCGAACTGGCCCTGCAGGACTGGATGGGCTCGGCCGGATTCGATCGCGACGACGAGGACTACTGGCCGCGGCAGTGGGCGCGCGCCTACGTCGAGTTCGCCGCCACTGAGAAGCGACAGTATCTGCGCGACCTCGGTCTGCGGGCGCCGCTCGTCGGGTGGGCCGAGCGCGGTGGCGGATTCGCCGACGGCCACGGCAACTCGGTACCGCGATTCCATCTGACCTGGGGTACCGGCCCGGAGGTCGTCCGGGTGTTCGCCGAGCCGGTGCTCGACGCGGAACGCCGCGGACTCGTCGAGTTCCGGTTCCGCCACCGCGTCGACGAACTGATCGTCGAAGACGGCGCGGCGGTCGGAACACGCGGCGCCGTGCTGGCGCCCACCGATCTCGACCGAGGGAAGGCGTCGAACCGAGAAGTGGTCGGCGACTTCGAGATCCGCGCCGGCGCGGTGATCCTGACCACCGGCGGCATCGGCCACAACCACGACATGATCCGCGCGAACTGGCCGGTCGATCGCCTCGGCCCGGCACCGAAGACGATGATCTCGGGGGTGCCCGCACACGTGGACGGCCGGATGCTGGGGATAGCCGAGAGCGCCGGGGCCCACCTGGTGAACCGCGACCGCATGTGGCACTACACCGAGGGCATCATCAACTGGGATCCGATCTGGCCCGATCACGCCATCCGGATCATCCCCGGCCCGTCGTCGATCTGGCTCGACGCCAACGGCGACCGGCTCGCGCCGCCCAATTTCCCCGGCTTCGACACCAATTCGACGATGAAGGCGATCCTCGCCACCGGGCAGGACTACTCGTGGTTCATCCTCACCCAGACCATCATCGAGAAGGAATTCATGCTCTCGGGTTCGGAGCAGAACCCCGATCTGACCAGCAAGGACCTCAAGTTCGCGGCGAAGAGCCGCCTGGCCAAGGGTGCGCCCGGCCCGATCGCGAAGTTCGTCGAGCACGGCGAGGACTTCGTTGTCGCCGACAATCTCTCGGAGTTGGTCGCGGGGATGAACCGCATCGCGCGCGGCCCGCAACTGGATCTGGCCAAGATCGAACGCATCGTCTCCGCGCGCGACGCCGAGGTGGACAACAAGTTCGCCAAGGACGCCCAGATCATGGCCATCACCAATGCGCGGCAGTACCTCGGCGACAAGGTCGCGCGGGTCGCCAAACCGCACAAGATCCTCGACCCGGCGCACGGGCCGCTGATCGCGGTGCGGCTCAACATCCTCAGCCGCAAGACCCTCGGTGGCGTGGAGACCAACCTCGATTCGGCGGTGATGCGTCCCGACGGCACCGTCTTCGACGGCCTCTACGCCGCCGGTGAGGTGGCCGGCTTCGGTGGCGGCGGCGTCCACGGCTACAACGCGCTGGAGGGCACCTTTCTCGGCGGCTGCATCTTCTCCGGCCGCGCCGCCGGCCGGGCCATCGCGCGACGCTGAGGCGCGGCCCGATCATTGTGGTCGGGTCGCAGCTCGTCCCTTCGACACCACACCTGACCCGGGCGTGGGCTCATCCGTCGGACCCGCCGGCCGCCGACCGCTCACCCGATGGCGCCGTTCTGAGTAGCGCTGCGGGGAGAGTCCGCTCGAGCCAGTCGCGAAATCCGTCGAGGGTGTAGCCGAGGCGGTGAACCAGAAGGTCGAACGTCTCCGGGCCGGCGATGGCCCAAGCGGTGTCGATCGCTACCTGGCGAGTAAGCCCGGGCTTCAACGAGTCCTCCGGAATGGCCCCGATGATGGTGGTGAAGGTTTGGTGTCGCAGGAGCTGGAGCTCGTTCCAGTCGGCAGCGATCTCGGGATCGATGGCGGCGGCGTCACGGTAGAGCGTCCAGCCGGTGGAGGCACGCTCCGCGACCTCGGCCACCAGGTGCGCGAGCTCCCTGAGTCGACGGTCGGGCGGCATCTGTTCGGTGAACCGCTCGGACGCGTCGGCGGGTGACGCGGCACCGCCCGCGAGAACCTTCTCCATGTACCCGCGCAGGAGCTCGCGCTTGCTGCCCCAGGCCAGGTAAAGGGTCTGCACCGAAACCCCGGCCGCGGATGCGAGGCGAGTGACGGTGGTCGCGGCGTAGCCGTGCGCGGCGAACTCGGCCTCGGCCGCCTCCAGGAGCCTGTTCCGGGTCTCCTGCCGCAGAACGTCGCCGACGCGCTTCTGCCGACTGCGGTAATCGGCTGCAGCTTCTTTTTCCGTGGTCATCGACAACACCCTACCGCACGTTCTAGAGTGACACTCAAGTGCTATTGAATGGCACTCAAGAGCATAGCTGAAGGGATCAGCATCATGAAGAACACCACGATCGATAAGCCCTGGAAGCGGCCCGCAGCCGCCGCCTACGCACGAGCGCGCCGAAAGGCATTTCTGCATCCGCCGGTCACCGTGTACGAGATGGGCGCCGACGTGCGCAAGGACGAGGACGTGCCCGTGGTGATGCGCGATGGCGTGACGCTACGGCTGAACCTGTTCCGCCCCGCCGACGCCGAGGGCCCGCTGCCGGTGTTGCTCTCCGCGCACCCCTACCGGAAAGACTCGGTCCCGAAGAAGAAGGGGGGAAAGTGGTCGCTGAGCTTCCAGTTCCGGATCATGAATCAGCCTGAGCCGCTGCGGATCTCGGACCAGACGAGTTGGGAAGCACCCGACCCGGTGTGGTGGGCGCAGCACGGCTACGCGGTCATCAATCTCGACACCCGTGGCGGCGGTCATTCGCAGGGCCGCGGCGACCTCTTCTCCGACCAGGAGGCGGACGACATCTCGCAGGTCATCGCCTGGGCTGCCGAGCAGCCCTGGAGCAACGGCCGGGTGGGAACGCTCGGCGTGTCGTACCTCGCGATGTCGCAGTACAAGGTCGCAGCGTTGAACCCGCCGGCGTTGAAGGCGATCTGCCCGTGGGAGGGCTTCACCGACGCCTACCGCGACTTCATGACCCCCGGCGGCATCGTCGAGGACGGGTTCGCGAAGGTGTGGCTGGCGATCACCAAGAGAGTCGCGCGAACGAACACGAACCTCGCCGCCGAGCGGATGAAGCACCCCCTGCACGATGACTGGTGGAAGAAGATCACCCCCGACATCGCGAAGATCCGGGTTCCCATGCTCGAGTGCACGAGCTTCTCCGACGCCAACCTGCACAGCGTCGGGTCCATGCGCGCCTTCCAGAGGGCCGGCTCCGCCGAGAAGCACGCGTACACGCACCGCGGAGCCAAGTGGGCCGTCTTCTACGGGGGGGAGGCCAAGCGCGTCCAGCTCGCGTTCTTCGACAGACACCTCCGCGGGCGGGACGTCCCCGAGTTGCCACCCGTGCGGCTGGAGGTCCGAGACCGGGCCGAGCGCATCGTCGAGGTGCGCGACGAACAGCAGTGGCCCCTCGCCCGCACCCAATGGCAGCAGCTGCACCTCGGCGCCCACGGCGCCCTCACCGACGCGGCCGGCGCACCCGGGCAGGTGACCTTCGACCTCAAGCGCAACGCCGCCGCATTCGAGTACCGCTTCGAGGAGGACACCGAGCTCAGCGGCCCGATGACCCTCCGACTACAGGTGGCCACGAACGGCGCCGACGACCCACGCCTGTTCGTCGGGGTCGAGAAATGGTCGCACGGCAGGCCGGTGCCCTTCGAAGGCTCCTACGGGTACGGTCGCGACCGCATCGCCCAGGGCCGGCTACGACTCGCCCTGCGAGAACTGGACCCCGAGCTGAGCATGCCCCATCAGCCCGAGCACACCTTCCGCACCCTCCAACCGGTACGCGACGGCGAGGAGCTGGAGGTGCTCATCCCCCTGAGCTCCTCGGCAACCCTCTTCCACGCCGGGGAGAGCCTGCGGCTCATGGTCGCCGGCCGCTACCTGCAACCCCGCAACCCCCTCTTCGGCCACTTTCCAACGCACTACGTTCCGAACAAGTCCGGCCGCGCCACCATCAGCTGGCGCCCCGAGCGCCCCTCGACACTCGAGATTCCCGTGATCCCGGCACACTGAGCGGCTCCAGAGCGCGCAGATCACCCGGGCCCGAAACCGCTGCCGGCGATCAACTCCACAGTCCGGGCCGCACCGATCGCCGGTTAGGGTGGACGACGTGCCGGTGCCGCAGACGATCCTGACGCGCAAGACCAAACACGCCGTGTTCCTGGTCATGACGATCAACGAGGGCGGCGAGGCCGCGGTGCGCGATTTTCTCGCCGTCCTCGGCTCCCGTATCAACTCGGTCTCCTCCCGTGCGCCGGAGGAGGCGCTCTCGGGAATCGTGTCGATCGGGTCCGAGGCGTGGGATCGGCTCTTCGACGGCGCGCGGCCGCGGTCGTTGCGGCCCTTCGTCGTCTACCCGGGCGAGGTACACACCGCCCCGGCCACCCCGGCCGATCTGCTCCTGCACGTCAAGAGTGACCAGACCGATCTGTGCTGGGAACTCGCCCGGCTGGCGATGGACGATCTCGGTGCTGCGGTCACCGTCGTCGACGAGGTCCACGGGTTCCGGTACTTCGATCTGCGTGACCTGATCGGCTTCGTCGACGGCAGCGAGAATCCGGACGGACAGGCCGCGATCGACGCGATCACCGTCGGCGACGAAGATCCGGCGTTCGCGGGCGGCAGCTACGTGGCGATCCAGCGTTACGTCACCGACCTCGAGTCCTGGAACGCCATCGGTGTCACCGAACAGGAAAAGGCCATCGGCCGAACCAAATTGGACAATGTGGAGATGTCCGACGACGTCAAGCCGGCCAATTCGCACATTGCCCTCAACGTCGTCGAGGACGCCGACGGCGAGGAGATCGAGGTCGTCCGCGACAACATGCCCTACGGCAATGTCTCCGGCACCGGCGAGACGGGAACCTTCTACATCGTCTACTCCTCGGGTCCCGACGTCACCGAGGAGATGCTGCGCAAGATGTTCATCGGCGACCCGCCCGGCAACTACGATCGGCTGCTCGACTTCACCACCGCGGTCACCGGTTCCCAATTCTTCACGCCCACAGTCGATTTCCTCGACGATCTGCCGCCGGCACCGGCAGCCGAGGGGGGATCGGCGGACGATTCCGGCGATGGCCCCGCCGAGCCGCCCGCACCCCCACCCACCCGGCCCGGCGACGGCTCGCTGGGCATCGGCTCACTGCACTGACCCGCTTCGCCTCTCCCCCAACCACTCCCGAACCCACCCGACCGCCGACCACCAGGAGACAGCCATGAACAACCTGCATCGCGAACTCGCCCCGATCTCCGCATCGGCGTGGGAGGCCATCGAGGAGGAGGCGACGCGCTCGCTCCGTCGCAACATCGCCGGGCGCCGCCTCGTCGACGTCAAGGGGCCGCTCGGGCTCGAGACGTCGGCGGTCACCCGCGGACACCGGTCCACGATCGACTCCCCCGCCGACGGCATCCTCGCGTTCAAGCGGCACGTGCAGCCGCTGATCGAGCTGAAGGTTCCCTTCACCGTCACCCGGACGGCCATCGACGACGTCGACCGCGGGGCACTCGACTCCGATTGGGATCCGGTGGTGGAGGCGGCACGGCAGCTCGCTCTCGCCGAGGACCGCGCCGTCTTCGAGGGCTACCCGGCCGCCGGGATCAGCGGGATCCGCGCCGAGGCCACGGCCACCCCCATCGGGCTGCCCGATGATGTGCGTGACTATCCGCAGGCGTTCAGCCAGGCGTTGTCGACGCTGAAGCTGGCCTCGATCGACGGGCCGTATTCGATTGCGGTGTCCGCCGACGTCTACACGCTGATCAACGAGACGTCCGACCACGGCTACCCCGTTCGCGAGCACATCCAACGGCTGATCGACGGCGAGATCGTCTGGGCACCGGCGATCACCGGCGCATTCGTGCTGTCCACCCGGGGCGGGGACTTCGAGTTGACGATCGGGCAGGACGTGTCGATCGGCTACGACTCACACGACGCCGACGTGGTGAACCTGTACTTCCAGGAGTCCTTCACCTACCTCACCTACACCGGCGAGGCAGCGGTCGCGCTCGCCGGAGCCTGAGCCACCTCGACCGGGTCTCTGGGACAGGAACTTCTGGAGATCACGACATTTCAGACACCGGCGCCACCCGGCCCACCAATCCCGGCATAACCATTCGCCGGGACGAATTCTCATTGCTACCGTCGTCGAGGTGATCGCCCCATGCTGACCCGTTTGATCCGCACGTATCTGTCCCGATATCCGGGGAACATCACCGCGGTGATCCTGCTGCAACTCGTCGCCACCGCGGCGATGCTGTATCTGCCGACCCTCAACGCCGACATCATCGACAACGGGGTGGCCCGCGGCGACTCCGCCTACATCCTGCGCATCGGCGGCTGGATGCTCGCGGTGACCGTCGTGCAGATCGTGTGCACCCTGATCGCCCAGTATTTCGGCTCGCGTGCCGCGCTCGGCGCCGGTCGCGACATCCGCCACGACCTGCTGCATCGGGTCAACACGTTCTCCGCGCGCGAGGTCGGCAGCTTCGGCGCGCCGTCGCTGATCACCCGCAACACCAACGACGTCCAGCAGGTGCAACTGCTCGCCGTGATGAGCACCTCCATCCTGGTGATGGCGCCGATCATGTGTATCGGCGGCATCGTGATGGGCATCCGCGTGGCGCCCGGCCTGTCCTGGCTCCTCGTCGTCGCCGTCCCCATCCTCGGTATCACCATGGCCGCCATCATCGCGCGCATGATCCCGGGATTCCGGGCGATGCAGGATCGGCTCGACGCGGTCAACCGCGTCATGCGCGAGCAGATCACCGGCATCCGCGTGGTCCGCGCGTTCGTGCGGGAACGCCATGAGATGGCACGCTTTTCGGTCGCCAACGACCAGTTGAGCGATGCGTCCATGCGGGTCGGCCGCATGATGGCGCTGATGTTCCCGGCGGTCACCATGATCACCAACGTCACGATCGTCGCGATCATCTGGTTCGGCGGGCATGCCGTCTCCGACGGCAGCGTCGAGATCGGTGCGCTGACCGCGCTGATGACCTACGTCATGCAGATCATGATGTCGGTGATGATGGCCTCCTTCCTGGCCATGATGGCCCCCCGCGCCGCGGTCTGCGCCGAACGGATCGGTGGGGTCCTCGACACCGAGACGTCGGTGCGGCCGCCGCAGCAGCCGGCGCCCTTCGCCGGCGATCCCGCGACGGTGGAGTTCGACGCAGTGCAGTTCCGCTACCCCGGCGCCGACGAGAACGTCCTCTCCGACATCGGCTTTCGCGTGCGCCCGGGTACCACCACCGCCATCGTCGGCTCGACCGGTTCGGGCAAGACCACCCTGATCGGTCTGGTGCCCAGGCTCATCGATGTCACCGCCGGTGCGGTCCGCGTCGGCGGCACCGATGTGCGGGAGCTCGATCCCGACGAGTTGCGGTCGGTGATCGGGCTCGTCCCGCAACGGCCATATCTGTTCTCCGGCACCGTGGCCACCAATATCCGTCATGGCAAACCCGACGCCAGCGACGAGGAGATCTGGGCGGCATTGCGAGTCGCGCAGGCCGCAGACTTCGTCGCCGCGATGCCAGAGCAGCTCGACACCCCGATCGCGCAGGGCGGCACCACCGTCTCGGGCGGGCAGCGGCAACGACTGGCCATCGCCCGTGCCTTGATCCGGCGACCGTCGGTGTATCTGTTCGACGATTCGTTTTCGGCCCTCGACCTCACCACCGACGCGAAACTCCGTGCGGCACTACGCCCGGCCACCGCCGACGCCGCGGTGTTGATCGTCGCGCAACGGATCTCGACGATCGTCGACGCCGACCAGATCATCGTGCTCGATCGCGGACACGTCGTCGGACGCGGCACCCATGACGAATTGCTCACCTCCAGCGAGACCTACGCCGAGATCGCGCGCTCGCAACTGTCGATCGGAGAACACGCATGACCCGCCCCGGACCGGGCCGTGGCCCCATGGCGGGCGCCGGACCCGTGCTGGAGAAGCCGAAGTCGTTCGGGCCGTCGATGAAGCGGATGGTGCGCCTGCTGATGTCGCACCGCTGGCAGATGGTGGTCGTGCTGACGGCGATCGTCGGGTCGGTGATCCTGCTCGCCGCGGCACCACGCATCCTCGGACACGCCACCGACCTCATCTTCGACGGCGCCATCGGCAAGATGCTGCCCGCCGGGATCAGCAAGGCGCAGGCCGTCGACGGTCTGCGCGAGCGGGGTCAGGGCACCTTCGCCGACATGGTGTCGTCGATGGATCTGACCCCCGGAGTGGGGATCGACTTCACCACCGTCGCCTGGACGCTGCTGATCGTCGTGATCTGCTACGTCGCGTCATCGTTGTTGACCTGGATGGCTTTTCGGCTGCTCAATGTGATCGTGGTCGACACCGTTCGCGGTCTGCGCACCGAGATCGAGCAGAAGGTGCACCGGTTGCCGTTGCGCTACTACGACTCCACGCCGCGTGGCGACCTCCTGAGCCGCGTGACCAACGATCTCGACAATCTGTCGCAGGGTCTGCAACAGACCATCTCGCAGTTCGTCAATTCGGTGCTGACCGTGATCGCCCTGCTGGTGGTGATGCTCTGGATCTCGCCGCTGCTGGCGCTGATCGCGGTGGTGACCGTCCCGCTGGCGGTGGCCGCGACCGCACTCATCGCCCGCCGCTCCAAACCGCACTTCATCGCCCAGTGGTCATCGACCGGAAAACTCAACGCCCAGATCGAGGAGGCGTTCACCGGGCATGAGCTGGTGAAGGTGTTCGGCCGGCAGGACGAGATCGAGCGGACCTTCGACGAACGCAATGAGCAGCTCTACCAATCGAGTTGGCGGGCACAGTTCATCTCGGGCATGGTCATGCCGACCATCATGTTCCTGGGCAACCTCAACTACGTCGCGGTCGCCGTCGTCGGTGGTCTACGGGTCGCCTCGGGATCACTGAGCCTCGGTGAGGTACAGGCATTCATCCAGTACTCCCGCCAGTTCACCCAACCGCTCACCCAGATCGGGTCGATGATCAATCTGATGCAGAGCAGCGTGGCCTCGGCCGAGCGCATCTTCGAGATCCTCGACGCCGACGAGCAGACGCCCGATCCGGCGCAGCCGCAGAGCCCCGCAGAAGACAAGGGCCGCATCGAATTCGAGGACGTGTCCTTCCGCTACGTCCCCGACAAGCCGCTGATCGAGGATCTGTCGCTGGTGGCCCGGCCCGGGCACATGGTCGCGATCGTCGGACCGACCGGCGCGGGCAAGACCACCCTGGTGAACCTGATCATGCGGTTCTACGACGTCGACGCCGGACGCATCGTCCTCGACGGTGTCCATACGCGCGCCATGACGCGTGACGACCTGCGCGAACGAACCGGCATGGTGCTGCAGGACTCGTGGTTGTTCGGCGGCACGATCTACGACAACATCGCCTACGGTGACCCGGGCGCGCCGCCTGAAGACGTGATGGCCGCGGCGATGGCCAGCCACGTCGACCACTTCGTCCGGACGCTGCCCGACGGCTACGACACCGTCCTCGACGACGAGGGCGGCGGGGTGAGTGCCGGTGAGCGACAACTCATCACGATCGCCCGGGCCTTCCTGGCACGGCCCACCATCCTGATCCTCGACGAGGCCACGAGTTCGGTGGACACCCGCACCGAGCTGCTGATCCAGCAGGCGATGGCCAATCTGCGCGCCGACCGCACGAGTTTCGTGATCGCGCACCGTCTTTCGACGATCCGAGACGCCGACACCATCGTCGTGATGGAGGACGGACACATCGTCGAGCAGGGCAATCACGACGAGCTCCTCGCCGCCCAGGGTGCGTACTGCCGGCTGTATCAAAGCCAGTTCGCCGGGGCCCTGGAAACCGAATAGACCGCAACCGAATAGACCGCCGACCGAGTAGACCGCCGACCGGGTGGCCGGGACGGGCTCAGGCTCCCCGGCCGCGTTCGAGCTCGCCGGCGATGCCCCGTTCGAGCGCCGCGGCGGCCGGCGACGGGACGTCGATCAGGCCGTCGAGCTCGCTGCGCGCCTTGCGGTATGCGGCCTGCCGTTCGGCCGGGGTGGCTGCGGCGTCCACCGCGATCGAGATGAGTTTGCGCGCCCGATCGAGCGATTCGCGTTCTATGGGTGAAAAGTCGGATTGCTTGCGGCGCCGGGCTTCACGCTCGGCGGCATCGAAGGATGCGGCATACACCTGTACCGCGTCGCGGTAGTCGCCGAAGGTCTCCGGGTCGAGCGTCTCGCCGGGTTCGGGTGCCAGATCGTCGGCACGCACCTTCGCCTGGTGGAACGCCAGCGTCAGCGGTTCGCGCATGTCGATCAGCATCGGGAACTCGATCAGCGTCGCGAGGTCGAGCTCGTAGGCGAACCACTTCTCGTTGATCTCGTCGTGGCGTTTGCGGACCTTGTTCACCTGCGCCGCGTCGGCCTGGGTGATGCGCAGCTGCTCGCTCTTGGCGGTCGCCTTGATCCGGGCGAGCTCGATCTTGTCCCGGCGGCGCTTCTCGTTGTACCGCGCGATGTGATTTGCCCAGCCTCCTACGACGCCGCCGACCGGGAAGATCAGCCACCAGTAGCTCTGCGCATAGTGGAGGAATTGGTCCACGTGACAACCCTACCGGCCCCGGCCCCGGCGGCGCCGATGTCCGGTCCTTCGTTCAGCGAAACCTCAGTAGCCGGCCTCGGCCGACACCGTCGAGATCAGCTCGTCCCCGGCGACGAAGCGCCGGATGTTCTCGGCCACCCAGGGCGCGAACTCGCGCGTCAGACCCGACGCGGGATTGGCGACGTGTGGGGTGATGATGCAATTGGGCAGCGACCACAGCGGATCCTCCGGCGCAGGCGGCTCGGGATCGGTGACATCGAGTGCGGCACCGGCGATCTCGTTACCGCGCAATGCCCAATAGAGGGCCTGCTGGTCGACCAGCGGACCGCGCGCGACGTTGACGACCCAGCAGTGCGCGGGCAGCGCCGCGAGGCTGGCCGAGTTGATGAGGTGATGGGTCTGCGGCGTCGACGGCGCCGCCAGCACGACGTGGTCGGTCGAGGTCCACACCTCGTCCATCCGCGTGGTCGGCAGCGTCCGGTCGGCGCCCTCGACACTGCGCCCGGAACGGTTGACGGCAAGCACCTCGGCGCCGCACGCCTTGAGTCGTCCGGTCAGCGCCGCGCCGATCCCGCCGGCGCCGACGATGGCCACCGTCGCGCCACGCAGGGTACGGACCGCGGTGTCGATGGGCTCCTTGTCCCAGTGGTCGCGGACGGCGGTGTGGATCTGGCGCAGCCCGGTCAGCAGCAGGGCCAGGGCATGTTCGGCGACGTTCTCGGCGTAGAAGCCCGACGCGTTGGTCCAGATCCGCTTGTCGTCGAGCACCCCGGCCGCGAGGAAGCCCTCGATACCCGCGGACTTCAGCGCCACCCACCGCACCGCGTCGGGCAGGGCGGGGAAGCTGCCGGGATCGCCCAGCCACACCAGCGCCTGCGCGTCGTCGAGCCCGACGACGCGCGCCCCGGCGCCCTCGACCGCGGCCACCACGTGGGCGTCGCGCACCGGCTCGACCGCCACCCGCAACTGCTCGCCGCTCGATCCCGTCATGAACGCGCCGGCGCGATCTCGCGGGCCGCCGACGTTGCCAGCCGGTCGGCGATCTCGTTGTAGTGGTCGCCGTTGTGGCCCTTGACCCAGCGCCATTCCACGCGGTGCCGCTTCTCCTCCTCGATGAGGCGTTTCCACAGTTCGGCGTTCTTCACCGGCTTCTTGTCGGAGGTCTTCCAGCCGTTGCGCTGCCAGCCGGCCACCCATTTCATGATCCCGTTGCGCACGTAACTGGAGTCGGTATAGAGGATCACCGTCGACGGCCGGGTCAGCGCGGCCAGCCCTTCGATCGCCGCGAGCAGTTCCATCTTGTTGTTGGTGGTGTCGGGATCCGAGCCGGAGAGCTCCTTCTCGGTGCCCTTGAATCGCAACACCGCCCCCCAGCCGCCCGGTCCCGGATTTCCCAGGCAGGCGCCGTCGGTGGAAATCTCGACGACGTCGTCGGGAAGGGGGCTCGCGGTCGGATCATTCGCCATTCGTCCAAGATTACGAGACACGCGGCGGCTGGTCGAAACGTCTAGGGTGAATGCATGCCCGTCTGGGATCCGACACGCTATCTCCAGTTCGCCGACGCCCGCACACGCCCGTTCCTCGACCTCATCGCGCAGGTCCCGATCGAACCGGTCACCATCATCGATCTCGGCTGCGGACCCGGGCACCTCACCCGCCACCTGCGGGCCCGCTGGCCGGACGCCCAGATCCTCGGCATCGACTCGTCGGCAGAGATGATCGACGAGGCGCTGCGCGGCAACTCCGACCCGGACGCGAACTACGACATCCACGACGTGACCACCTGGGCGCCCTACGAGCCGGTCGATCTCATCGTCTCCAACTCGATGTTCCAGTGGGTTCCCGACCAGTTCACGGTCATCGGTGCCCTGCTCGACCACCTGACGCCGGGCGGCGCGTTTGCGGTGCAGGTTCCCAACAACGCCAGCTCGACCACCCACACGCTGCTCGACGAGATCGCCCGCACCGAGCCGTACGCGCAGTATCTGCACGAGGTACGACGTCTGCCCACCACCGCCCCCCTGGAGTATCTGGAGTTCTTCGCCGAGCGCGGCTACTCGGTCAACGCCTGGGAGACCACGTACCTGCACGTCCTCGACGGCGAGGACCCGGTGTTCGACTGGATCTCGGGTACCGGTGCGCGCCCGTACCTGCAGGCGTTGCCCGACGATCTGCTCGAGCAGTTCACCGAGGACTACAAGGCGCAGTTGCGTGAGCGGTACCCGACACATCCGTGGGGCACGCCGCTGCCGTTCCGCCGTACCTTCGCCGTCGCGGGGCCGGCGGCGCATCAGTATTGATCGGCGGGACTGCCGCCCGGCCGCACGCCGGTGTAGACGCCCTCGGGCCGGAAGCGCAGCCGTGGCGCCTGGTACTCCTCGAGGGCGTGCGCGGTCCATCCGGCGATGCGGGCGAGCGCGAAGACGGTTTCGGCGGCATCGGGACGCATCCGGTACCGTAACGCCACGGCAGCCAGCGCCAGGTCGGAATTGATGAACGACGACGGGCCGATCGCATCGTCGATCGCGGTGAGGGCGGGCACCACCCGACGGTCCCCGCCACCACTGCGCCGCAACATCTCCAGCAGTGCCGTCGCCCGCGGATCTCCCGTCCGATAGACGACGTGCCCGGTTCCGGGAACAGGCGTGTCGGCGTAGAGGGCAGCGGCCACGGCGGCGGTCGGGTCGTCGAGCGCGTCGGCGAGGAATCGGTAGGCCAAAGTGGTTGCGCCGCCGTGCATCGGCCCGTCGAAGGCGCCGAGGCCGGCACCGATGACCGCGTAGACGCTACCCCGCGCGCTCGCCGCGACGCGGGCCGCAACGGCGCCGGCGGACATGTCGTGATCGGCCAGCAGCACCAGGGCCGCGTTGAGGAGGGCGGCCGTCCGGGCGGTGGCGGGCTCGTCGGTCAGCCGCGGCCACAGACGTTGCGCGAATGAGCCTTCCGCCGGTCCGGGGGTCAGCGCGTCGACGGCGGTGACGAGCACCCGGGACGCCTTCACGGTCACCGCGGCCGGCTCGATGTGATGCCGCAACGGGTCTCGCGCACCCAACAGATCCACGGTGAGCCGGATCAGGTCCACGCCACGCGAATTCGGCCCGGCCACGCGCCGCACTGCGGCGCCGACCCCGCGCGACGGGGCGGCGGATACCCAGGGTTGCTCCCAGAGCAACTGCGCCACTTGCTCATACGTCGATGCGCGAGCGAGCTCCACGACATCACGGCCGCGATAGTAGAGCCGATCGTCGTGCAGAAGGGTGAGCTGGGTGCGGATGCGTTCGGCGACCCCGGCCGGTGGACGGTGCCGGGCACGATCGCCGAGCGCGTCGATCTCGTCGATCGGGAACATGCTGCCGTCGTATCCGTCGATCCGGGTACTGTGCAGCCGCCCGCGGCTCACGTAGGCATACACCGTGGAGATCTTGACCCCCAACACCTTTGCGACCTGTTCGGTCGTCAGGTAGTCACGGCCGTCATGACGGATCGGCTTCGGAAAACGGCGGGTGTGTGTGCGGTCCACACATTGATTGAATCAACATTGACCGCCGCGCTCAACGTCGCCATCGTGAACCGTGGGAACCGCAGACGAGGGCACGCCCTCGACGACCACGAGGAGTCACGATGACCGGACCACTTGTCGCACCACCGGGATTGCACGACGTCATCGTCGCCGACACCGAGATCGGGGACGTGCGCGGATCGGAGGGCTTCTACCACTACCGCCAGTACTCGGCGATCGAGCTGGCGCGCACCCGCTCCTTCGAGGAGGTGTGGTTCCTGTTCGTGCACGGGCATCTGCCCACCGCCGCCGAACTCACCGGATTCGTCGACGTGGTGCACGAGCTGTCGGTGCTGCCGCCCGAGGTCGGCGGAATCCTCACCGCGGCAGCACTACTCGGTGGCGAGCGGGACTCGCTGGCCGGGCTGCGGACGGTGTTGTCGGCGGCAGGCAGCGCCACCGGCACGCAACCGTTATGGGACAGCGACGACGAGCAACGTCGCGTCGACGCCATCCGGGTCGCCGCACTCACCCCGACGATCCTCGGTGCGCTCGCCCGGATTCGCGCCGGTGAGGAGCCCCTGGCGCCGCGCCGCGATCTGTCGGCGGCCGCCAACTGGCTGTATCTGATCTCCGGGCGCGAGGCCACACCGCAACATGTACGGGCGATCGAGCATTACCTCATCGCCACGATCGATCACGGATTCAACGCATCCACCTTCACCGCCCGGGTCATCGCGTCCACCGGTGCGGACGTGTTCGCGGCGGTGTGCGGTGCCATCGGGTCGTTCTCCGGGCCGCTGCACGGCGGGGCACCCGACCGTGCGCTCGACGCACTCGACGAGATCGCGGCGTTCGGCGATCCGACCGAGTGGGCACGCCGGCAGGTCGAGCAGCGGCAACGCATCATGGGATTCGGGCACGCGGTGTATCGCACCGCCGACCCGCGCGCGCTGATGCTGCGCGAGATCGCCCGCGAACTCGGCGGTCCCCTTGTCGAGCAGGCCGTCGCCGCTGAAGCCGCGATCACCGACGTGCTCGCGCAGGCCTATCCCGAACAGCCCCGCTACGCAAACGTCGAGTTCTATGCCGGGGTGGTGATGGAATGCTGCGGGGTGCCGCGCTCGATGTTCACCCCGACCTTCGCGGTCAGCCGGGTGGTCGGATGGAGCGCCAACATCCTCGAACAGGCCCGCAGCCGCAAGATCATCCGGCCCGCCGCCCGTTACGTCGGGCCGGCCCCAACCGTGACCGGGGAAGGCGTGCCAGACTGAGGACATGGCACGTCAGGTCTATCTGATCCGCGCGATCAACGTCGGGGGCGCGAAGTTGCCGATGGCGCAATTGCGTTCGCTGGCCACCGAACTCGGCGCCACCGAGGTGAAGACGCACATCGCGTCGGGCAACCTTGTCTGCACCCCGCCGGGGAGCCCCGACGACTTCGCCCGGACGCTCGAGACGCGGATCGAGGATCGCTTCGGCTTCTTTCGCGAAGTGATCGCCCGGTCGGCGGCGCAACTAGGGGATGCGGTGGCCGCGTACCCGTTCGACGCCGGCGAGGAGAAGTTCGCACACCTCTACTTCCTGACCGGCGTCCCTGACGCGGAGCTGGTGAAGTCGTTTCTGGACAATGACTTCGAACCCGACGAACTGGCAGTGATCGGGGCAGACCTGCACATCCGCTATCGGGCCGGAGCGGCGGCCACCAAGTTGTCGGTACCCAAGATCGCCCGCGGTCTCGGCGTCACCGGCACCGGCCGCAACCTGCGCACCGTCCGCACCTTGATCGAGCTCGCGCAGAGTTGAGCGTGGCGGGCCGGGCGCTACACGCGCATCAATGCCGCGGTCACCGCTCCGATGTCTTCGCGCTGCTGCGCGAACGGCGCTTCCCACAACTTGCGAGGCAGTTCCTCGAGCTTTTCCACCGCACTCTCGAGCTGTTCGAGTCGTTCGGTCTTTTCGTCACCGCTCAATTCCGTCGCGGCGATGAGTTGATCGTCGACGGCGAACACCGCGTCGTCGAGGCGGTCCCGCTCGGCGAGGGTCTGCTCGTCGTGCGGGATCGCCGGATTCTGGTGCACGTCGGCGATCGCATAGCGAACACGTCGGTGCAGCAACGCTTCCGGTGAGGTGGCGGTCGTCCAGTCGTCGGGGGCCCGGCTCGGCTTGCCGGGGATCAGGTCGGTCGAGCGCGCGAACGCCCGGACCCGCTTGTCGGAATCCCAGGCGAACCAGATGGCCCCGATCAGGATGAACAGTGCGACGAAGACGATGACGCCGATGACAACGATCGCGATGGCCGACATAATGCGACCTTAGCCCAATGCGGTTTGTGCTCAGCCGGGCTCGTGTGCGGCCCGCACCGCTGCCGCATTGACCCGCGTGAGCACCGAGTGCAGTTCTTCGAGGTCGGCGCGGTCGACGCCGAGCGCGTCGACGACGGCGGTCGGAATCGACAGCGCCTGCTCGCGCAGCGCCCGCCCGGCGGCTGTGAGATCGACGTCGACGTTACGGACATCGTCGTCGCGGCGACGGCGTTCGATGAGCCCGGTGGCCTCGAGTCGCTTGAGCAGCGGTGAGAGCGTCGCCGAATCGAGTTGGAGCGCCACGCCGATCTCCTTGACCGCCTGCGGCGAGGTCTCCCACAGCGCCAGCATCACCAGGTACTGCGGATGCGTGAGTCCCAGCGGATCGAGGACCCGACGGTAGATCCGCAGGACCGATCGGTTGGCGACCGCCAGCGCGAAGCACACCTGCCGTTCCAGCAGGAGCGGATTATCGTCGGCGCCCCCCGGTCCGGCGATCGGCGTTGTCGGCTCCGACATGGCCCTCCTCTTCGGAACGTATGCGTTGTTCACATGGTAGGGCGGGCGGCACCGGGCGCGTCTCCCGACGGTTTGCCCGCCACCAGATCTTCGATGGTCAGACCCCATTTACCGAAGCGGGTATCGAAGTCGGCGGCCCGCTTCGCGCTGCACGCCGCCTTGGCCGGGGAATAGCGGTGGGCGGCCCACCGCGAGTGCGGCCGGGCCAGCCGGATCGCACCGACCCAGCCCACCGGGACGATGAACGCGCCGACCGCGGCCGTCGAGTATTTGCCCTTGGCGACGCACATCAGCACGCACGCGATGTGGATCGGCAGGATGACGAGGATTCCGAGGTTGCCGTCGAGGTGGGCGGTCGAGTCGTCGTCGAACGGGTCGATTCCCAGTGCGAGCAACCCGAGCGCCGCGGTCGTCAGCGAGACCACCTGCACCGAGAGCTGGCCCTCGGTGGTCCAGTAGACGTCGCCGAGATGCAGGATCAGGGCGAACTCGTCGAGCACCAGGCTCGCACCGACACCGATGAGGACCGCCGCGACCAGCGCACCCGGGCGATGGCCGGCGACGGCGACCGAGGTGACCGCACCGACGAGCAACAGGATGAGCCCCGGAACCGCGTGATGGATGTGCACCCCGCCGCGCACGTTGTTGCGAAACGGCCCGCGGCCCGCCCGGATCAGGCGCGTGATGGTCCGGGTGATGACGAAGGTCAGCAGAAACGCGATGAACAGCAACGACACCGGCAATCGACCCGAGTGCCAGAAGTGCTCGAGCGCGCTCACGGTGCGCTCAGGCGCCGCCGCTGATCCCGGTGCGGCGCTGTTCGATGAGCAGGCACCGGTCCTCGACGTAGAGCAGTCCGGCCGATTCGGCGATCTCACGAGCCTCCGGTGAGGCGATACCGAGTTGCAGCCACAGAGCGGTGGCCCCGACGGCGACGGCCTGCCGGGCGATCTCCGGAGTCTGCGCGGACGGCCGGAACACATCGACGAGGCCGACCTGCTCGGGAACATCGGCCAACGTTGGATACACGCGTTCGCCGACGATCTCGGTGGCGGTCGGGTTGACCGGGATGATCCGCCAGCGCTTGGACTGCATGACTGCGGGAACCTCGCCCGCGGCCTTCGCCGGATTCGCACTGGCCCCCACCACCGTGATGGTGTCGTAGGTGCGCAGGATCTGTTCCACCACATCGTCGGTGCTCATGGCGTCGAGTCTAGAGCGCGCGGGCGCCGGTCCTGCGGGCGTGAGGTGGTGCGGTCCGAGTCGACTACGATCCCGTCACGACCCACAGGCTTCGACCCATGGGCATCAAGGAGAGCCCAGTCGACGTGACCAGGCTTCTCCCGCCCGGTAACGGCGGGCCCGCCCCACATCAGCAGCCCTACGGGCAACAGCCGTACCCGTATCCGCCACAGCCGCCGCAGAAAAAAGCGGACGGTCTGGCCATGGGTCCTCGGGAGCGTCGTCCTCACGATCGTCCTCCTCATCGGCGGCGGCTTCGCTGTCGTCAGCCTCGCCGAGCATGAGGCCGTCAAGGAATTCCAGCGGAGGGTAGAAGTCACGTATCGGGTGACTGCCTCCGGGGTCTCGGACGTGGACGCCTCCTGGTACGTCAATGGCATCGAGGACGAGAAGGCGACCAATATTTCGGTGCCCTGGGAGAAGGTGACCGTGACCGGCCCGGATTCGTCAAGGAACGCGCAACGCCATTCAGCCCCGCAACCGAATATAACTTGCAGCTATAGTGAGGCGGATTCTAGGTAGTCACGCAACACCGGTTTCGGCGTCACAGAGTAGTCGATCGAGGACTTCGGCGGGGGTGTGGAAGTCGTGTCGCTTGCGTGGGCGGGCGTTGAGTTCGGCGGCGATGTTGTCGAGCATTCCGGCGCCGAAGAAGGACAGGTCGGTGCTTTTGGGGAGGTATTGGCGCAACAGTCCGTTGGTGTTCTCGTTACTGGGTCGCTGCCAGGGCGAGTGCGGGTCGCAAAAGTACACCTTGAGTCCGGTGGCTTTGGCGATCGCGGCATGGTTGGCCATCTCAGATCCCTGATCCCACGTCAGCGAGCGCCGGATGTGGGCTGGCAGGGTCGACATCTTGGCGATCACGGCTTGTTCGACGGCTGCCGCGGTGTGGTTTTCCGGTAGGTGCAGCAGCATCACGAACCCGCTGGTGCGTTCGACCAACGTTCCTACTGCGCTCCCCGACGCGGTTGACCCAAGGATCAAATCGCCTTCCCAATGACCCGGCACCGCTCGGTCGGCGACCTCTGCCGGACGTTCGCTGATGTTGATCATCCCCGGTATTCGAGTACGCCGGGAATCGACCATCGATCGCGGCTTACGACATACCCGTCTAGTTCGAAGATGTTGTTGCACTTCACGTTTCAGTCCGCCACGAGACTGAATGTAGATGGCTTGGTAGATCGTCTCGGTTGACACGCGCATCTCCAGATCCTCGGGGAAGTCAACTTTGAGTCTGCCGGAGATCTGTTCGGGGCTGTGGTTGAGCGACAGGTACTGCTGCACGTGCTGACGTAGGCGGGCATGGGTGGCCAACTTCGCCGAGCGTGGTGCTCGGCGTCCGGCCTCGGCGTTGGTTTGCCCAACCATCGGTTTATAGCCGTAGCGCGTTGTTTTACCGCGGTGCAGCTCGCGCGAGACGGTACTCGGAGCACGTCCGAGTCGCCGGCCGATCTCGCGGATCGACAAGCCCGATGATGACAGCCGCAGGATCTCCTCACGCTCGCTGAACG
Organism: Gordonia sp. DT30; assembly: GCF_049844915.1. Taxonomy (NCBI): domain Bacteria; kingdom Bacillati; phylum Actinomycetota; class Actinomycetes; order Mycobacteriales; family Gordoniaceae; genus Gordonia; species Gordonia sp. DT30. Next base: position 165,251 of record NZ_JBNCLY010000004.1, on the reverse strand, counting down.
ACAAATATCGGCCGATAGGATCGGCTACTCGGACAGGATTCACCCCACCAGCGTTCGCCAGGATGTTGTGTCCCCAGGTGTGCGACACGCCGACACTTTGCGCGGCCTCGTTGACGGTCATCCCAGACCGGATCGCCTGCCAGAACCGACGATGAACCTCAAACGGCAACGGCGGACGCCGTGATGCACGAGCCATAGCAACACTCCTCAGATCAGGGGTGTTGCGTGACTACCTTGAACCTGCCTGACGGTCGCGACGATTATCGTCTCGGCCGTCGCTATAGCCGCATTCTGTATTCGCGTCAGTAGCATTTCGTCCTCGACACGCACCACACATCCGCAGGCGATCCACCGGTGACAAGCCCTGGCCCGTTATGCCACCACCACCGCTGTTGGCCAGCCCCGCAAACTCCCTCGGCAGTCGGTGTACACGCGCACGGCCGCGCAGGCAGACTCTTCCCGGATTCGTCAAGGAACGCGCAACACCATTCGGCCCCGTCACCGAATATAACTTGCGGCTATGGCGACGGTCGCGACGATTATCGTCTCGGCCGTCGCTATAGCCGCATTCTGTATTCGCAGCGGTCCGATATCAGTACTCGCGGTGGCCAGAGGACTCAGACCTGCGACGCACAACCGTGGTGATCGAGGTGGTCAACAGCAAGGCGCCGGCGGCGATCCACAGCACCGCGTCGGGGAGTCGGGTGTAGACGTATGCGCCGATGACCGCGCCCATCGCCAGCGCGATCCACATCGCCAGATACCGAAGCCATGCGGTGCGTGAGCCGCCGAAGAAGCCGTCCACCAGGCGCTGACCGGCTTTGACGAGGGTGCCGGTCATGTAGGTGATGCCGATCGACACCTCGCCGCCGCGCTGGAAGGTCGCATTGAGCAGGCCCATCGCAACCGCGATCACGACGATCGCGGGCACGCCGACACCGAGCGATCGTGCCGTCGCTGCGCCACCGATGATGACGGTCGTCGCCCACAACACCATGCTCCGCCCGTCGCGGGACCGCGACAGCAACGACCCCGCCACGACACCGACGAAGAACAACCCGATCAGTCCCGCGGCGCGGCCGGCCGACACCCACCGGCCGTTCACCGCCTCGACCGCAGCCCGCGTCGTGTTCCCGCTCATGAACGAGACGAAGTAGCCGCCGAGATGGAGAAAGCCGACCGCATCGAGATACCCCGCGATGGCGGCCAGCACCGTCGCGAGCAGCAACTCCCGTCTACGTACACTCTGCACCCGCTGATCCTGGCACATCGAGCAGGTGGGGCCGGTACGCACGTAGGGCGATCCATCCCGCGACCAGACCTAATCGGTTGTCCCCCAAGCAGTTCGCACCTGGCTGTCAATGGGCAACACGTGCCGGGCACGCTCACGTCGATCCGCTCGCTGCTGCGAATTATCAGCCCGCGAAGGAATCCAACGACAGCCGGACGACCGCGAACGCGCCGACAGCGAGTAGCGCGCACGTCATCCCGATCCCGAAGGATCTGGTGCGGGCCGGTTGCACCAGCGAGATCGTGGCCAAGACGTACACAATCCACAAAGGTGGGTAGAACAATCCGAAGACCAGAAGCAGTGCTCCCCAAACGGCACCGAGAATCGACCACACCTCGTTCTTCATAGGCCGACCAGCAACAGCAGGGCCGCACACACCATCCCGGCGGCCATTCCGCCTGCCATCGGCGAGAATCGGGTCCACGTCCCGATCCGTGGAAACAGGAAGATCCGCGTCGTCAGCACCACGACGCCTGCGCCGATCAAGACACCTGCGAGCAGACCCACCGATACCATGTCTTGCGCAACAAGAAATCTCGAGACCCCATTGGCGAGACCACCCACGATGCTCGCGGACGCGCCGGCAACCAGCGCGCACAATGATCCCGACGACCTCGCCATCGAACCGCTACTCAACTCGGCGCTCGCTCGATCCGAGGCACGGCCGATCCCGAACCGAAAGCGGGTCCGTCATCAAGCCCCCCACTGGCTTCACCCAATCGACGTACATGACATCCGCGAGGACCAGGGGCGGCTCCCGGATCCCCGGAAACGACCTCGGCCCTCCTGGCGGAAGCGGAGGGATTTGAACCCCCGGTGGTTTTACCCACGCTCGCTTTCAAGGCGAGTGCATTCGGCCGCTCTGCCACGCTTCCCTGCCGAAAAGGGTACGTGAGGAGGCCACGACGCCGAACGCGGGGCGAATGAGAGAACGCCACCGGTGCACCGACCGCGTCTACCAGGACGGACCGCGTGCGGACGCCATGGTGTGCCACGATCGGGGTATGCGTGCCGTCACCGTTTCTTCGTCCGGCGATCTGTCCGTTTCCACCATCGACGATCCGGTCGCCGGTGCCGACGAGGTGATCGTCGACGTCGTCTCGGCCGGGGTCAACCGCGCCGACCTGCTGCAACGACGCGGGCACTATCCGCCGCCGCCCGGTGCCCCCGACACGCTCGGTCTGGAGGTGTCGGGCCATATCAGCGAGGTGGGCCCGGACGTGTCCGGCTGGTCGGTCGGCGACGAGGTGTGTGCCCTGCTGGCCGGCGGCGGATACGCCGAGCGGGTCGTGGTGCCGGCAGCGCAGGTGTTGCCGGTACCGGCCGGGGTTCCGGTGGCCGACGCGGCCGCGTTGCCGGAGGTGGCGTGCACCGTCGTGTCCAACGTCGTCGAGGCCGGTGGGCTGCGCGCCGGGGAGTTGCTGCTGATACACGGCGGCTCGAGTGGCATCGGCACGCACGCCACGCAGCTCGCGCACGCACTCGACGCCCGGGTCGCCGTCACCGCGCGCACCCAGGAGAAGCTGGATCGCTGCGCCGGATTCGGCGCCGACATCCTGATCAACCACGCCACCGAGGATTTCGCCCAGGTGATCTCCGAACACGGTGGCGCGGACGTCATTCTCGACATCATCGGCGCAAAGTACTTGTCGCGCAACGTTTCTTCACTCAATACCGGTGGCCGGCTCGTCATCATCGGGATGCAGGGCGGAGCCACCGCCGAGCTTTCCATCGCGACGCTGATGGGCAAACGCGCCTCGGTGATCGGCACGACGCTACGGTCGCGCCCGGTCGACGGCGACGGCGGCAAGAGGCAGATCGTCGCCCACACACAGGCGGTGACGTGGCCGCTGATCGCCGCAGGCAAGGTGGTGCCGGTCATCGACAGCGTCTACGACCTCGACGACGCGGCCGCGGCACACGAGCGTCTCGACAGTGGCGAGGCGATCGGCAAGGTCCTGCTGCGCGTATCGGCCGCCCGACCAGCAACCGGCTAGCGCGGGGGCGGACAATCGTCGGCCGAGCAGCCGTCCCGGATCTTGCCGAAGATGCGTCCGAGATTCTCGTACTCCTCCGGCGTGAGCATCTCGACGACGTGGGCGCGGATCACCGCGTCGCGCACGTCGAGCTGGGCCCGGAGCTCGGCACGCCCGCGGTCGGTGATGCGGACCAGGCGGTGACGTGCGTCCGACCGGGAGGGCACCCGCTCGAGGAGTCCGTCGTCGATGAGTCTCCGGACCACGCGCGAGACCCTGCTGACACCGGCGTGCATCGCTGCCGCGAGCTCGCTGATCCCCGCGGACTCGCGCGCGACGATGATCTCGAGCAGCCGCATGTCGGTCACGGTCACGCCCGCAGCACTGAATCCGGCGTTGACCTCGGCCATCAGCGCCCAGCCGCCGTCGACGACCGCGCGCCACACGTCCATCTCGTCGCCGGACAGTGAGACAGACCCCATGGACACCGACCCCTTGCTCTTCACTTTCCACAAGATAGTGCGCCAGAGCGTTTCTTACGAACTCATTGGGTCATCTGACCGACAATTCGGTCGATCAGGCCAGCGAGCCGAGGGTCCGGACGAGGTGATCGACTTCGTACGGAGTCGAGTACGGGCCGAGCCCGACGGTGACCGCTCCCCCGAAATCGCCGGCCCCCATGCGCGCCAGCGCGCGGCTCGGCAGATCGGCGAGCGCACAGATCCCGTTGTCGGCCAGCCGTCGCACCACGGTGTCGGCGCCGACACCCTCCACGGTGAAGCTGACCAGGGGCACCCGGTTGTCGCTCTTGCCGATCACCGACACGTGATTGAGCTGGTCGAGCGTGTTGACGAGGTAGAAGCCGAGGCGCTGCAGATATTCGTTGACCCCATCCAGCGAGGTCGTGAGGCGGCGACGCCGCTTACCGAGCGCGTCCTCGTCGAGCCCGGCGAGATGTTCCACCGACGCCACCAGGCCGGCCAGCAGCGCACCCTGATGCTCGTCGATCTCCAGACGTCCGGGACCGACCGCGAGCGGGTCGGCGGACATCGTGTTCAGGCGGTCGATCGCGCGGGGCTCGGCGAACACCATCGCCGCCATGCGCGGGCCGCCCCAGCGCTCGGCCGACACCACGACGACGTCGGCACCGAGTTCGCCGATGTCGAGCGGCAGGTATGGGGCCGCGCTGGACGCGTCGACGACGACCATCGCGCCGACCTCGCGGGCACGGGCGGCGATCTCGGAGACGTCGGTGATGGTGCCCAGCGTCGACGACGCGAGCGGTACCGTCACGACCGCGGTGCGCCGGTCGATGAGGTCGTCGTATTGCCATGGCGGCAACTCGCCCGATTCGACGTCGATCTCGGCCCACCGCAAGCTGCCGCCGACCCGGTCGACGACGCGCAGCCACGGCAGGATGTTGGGTTCGTCGTCCTGGCGGCTGACCACCACGTTGCCGGTGAGCCACGTGTTGGGATTGATCGCCTCGGCCAGGGTCCACAACAGCACCGAACGTGACGGTCCGAGCACCACCCCGTCCGCCGACGCCGACAGCAAGTCGGCGACGGCACGCCGCGCCCCGTCCAGTGCCTCGGCGGTCTCGCGGGCAGCGGGATAGCGTCCACGCGGGGAGGCGCCGAGCCGGCGGAATCCCCTCGACACCGCACTGGCCACCGAGTCGGGTATGACCGACCCGGCCTGCGGGTCGAAGCGGATCCAGCCGTCGCCGAGCGAGGGAAAAAGTCCACGCGCATGGGCGACGTCGAAGGCCATGGCCCCACGATAGACGCGCCGTGTACAGGCCCTGGCGGGTATCCGGTGCCCAATTGGGCGCATCGGCCACAGACGCATTGGGCACAATGGAGCGCATGGTCATCGACAGCAATGCGAGTCCGTTCGGAACACCTGATCGAGACGGAAGCCCGGACGACGACAACGATCAGGTCGTCGTGGTGGGCGCCGGGTCGCCGCTGGGCACCCAGGCCTCGGCCGAGGAGTCCGCCGACGGCACCAGCGTCGCCGACATGGTGGAACAGCCGGCCAAGGTGATGCGGATCGGCACCATGATCAAACAGCTGCTCGAGGAGGTCCGTGCCGCTCCGCTCGACGACGCGAGCCGCAACCGGCTGCGCGCGATCCACGAGTCGTCGATCCACGAGCTCGAAGAGGGCCTCGCACCGGAGTTGCGTGAGGAACTCGAACGCCTGGCACTTCCGTTCACCGACGACTCCACCCCGTCCGACGCCGAACTGCGCATCGCGCAGGCGCAACTCGTCGGCTGGCTCGAGGGTCTCTTCCACGGCATCCAGACGGCGTTGTTCGCCCAGCAGATGGCCGCGCGGGCGCAACTGGAGCAGATGCGCCAAGGTGCGTTGCCGCCGGGCATGACTCCGTCGTCAGGGCACGGCAGCACCGGGCAGTACCTCTGATCACGACATCTGGGCTGATCACCCACGCTGCGCGGAGAGCGTCCGCACGGCGCTTGTATGCTGTGGCCTCGTGTCAGCGGAAGTAAGCGAGGGTCGGATCCCGCCGCCGCCATCGGGCGCCGGTTCGCGGTCCATGGCGCGCGCGTTCGGCGACCTGTCCGATGGTCTGCGCGCCCGGGAACTGTGGCTGCATCTGGGCTGGCAGGACATCAAACAACGCTACCGCCGTTCTCTTCTCGGCCCGCTGTGGATCACGATCGCCACCGGCGTCACAGCGGTGGCCATGGGGCTGCTCTACGGCCAGCTGTTCCACATGGACATCAAGTCGTTCCTGCCGTATGTGACGCTCGGGTTCATCTTCTGGAACTTCATCCAGAGTTCGATCCTCGAGGGCGCCGAGGTGTTCTCGAAGAACGAGGGCCTGATCAAGCAGTTGCCGTCCCCGGTGAGCGTGCATGTGTACCGCATGGTGTGGCGTCAGCTGATCATCTTCGCCCACAACATCGTGATCTACATCGTGATCCTGATCGTGTTCCCACAGCCGATCAACTGGACGGTGATCCTGGTGATCCCGGCGATCGTGCTGTTCGTGCTCAACGGCGTGTGGGCCTCGATCGTGTTCGGAATTCTCTCGACCCGCTTCCGCGACATCGGTCAGCTGCTGACCACGGCTGTGCAATTGGTGTTCTTCATGACGCCGATCATCTGGACGACCGAGAGTCTGGGACGCCAGAGCGGCGAGAAGTCGGCGCGGCTGCGGCTCGTCGAGCTGAACCCGATGTACCACTACCTCGACATCGCACGCGGCCCGTTGCTGGGTGAGTCGGTGGCCTTCTATCACTGGCTGATCGTCATCGGCTGCACCGTGGTCGGCTGGCTGATGGCACTGGCCGTGATGCGCAATTACCGGGCCCGCGTGGCCTATTGGGTGTGACCGCCGCGCCATGGGCGACCGGCGGAGATAAGGCGACGACAACGATGGCCACGAGCAAGAGCAACGTCCGGGTCGACACCTGGGACGCCTGCGTCGACTTTCCGATCTTCGACGCCAAGACACGGTCGTTGAAGAAGTCGGTGATGGGCGCGGCCGGTGGCGTGATCGGCGCGAATGCGTCGAACGTCATCGTCGTCGAGGCGCTCAAGAACGTCAATCTGCATCTGCAGCACGGTGATCGCGTCGGACTTGTCGGCCACAACGGTGCCGGCAAGTCGACGCTGCTGCGGCTGCTGTCGGGGATCTACGAGCCGACGCGCGGCCATTGCCAGGTGGTCGGCCGGGTCGCGCCGGTCTTCGACCTCGGCATCGGTATGGACCCGGAGATCTCCGGCTACGAGAACATCATCATCCGCGGCATGTTCATGGGTATGAGCCGTAAGGAGATGCTCAAGAAGACCGATGAGATCGCGGAGTTCTCCGAGCTCGGCGACTACCTGAACATGCCGTTGCGCACCTACTCCACCGGCATGCGCGTGCGGCTGGCGCTCGGCGTGGTGACCAGCATCGATCCCGAGATCCTGATCCTCGACGAGGGCATCGGCAACGTCGACGCGGACTTCATGAAGAAGGCCCGCACCCGGCTCGAGGCGTTGGTGGCGCGGTCGGGCATCCTCGTCTTCGCCAGCCACTCCAACGAATTCCTGGCGCAATTGTGTGACCGGGCACTGTGGATCGATCACGGTGAGATCCGGATGGACGGCGGCATCGAGGATGTGGTCGAGGCCTATGAGGGGCCGCAGGCCGCCGCCCAGGTGCGCGAGGTGATCTCGGGTATGAAGCGCGAGGACGCCGAGGGCGAATGAGCATGCAGGGCAAGGTGATCGCGGTGGTCGTGACCCACCGGCGAGCCGAGTTGCTGAGCGCGTCGCTGACGGTGCTGGCCGGCCAGACCCGGCCCGTCGACCACATCGTCGTCGTCGACAACGCCGACGAAGCGCAGGTCGCCGAACTCGTTGCGGCCCAACCGGTGCCGACGACCTATCTCGGTTCGCAGCGCAACCTCGGCGGGGCCGGCGGCTTCGCCCTGGGTATGCTGCATGCGCTGGCGCTCGGTGCCGACTGGGTGTGGTGTGCCGACGACGACGGCCGGCCCGAGGGCCCCGAGGTGCTCGAGACCCTCCTCGGGTGCGCGCGACGCCACGACCTGGCCGAGGTGTCGCCCGTCGTGGTGAACATCGACGATCCCGACACCCTTGCCTTTCCGCTGCGGCGTGGAATCGCCTGGCGGCGTAGGCGATCCGAACTGTTCGAGGACGGCGAGGACAGTGGCGAAGACCTTCTCCCCGGCATCGCCTCGCTGTTCAACGGGGCGCTGTTCCGGGCCGAGACCTTGGAGATGATCGGCGTCCCCGACCTCCGCCTGTTCTTCCGCGGCGACGAGGTGGAAACCCATCGGCGCCTGCAACGTTCCGGGCTGGCCTTCGGAACCTGTTTGACCACAGCGTATCTGCACCCCTACGGCTCCGACGAGTTCCGGCCGATCCTCGGGGGCCGGATGCACACGCAGTATCCGGACAACCCGACCAAGCGGTTCTTCACCTACCGCAACCGCGGCTACCTCATGGCCCAGCCCGGTATGCGCAAACTGCTCCCCCAGGAGTACGCGCGCTTCGGCTGGTACTTCCTCGTGCAGCAGCGCGACGTCACCGGATTCGCCGAATGGCTGCGCCTGCAGCGCCTCGGCCGCCGCGAGCACTTCGTCCGGCCGGAATAGTAGACCCGCGTCCTACGGGCAGTCCGGCTGCGGGCTGCGGGCTGCGGGCTGCGGGCTGCGGGCTGCGGCGATCTTGCCCGCAGAATTAGAACGTGTTCTACTCTGGGTGGCGAGACCACGACACCGGGAGCCATGACCATGCGTTTCACCTTCGCCGAGGCGATGACCGATCCGACCTACTACGCGCCCCTCGCGCGGGCGGCGGAGGAAGCCGGATTCGCGGGCTTCACCATCCCGGACTCGTTGGCCTATCCCGAGGAATCCGACGCGACCTATCCCTACACGCCGGACGGCAACCGCGAGTTCCTCGAGGACAAGGCGTTCATCGAGACCTTCATCCAGGCCGCCGCACTGGGCGCGGTCACCTCGACCATCCGCTTCACCCCGTTCGTCCTCAAACTCCCCGTGCGGCCACCGGCGCTGGTGGCCAAGCAGGCGGCATCGGTCGCCTACCTGACAAACAACCGGTTGGCACTGGGCGTCGGCACGAGCCCCTGGCCCGAGGACTACGACATCATGGGCGTCGACTTCCGCAGGCGCGGAAAGCGAATGGACGAGTGCATGGACATCGTCCGCGGACTCACCACCGGTGAATACTTCGAGTTCCACGGCGAGTTCTACGACATCCCCAAGATCAAGATGAGCCCTGCCCCCACCGAACCGATCCCCCTGCTCGTGGGCGGGCACGCCGATGCGGCGCTGCGCCGGGCCGTCATCCGCGGCGACGGCTGGATGCACGGCGGCGGACCACCGGAGGAGCTCGACGCCCTGCTCGACCGGATCACCGAGATCCGCAAGGCCGAGGGAAAACTCAACGACCCGTTCGAGATCCACATCATCTCGCTCGACGCCTACACCGTCGACGGCTGCAAACGCCTGGAAGACAAGGGCATCACCGACGTGATCGTCGGCTTCCGGCTGCCGTATATCACCGGCGCCGACACCGAACCCCTACAGAAGAAGCTCGACCATCTGAACTCCTACGCCGACACCGTGATCGCCAAGGTCAACGGCTGACGCGGCGGCACCGACTCACCGCTGCATGCGCACGACCTGGGAGTGATTGAACTCGGTGCGATCGGTGATGTGGAGTCCGGCGGCCGAGAGTTGCCGGTACAGCGGCGTATTCGTGAAGTGATACGGCTCGAAGTACCAGTCGGACATACCGCCCGGGAACTCGACCGCGCGTCGGCTTCGTTCGCCGTCGGCGACGACCCACATCACCTGACAACTTCTCGCGAAGTAGCGATACGCGGGGACCGGTCTCTCGAGGTCCCACATCCGACCCGAAGGCGCGGCGGCGACTCGCGCGCCGATGTCCCGAAGCCCGGCGAAGTCGGCGGGCTTGGCCCGCAAGGTCACCCGCTGTGAGATGGGGCTCCACGACGGTGCGGACCCGAAGGCGACGCAATCTCCCGGCTCGGCGTGATCACCGATGTAGTCGGCGACGGTGGAGAAGTCGCTGCCACCGAGATGACCGTATGTGCCACGCTGCGTGACGTATTGGGGCGCCGCCGCGGCCACCAGCGCGATCAGCGCAACGCCGATCACCCAGCGACTCTCGCGGGCCAGCACCGTCACCGACCACGCCAGCAGCAGTGCCATACCTGGCACGGTGAACACCAGATACCGCGGGGCGTACAGATGGGTGCCCGTCCACGACACCGCGAAGATCACCGCCGCAGGGAGCAGCAACCAGCACCAGGCGAGCACGAACGGGCGGACGCCGTCCAGACGCCACGTCGTCACCGCCGCCATGAGTGCGATCGCGAGCGCCAGTCCGGCGACGATCGGGTACGCCACCGAACCGGTGAAGAACTCGAAGCGCGCATACGTCCACACCCGCTGGACCGACATGTCGGGAATCCACGAAACCTGTTCGCGCTGACCGAATGCCCACCGCCCGAACGGCACCAACGCCAGAACCGCCACCGCAGTACCGATCGTGAACCCGCGAATGGCCTTCCGGTGCAACAACAACAGATACAGCGCATGCGCAAGGAGCAGGGTGATCGCCAAGAAGAACCAGACCACCATGACGACCACGCCGAGGGCATACGCCACCCACCACCAGCGACCACGATCGGCGGCGATGATCAACAGCAGCGTGACCACGATCGCCAGGAACAGCGTGCCCGCATAGGATCTGGCTTCACTGCCCGCCCACATCACCCGCGGGATGGTCAGCAGGATGAGACCGGCGAGCACCCCGAACCGCAGATCCCACAGCCGTTCGGCGAGGACCACCAGCGCCGCCGCGGCCGCGCCGACAGCGATCGCCGACGGGAAGCGCACCGCGAACTCCGACAACCCGAAGACCGACGCCCACGCCTTGAGCACCACATAGTAGGCCGCATGCACGGCGTCGGTGTGATGCACGAGTGAAAACAGTTGGGGGTACGAGCGATTGATCGCCGAGATGGTGGCGGCCTCGTCGTACCAGAACGACGGCTGCCAGGACCAGGCGGCCGCGAGCAGCAAGCCGAGCAGACCGACCAGCGTCGCGGCGACGAGGACTCGCCGACGATCAGTCGGCGGCGAGTCAGTCGCCGTCGAAGAGTCGCTGCCAGTTCTCATGACTCGTGAGTTCCGGCAGCGCCGCCTGCCACTGCGCGGCCAGGCGCGGCGCGTTCCGCCTCAGTTCGAGGCATACCTGTGTGAGTTCACGGAACTGACGTACCGCGATCTGCTTGTCGCGGCGGCGGATTCGCACGCCGGTCTGGGAGGCATCGGTGACAATGGCCTCCGCGAACAGGCCGACGTGCCACCACCGGGCGCTGTCCGCCGGGATCGCCACCCGGCCGCCCCGGACCCGGCCGAGCACCTGCTGCACGACCCGCTTGGCCATCACCTGGTCGAGCTTCTTCTCCTTGGGCTCATGGCCTTTGGTGACGATGCGCGGATCGCCGACGAGTCCCTCGGTGGCCTCGTGCCGGACCGTGTCGGGGTACTGCGCGCGCAGCTCGGCGAGTTCGCCGAGTTTGGAGCGGCCGCCGTCGGCGAGGATCGATGGCCCGGACATGAAGTCGCGCACCGCGAGCAGGAAGGTCTCGGCCAACCCGTACTGCATCGACACGATGTGGCCGGTGATCTCGCGGGCCACCACGGTCGCGACCTCCGTCGGATCGAAGCGTCCGTGGATGGCCGCCACGATCAGCGCGTTGCGCCAGCTGAAATACCGCGACCAGTCGTCGTAGTCCTTGAGGTGGAAGTCGGCATGCCACACACCGGCATTGGGCAACGTCACCGTCGCGAAACCGGCCTTGCGGGCGCGGATCCCGAACTCGATGTCGTCCCACTGGAAGAACAGCGGCAACGACAGTCCGGCCGCCACCACCGCCTCCGCGGGCAGCAGGGCTGTCCACCACCCGTTCCAGCCGGCATCGCCGCGCGCGTCCTGATGCTTCTTCAGGGCATTGAGCCCGGCCCGCCCACCGGCACCGGGGCGGCCGGCCTTCAACTCGTCGAGGGCTTCCCACTCGCTGGTCATGTGGACGCGGTAGGTCTCCGACAACAGCAGCATCTGCGCGCCGACGATGACCGGCCGCACGGCATTGTTGGCCATGGCGGAGAGGCGGACCACCGATTCCGGCTCGCACAGGATGTCGTCGTCCATGACGACGATGTCGGTGTCGCACTCGCCGGTTCGCGTCAATTCGTGGATGCCGCGGTTGAAGCCGCCTGCCCCACCGAGATTCGGCTGGACCAGATACTGCAACCGCGGTCCGAGTACGTCCTTGACGGCCGGGAACTCGTCGTGGGCGTCCACCCGCTGCGTGCCCTGATCGACGACGTACACCGACTCGATGAGGTCGAGGGCGATCGAATCCGAGGCCAGCGTGAGCAGCGTCGAGATGGCGTCGGCGGGGCGGTTGTGCGTGCACATCACCACCGACATCAGCCGGTTGCGTTGCGGACGCGGCACCGACCACGTCACCTCCGCGATCCGCGCGCCACCACCGATCGCGGTGGCGTCGAACCAGAGGCCGCCGCCGTCGACGAATCGGCGGACGTCGAGGTCGAGAACCGACCGGCCGCGGCCGGTGACCTCGACGGCGTCGACGGGACGCCAGCGGCCGCCCGCATCGGATGCCTTGACCTCCACCCGAAGTGTCGCGTCGGGTGCACAATCGTGGTCGAATTCCAGCCGTACCGCGGTGATCGCGGTGTAGCGCTGCCAGTAGCTCGCGGCGAACCGCCCGAAGTAGGTGTTGGTGCTCAGAATTGCACCGGGCTCCATCCGGACCCCGGTCCGGTCGGCGCGCACCATCGCCGGGTTCGCGGTGACGTACATACCCGGAGCCACCCGGGGGTGCGGTCCCGCGAATAGCGTTCGCTGGACAAGCGTCCGCTCAATTTCCTGCTGCATCGGCCCTCATAATCAGTGCGCGTGACGAGTCGTGGTCGCCCCGACCCGCACCGAGACTAACGCACCGGTATCGGCCGCCGGTGCGGCCGACACGGCGAGCAGGCCCCACACCGGTCACTTGATGTTGAAGATCACCGTGCGCTGCACGATGAAGTTGATGATGGTCGCCAGCCCCTGGGCGATGACGTAGCCGAGCAGGCTGTAGAGCACCGTTTCCGGCCACAGGTGGGAGAGATAGGTATAGACCCCGACATTGACGACAAACGTAACGCAGTAGAGCACGGCCACCGCAACGAACCGGGCCATGCTCGGCTCGGCGCGGAACGTCCAGCGCCGGTTGAAGATGTAGGCGGTCGTCGTGCCACAGACAAAGCCGATCGCCTTGGCGAACCCGGCGGGCATCCCGAGCGCGTACTGCAGGATCGCGGTCAGCCCGAAGTCGAGGATGCCCGAGCCGACCCCGGTGACGACGAACCGGAAGATCTGCGTCGCCAACGGCAGATTCGTCGACGCCTCTTGGTCGTCGAACGGGAGTTCCGGGGCCATCGGCGCGTGCCGCGTCCGGAAGTCGTCATGGTTCGGATGATGCTCGTGCGAAGCCTGGTGCAGGTCGTTCGGCTCGTCGGGGCTGGGCTCTACCACGCTGACACCCTAGACCTTCAGAACTCCTCTTCGACGTCGGAGTTACGCGCGGCACCCTCGCCACGATCGAGTTCGGCGAGGGCCGCGAGGTCGTCGGCGTCGAGTTCGAAGCCGAACAGATCGATGTTCTCGAGCTGCCGGCCCTTGTGTGACGACTTCGGGACCACGCCGATGCCCTGCTGCACCGCCCACCGCAACGCGATCTGGGTGGGCGACTTGCCGTATTTGCGGGCCAGCCGGATGACCGTCGCATCCCCCGACATCCCATCCTTGCGCCCCGTCGGATGCCACGCCTGTGCATGAATATCGTTGTCACGCATGAATTCCCGCAGTTCTGTGCGCGCCAGGGCCGGTGAGCACTGAATCTGGTTGAGCTCCGGCCATCGCCCGGTTTCGTCATAGAGCTCCTGCAGCTGGTGCTCCTTGAAGTTCGACACCCCGGGCACCCGGATGAACCCCTCGTCGGCCAGGGTCAGCAACGCCTTCCAGGAGTCGACCGTCCGCCCCAGACTCGGGCACGGCCAGTGGATCAGGTAGACATCGATGTAGGCGACCCCGAGGCGGCGCGCACTCTCCTTGGCGGCGGTGATCGCCTCGTCGAAGCCCTGGTCGCCACCGCCGAGCTTGGTCGCCACGATCACCTCGGACCGGTCCACACCCGATTCCTCGATCCCGAGACCCACGCTGCGCTCGTTGGAGTACCGCGACGCGGTGTCGAGCAACCGATAACCCGAGTCGAGCGCATGGGAAACCGCCTGAACACACGGCATTCCGAGCATGTCATACGTGCCGAGCCCGACGAGCGGCAGCGAAAAACCGGATGCGAGGGTCACCGACGGTATCTCCACCCACCAAGGATATGGCGCACAGCGGTGCGCGCGCCCGCCAACCGGCGCAGTAGCCGGAGAATGGTGCGGCCCACTGCGCTGGGCGTTAGGTTCGATCCATGCCCGATCGAGCTCCCCGCACCTCGTCTGCACGCCGCATCCGTTCCCGCATCGGGATCTCGACCCTGACCATCGGGATTCTGATCTCACTGGCGACCTGGACAGTTGCCCCGGCGCACGCCGATGCGACCGCCGCCCCGGTCACCTCCGGCCTCGACGCGGCCGACTATCACGGCCCGATCGGCGCCCCCGGCACCCTGATCGCGCAGGTGCCGCTCGCCCCCTCGGTCAGCGTGCCCGCCGCCGGACGCGCCTACCGGATCCTCTACGCCACCCGCGATATCCACGGACGTCCCGCGGTCAGCTCCGGTGAGGTGCTCCTGCCGAAACGGCCCGCACCGGCCGGCGGATACCCGGTCATCGCGTGGGCGCACGGCACCACCGGGCTCGGCGACAACTGCGCGCCGTCGGTGCTGCCCCACAGCGAACGTGACGCCACCTACCTCGGACATTGGCTCGATCAGGGCTATGCGATCGTCGCCACCGACTACGTCGGCCTGGGCACCCCGGGATTCATGAACTACCTGAGCGGGACCGCGGAGGCGCAGTCCGTCGTCGACTCGGTCATCGCCGCCCATCAGATGGGTCTGCCGTTGTCCGAGAAGTGGGCGATCGTCGGCCAGTCACAGGGCGCCGGGGCCGCCCTCAACGCAGCCCGGCGCGCCACCGCACTGTCGACCGGCAGCGGTCTGGACTACCGCGGCGTGGTCGCCACCGGCACCCCCGCCAACATCGAGCAGATCGTGGCGCTGGCCCCGCCGGCGCCGATTGCGCTGCCCGCCGCGCTCAACGCCTACACCGCCTACATCTTCGCCGGGTTCTCCGAAGCCCGCCCCGACCTGCATGTCGAGAAGATCCTCGCCCCGAAGGGCCGCGAACTGGTCGCCAAGGCGCGCACGCTCTGCTACGCCGAGATGGCGCCGCAGGCCAAGGGCGTCACCCTCGCCCAATTCCTCGCCGCGCCGGTCGCGACGATCCCCGGTATCCGGGAGGCCCTCGCCGAGTACATGGGCACCCCGTACTCGGGTTATGACCGGCCGATCTTCCTCGGCCAGGGGCTCCTCGACACCGACGTCCCGGCCCCGTCGGCGTTGTCGCTCTACGCGCAGATGGTCGCCGCCGGGCAGCCCGTCGAGTTCCACGTCTATCCCAACCAGGACCATTCCGGGACGGTGCTCGCGTCCATCCCCGACTCCACCCCGTTCCTGGCGCGAATCATGAGGTAGCCGATGGCGATGGCAGCAGCCGGGCCCCCGGCGTCGAGAGCGGCCTATGACGACGTCGTCATCGGGGCCGGCCACAACGGTCTGACCGCGGCCGCATACCTGGCCCGCGCGGGCCGCTCGGTGCTGGTCCTCGAGTCCGACGACCACGTCGGCGGGGCAGCGGTGTCGGCCACGCCCTTTCCCGGTGTCGCGGCCCGGCTGTCGCGCTACTCCTACCTCGTGTCGCTGATGCCGCCCGAGATCATCGCCGATCTCGAACTCGACGTCGAACTGGTCCGGCGGCGCCACTCCTCCTACACCCCGCTGCCGTCGGATCCGTCGCGCGGATTGCTCGTCGACACCGCCGACGAGCACGCCACCGCCGTGTCCTTTGCCCGGGCCGCCGGCGGCGACACCGAATTCGTTGCGTGGCGGCGGTTCTACGAACAGATGGGGCAGATCGCCCGCCGGGTCTTCCCCACCCTGATCGAACCGCTGCGCTCTCGCGAGCAGATGAACGAGCTGGTGGCGCACGCCGACCCGGCCGCCGACGCGGAGTCGGCGCACCTGTGGGAACTGCTCACCACCCGGCCGCTCGGTGAGGTGATCGAGCGGTACTTCGACGACGATGTGGTGCGCGGCGTCGTCGCCACCGACGGGCTGATCGGCACGTTCGCCGACCTGCACGACACCTCCCTGCGGCAGAACATCTGCTTCCTCTATCACCTGATCGGCGGCGGCACCGGGAACTGGGACGTGCCCGTCGGCGGGATGGGCGCCGTGTCGGGGGCGCTCTATCAGGCCGCGGTCGCCGCCGGCGCGGTCATCCACACCAACTGCCGGGTCATCGGCGTCGACCCCGACGACGGCACCGTCGACTACGTGATGACCGAGACCGCCGGGAATCGGCAGCGCGTCGGCAGCGTGCGCGGCTCGATGATCCACGCGGCGTGCGCGCCGACGGTACTCAACACGATGCTCGACGCGCCCGTCGACACCGAGACCGCGCCGCAGGGTGCGCAACTGAAGATCAACCTGCTCCTCGAGAGGCTCCCCGGGCTGCGCGACGCAAGCGTCGACCCGCGGGCCGCATTTGCCGGCACCTTCCACGTCAACGAGTCCTACGAGCAGCTGCAGACCGCATGGGCGCAGGCCCGCCTCGATCAGGTGCCCGCACTGCCACCGTGCGAGATCTATTGCCACACCCTCGCCGATCCGTCGGTCCTCGGGCCCGAACTCGCGGGCATGCACACCCTGACGCTGTTCGGTCTACACATGCCGCCCGAGGTGTTCGCCGCACCGGGCGCCACCGCCGACGCCGTCGAGGCCACCCTCGCGTCACTGAATTCCGTTCTCGCCGAACCGATCCAGTCGGTGATCGCCACCGACACGCACGGCAACGCCTGCCTGGAGGTCAAGACGCCGCAAGATCTGGCCGCGGCCGTGGGACTGCCGGGCGGCAACATCTTCCATCGTTCGCTGCAGTGGCCGTGGGCGCAGACCGGCGCCCAAGTCGGCCGGTGGGGCGTGGAGACCAGGCATCCGCGGTTGCTGCTCTGCGGCGCCGGCGCACGACGCGGCGGCGGGGTGAGCGGCATCCCGGGACGCAATGCGGCCGCCGCGGTCCTCGCCTGGTGATCGCGCCGCCCACACGACCCGGCTCCCACGACCTGGCTGGGGCGTCGGCGCATGCGGGTACTCTCTACCCCGATGTCTACAGAAGAATTGCTGCCGATCACGACCCGAGCACTTGTCGGATGGTCGCGCACCACCCCCATCGAGGGACACGTGCTGTCCACGCCATATCCGGAGCTCATCGCCGAGGCAGTGGCCCGCGTCGCCGACGACAATGCGGACAAGCCCGACTACCTCAAGCGAGGCGTGATCGCCCGCGGGCTCGGCCGTTCCTACAACGAGTCCGCGCAGAACTCGGGCGGGCTGACCATCGACATGACGCCCCTGACCCGGGTGCATTCGATCGACGAGGAAGCCGGCATCGTCGACGTCGACGCCGGGCTGTCGCTCGACGCGCTGATGCAGATCGCCCTGCCGTACGGACTGTGGGTTCCGGTGCTGCCCGGCACCCGGCAGGTCACCGTGGGCGGTGCCATCGCCCACGACATCCACGGCAAGAACCACCACAGCCAGGGCAGCTTCGGCAACCACGTCGTCGAGATGGCACTGCTGGTCGCCGACGGCCGCATCCTGACACTGGCGCCCGACGGCTCCGACGACGACCCCGACGGCTCGCTGTTCTGGGCGACGGTCGCCGGGATCGGTCTGACCGGCATCATCTTGCGCGCGAAGATCGCGATGAAGCGGACCGAGAGCGCGTTCTTCATCGCCGACACCTTCACCACCTCGAACCTCGACGAAACGATCGATCTGCACCTCAAGGACCGTTATGAGGACGGCTTCGAGTACGCGTCGGGCTGGTTCGACACCATCAGCGGTCCGCCGAAACTCGGGCGCGGAACCTTCAGCCGCGGCAACCTCGCCACCCTCGAGGAGCTGCCGCGCAAGCTGCGGGCCAAGGCACTGACCTTCAACAACAAGCCGCTGATCAGCCTGCCGAACGTCTTCCCGCGTGGGCTGGCGAACAAGCTCGACTTCATGATCGTCGGCGAGGCCTACTACCGGATGGGCGGCGACAAGCGCGGTGCCGTGAAAAATCTGGCGCAGTTCTATCACATGCTCGACATCATCGGTGACTGGAACAACGGCTACGGCCGCGGCGGCGGCTTCGCCCAGTACCAGTTCATCGTGCCCACCGGC
Source organism: Gordonia sp. DT30 (assembly GCF_049844915.1). Lineage (NCBI taxonomy): Bacteria > Bacillati > Actinomycetota > Actinomycetes > Mycobacteriales > Gordoniaceae > Gordonia > Gordonia sp. DT30. The sequence continues at coordinate 146,906 of NZ_JBNCLY010000004.1, read as the reverse complement.
AACGAACCAGAGTTCAAGAAGATCATCACCGACATCCAGGCGTCGGGACACGTCAGCTTCCTCAACGTCATCAAGTTGTTCGGGGACGGCAACAAGGCGCCGCTGAGCTTCCCGTTCAAGGGCTGGAACGTCTGCCTGGACTTTCCGATCAAACGCGGGCTGGCCGAGTTCCTCAACGACCTCGACCGTCGGGTGATGGAGATGGGCGGGCGGCTCTACACCGCGAAGGATTCGCGGACGTCGGCGGAGAACTTCCGCAAGATGTATCCCGAACTCGACTCCTGGATCGCCGTCCGGCGCAAGATCGACCCGACCGGCGTCTTCATGTCCGACATGGGGCGACGCCTCGAACTCGCCTGAGTCGCTCGCAGTATCCGCACCGCACAACAGCTTTCGACAGCAGAGGGAATCCATTCATGTTCAACGCCGTAGGCGCCCCGCAGTCCATCCTCGTTCTCGGCGGCAGCTCCGAGATCGGCCTGGCCATCGCGGGCGAGTTCTTGACGCGCGGCCCGGCACGCGTGGTCCTCGCCGTCGTCCCCGGTGACCCGGCCGCCGACGCCGCGGTCAGCACCATCAAGGCCGCCGGTGCCACCGCCGTCGAGGTCATCGACTTCGACGCCTTGAAGCCCGAGACCCACCCCGAGGTCATCGAGAAGGCCTTCGCCGCCGGCGACATCGATCTGGCGATCGTGGCCGCGGGCGTGCAGTTCGACGACGAGGCCGTCTGGCAGGACCACGGCAAGGCCGTCACCGAGGTGACCATCAACTACACCGCCGCGGTCAGCGTCGGCGTGCTGCTGGGCGAGCGGTTCAAGGCGCAGGGCCACGGGCAGATCGTGGCGATGAGTTCGGTTGCCGGCGAACGCGTCCGGCGCTCCAACTTCGTCTACGGGTCGTCCAAGGCCGGCCTCGACGGCTTCTTCCTCGGCCTCGGTGAGGCGCTGGCACCGTTCGGCGGGCATGTCCTCGTGGTGCGCCCGGGCCAGGTCCGCACCCGGCTGTCGGCCCACGTCGACGAGGCGCCGCTGACGGTGAACAAAGAAGACGTCGCGCGGGCCGTCGCCGCGGCGGTGGACGCAGGCAAGGAGATCGTGTGGGTGCCCGGCCCGTTCCGCTTCATCATGATGGGACTCCGTCACGTCCCGCGAAAGGTGTTCCGCAAGCTGCCGGTGTAAAGATCGCGTGCGGCCGCACAGAAGCTGGAAGGAAGGGACAGGAGACGATCATGACGAATGACCTCGGTTCCACGCCAGAAGTCCGCGGAGGCAGCCGACAGCCACCGCAAGGGTGTTCTGGAGGCGGCCGCGAAGGTGGCGGCCACGGCGAGTGAGAAGACCGGTCGCCCCGTCAGTCGCCGCGCAGCGAGACTTCTCAAACGCGCCTCCTAGCGCTCGAGGTTGCCGGATGGTCCGCTCAGCGGCTCATCCGGCAACCTTGACCAGGGACCGTCCCACCTACAATCGACGCCGTGACCACAACGCCAACGCCGCGCCCGAAGTCTTCGCACACGTCAGAACCAGTGGCGTGACGCGAACGCAGACCCCGGCCCTCGACGACCCCCGTCCGCCGACGCCCACGGCAGCGCCGACGCCGCGTCGACACATCCCTGGGCGCGTCGCCACGCTGATCGACCTGATCGTGGCCGTCGTCGCCGCCGCCGTCGTCTCGCTGGCCGGGCTGAAGATCATCGACGCCGTCGGATGGCCGGCGTTCAACTCGTCGAACGTCACGCGGGCGCTGACCACGGTGGGCCAGGTGGTCGCGGTGGCATTCGTCGTGGCCGCGGCGATCCTGTACCGCTACCGCCGCTCGCGGTGGCTGACGACCCTGGCATCGACGATCGGCGTGGCCGGGCTGGTCACCGCCACCCTCGGCATGCCGCTCGGCGCGACGCGGCTGTACCTGGGCGGGCTGTCGGTCGACCAGCAGTTCCGCACCGAATACCTGACCCGGCTGACCTCGAGCCCGCACCTGGCCGACATGACCTACCCCGATCTGGCGCCCTACTACCCCGCCGGCTGGTTCTGGTGGGGCGGGCGGTTCGCCAATGCGGTCGGTCAGCCCGGGTGGGAGGCGTTCAAGCCGTGGGCGATCCTCACCATCGCCGTGGCCGCCGCCGTCGGCGTGGTGCTGTGGAACCGGATGCTCGGCGCCGATCGCGGCGCGGCGGTCGCCCTGGCCGTCACCACGACGACGCTGATGCAGGCCGGCCCCGAACCGTATGCCGCGGTGTTGATCCTGATCGGCATTCCGCTGCTGGTCCCGATGATGTACGGGTTGCGCGGACACGGACGCCTCGCCGACGGCCCGTCGGGATCGTTGCGCTCGGGCACCAGTTGGTGGGCGGTCGTCGCGGGCGGGGTCTTCCTCGGACTGTGCGCCGCCTCCTACACGCTCTATGCCGGGCTGTTCGCCGGGGTCGCGGTTTTGATGGCGCTGGTGGTGGTCGCGCTCGGCTGGCGTGGGGCCGCGAACAAAGCCGTTGCCGCGCCGGAGGTTTCCGCTGCTCGGCGTGGTCTCGTCCTTGCGGTGGCGGTGCGGCTGATCGTCATGGCGGTGGTCTCCGGACTGATCGCGTTGCTGGTGTGGACGCCGTATCTGCTTGCGCGGCTGCGTAACACACCCGCCAGCGGTGGCACTGCCGAACACTATCTCCCCGGCCGCGGATCGGTGCTGCCGCTGCCGATGTTCGAGCTGAGTCTGACCGGCGCGATCACGATGATCGGGCTGCTGTGGATTCTGGTGCGCTTTCGCACCCGCACCGTGGCACTGACTTTCGGGATCACCGTCGTCGGCATCTATCTGTTCTGCCTGCTGTCGATGCTGCGCACCGCCACCGGCTCCACCCTGCTCTCCTTCCGCCTCGAGCCGATCCTCGTCGCGGTCCTCGCCGCCGCGGGTGTGCTGGGCGTGGTCGATCTGTCGCGATGGGCGGTCGGCCGGTTCGGGGACATCCGGATCGTCATCGGTGCGATCGCCGCGGTCGCCGCAATCGCCATGGCACAAGGAGTTCCGGACTACCTCGCCAACGAGATCAACACCGCCTACACCGACACCGACGGATACGGTCACCGTGCCGACCAGCGCCCGTCCGGCGCCGAATCGTTCTACCCGCAGATCGATCACCTCATCACCGAGCAGACCGGACGACCGGCCACCGGCAATGTGGTGCTCACCGCCGACTACGGCTTCCTCTCGGTCTACCCGTACTGGGGTTTCCAGGGACTGACGTCGCATTACGCGAATCCGCTCGCCGAATTCGACAAGCGGGCCGCCACCATCGAGAAGTGGACGCAGGCAACGACTCCCGACGAGATGATCGCTCAGCTCGATCATTCCGCGTGGAAGCCGCCCAACGTGTTCCTGTTCCGCTACTCCGCCGACGGCTACACCCTGCGGCTGGCCAAGGACGTCTACCCCAACGATCCGAATGTGAAGCGGTACACGGTGACCTTCGATCCCAAGGCGTTCGCCGATCCGCGGTTCACCGTCACCGAGGTCGGACCGTTCGTCCTGGTGGTCCGGAAGTGACGATGCGCGCCGGTGACATGGTGCTCAGCCGGGTCGACGGCGCGTCGTCGACGGCGTGGTTCGTCGGCACCGATGCCGTCAACTGGGTTGTTCTGCAAGATGACTCGGGACTGACCCTGATCGACGGCGGCTATCCACGGCAGGCCGATCTCGTCGAGGAATCGATCAGGAAGATCGGCGCGAGCGCGGCCGACATCCGTGGCGCGCTGCTCACCCACGCCCACGTCGATCACCTCGGCGGTCTGGCGAGACTCGCAGCGCGACACGGCTTTCCGGTCTACGCCGATCCGGCCGAAGTCGCCCACGCCCGCCGCGAGCATCTGCAGCAGGCGTCGCCGATCGACATCGCCTCGATCGCCTACCGGCCGCGCGTGTGGCGGTGGCTGGCGGAGGTCGTGCCACTGGGAGTGTTGAGCCGCAAGGGCATCGAGTCGACCCGGCCGTTCACCGACACCCTGCGCCTGCCGGGCAATCCGGTACCGGTGCCGGCCCACGGCCACACCGACGGCCACAGCGCCTATCTCGTCGCCGACGGCGAGGTGCTGGTCGCCGGTGACGCCTTGGTGAGCGGGCACCCGATTTCCGGGATCTCGGGCTGTCAGTGCATCCCGGACGTCTTCCAGCACGACGTGGCCGCCGCTCGACGCAGCGTCGAGGCGTTCACCGGCCTGGAGGCGACAGTCCTGTTCCCCGGCCACGGTCCACGCGTCGACGGGCCGGTGGCCGACATGGCCCGCGCGGCCCTGCAACGCTGAACAACCGGCGGAACCGATCAGCCGACGAGTTCGGCGAGTCGCCGGATGGCGAACTCGTATCCGCGGATTCCGTAGCCGACGATGATCCCCGAGGCGTTCGGCGAGATGTAGGAGTGCTGCCGGAACGCCTCGCGTTTGTGGACGTTGCTGAGGTGGACTTCCATGATCGGCACCTCGGGGATCAGGAGCGCATCGGCGAGCGCCACCGACGTGTGTGTCCATCCCGCCGGGTTGATCACGATGCCGCAGACCGCTCCCCGCGCCTCGTGAATCCAGTCGATCATCTCGCCCTCGTGATTCGTCTGCGCCGCCCGGAGACCGAAGCCGAGTTCCGCGGCGGTGCGCTCGGCGAGGTCGACGACGTCGGCGAGGGTGTCGGTGCCGTAGATGTCCGGTTCCCGCACACCGAGGGTGTTCAGGTTGGGCCCGTTGAGCAGCAGGATGGGCAGAGGCGCGGAGTCGGTGGCGGGATCGGTCGGCATGATCGCCAGCGTAGTCGAGGGCAATGGCCGCTCCGGTCGCGTCGAGCCCACCAACTACCATCACTGTTTGTGCCAGCAGCGTCGACGGTCGGGCGAGCGAAGCTCGTAGCAATCACCACAGGCCTGCTCGGTCTGTTCCTCGCCTTGGCGACGCCGTTCATGCCGGTCAACCAGACCACCGCGTCGATCACCTGGCCGCAGCACGGTCAGATCAGCTCGGTCACCGCGCCCCTGATCAGCTACGTCCCCATCGACCTCGACGTGCAGGTGCCGTGCTCGGCGGTCGGCGAACTCCGCGACGACCAGTCGGTCCTGCTCTCGACGACTCCCAAGGGTGCCGAGAAGTCGCCCGAGCGTGGGCTGTTCATCCGCAAGAGCGGTGCTGCCACCGATCCCGCCGACAAGCAGACCGTCGAGGTCGTCAACCGCAACGTGCCGCTGGTGTCGGCGACGCTGGCGCAGATCCGGTCGCAGGACTGCCGCAACATCGTCGTGCATGCCGACTCCGACGAGGTGACCGCCGAATTCGTCGGCATGAGCAACGACAAGGGCGAGTCGCTGACGGGCACTACTGCCGATCGCGACCTGTTCAACTCCGACCAGCGACCGCAGATGACCGGGCTGTTCACCGACTTGTCCGGCCCCGCAGCGACCCTCGGTGGTCTGCACGCCCAGGCAACCATCGACACGCGCTACACCAGCACCCCGACGATCCTGAAGTGGCTGGTACTGATCTTCGGCATCGTGTGCGCGTTGCTGTCACTCTCGGCGCTGGCGGTGCTCGACTCCACCGACGGCCGCAAGCACCGCCGCATCTTCCCGGCCCGCTGGTGGCGCCTCAATCTGCGCGACTACGTGGTGCTCGCCTCGTTGCTCGTCTGGCATTTCATCGGCCCCAACACCTCCGACGACGGCTACCTGCTGACGATGGCGCGCGTCGCGCAGCACAGTGAGTACACCGCCAACTACTTCCGCTGGTACGGCGCACCGGAGGCACCGTTCGGCTGGTACTACCAGGTGTTCGGACTGCTCAGCCACGTGTCGGTGGCCAGTCCGTGGATGCGGCTACCGGGCCTGCTCTGCGGTGTCGTGTCGTGGCTGATCATCAGTCACGAAGTGCTGCCCCGGCTGGGCCGGGCCGCGACCATCCGGCCCGGCGTCGGCTGGACCGCGGCGTTCGTGTTCCTGGCGTCGTGGTTCCCGTTCAACAACGGCCTGCGGCCCGAACCGATCATCTGCCTGGGTGCACTGCTCACCTGGTGTTCGGTCGAACGCTCGATCGCCACCGGCCGGCTGCTGCCCGCGGCGCTGGCGTGTCTGTTCGGTGCGTTCAGCCTCGCCGCCGGGCCCACCGGATTGCTGGCTGTCGCAGCGCTCATCGCCGGCGCCAGACCGATGATCCTGGCGCTCATCAAACGGGCCCGGGCCATCGGCAACGGATGGAGTTCGTACCTCGCCCTGCTCGCCCCGATCCTCGCGGCCGGTACCTTCGTCATCTTCGTGGTCTTCGCCAATCTGACGCTGCGCTCGTTCCTCGAGGCGTCGAGCATGAAGACGGCCCTCGGTCCGTCGCTGCACTGGTACAACGAGATCGACCGCTACTCAACGCTGTTCGCGTTCTCCGCCGACGGCTCCATCGGCCGGCGGTTCGCCGTGCTGGCGATGATCCTCGGCATGGTCGTGTCGGCGGCGGTACTCATCCGCAAGTCGCGCATCCCCGGCACGGCGATCGGCCCGACGCGGCGCATCGTCGGAATCACCTTCGCCTCGCTGGTGTTCCTGATGTTCACGCCCACCAAGTGGACCCACCACTTCGGCGTGTTCGCCGGTCTCGCAGCCGCTTTGGCGGCGATCGCGGCGATCGCGGCGAGCCAGAGCGCCATGCACTCCCGGCGCAACCGGACTTTGTATGCGGCGCTGGTGTTCTTCATCGTCGGCCTGGCCTTCACCGGTCCCAACTCGTACTACTACTCGTCGGCCTGGGGTATGCCATGGGGTGTCGACCAGGTGACCATCGTGGTCCGTCTCGGCACGCTCATGCTGGCGATCTCGCTGGTGTTGTTGTTGCTGGCGTTGTGGTTTCACTTCCGTGAACCGTTCACTGGCACCGACCCCGGTCCCGATCCGGTAGCGCAACCCACCGGCTCGCACCCCTGGTACCGCCGGGGCGCGCACTCGTTGGCCGGGGCCCCACTGGCGTGGGTGGCCGCCGCGGTGGTGGTCTTCGAACTCGTGACCGCTGCGTTCGCCGGTATCCACCAAAGTGATTCGTACTCCGTCCCCCGCTCCAATCTCGAGGCGCTGGCGGGCAAGCAGTGCGGCATGGCCGACAAGGTGTGGGTCGAGCAGAACCCGAGCAGCTTCCAGTTGTCCCCGGTCGACCCGACACTCACCGATCCACTCGCCGGCCCGGCCACCGCGCCACCGACGTCTGCGCGTCCGGCCACCAGTGGGTTCGGCCCCGACGGCATTTCCGACGACCTGGACACCAAGACGCCCGCCGGCGCATTGGGCGTGCTCGCGGGCGACGCGGCCGCCGACCCCGACGTCCTGATCGCCAACGCCGGCGGCACCGGCGCCGGGCAGGTGGCCACCCCCGGCGTCAACGGCAGCCACGCCGCACTGCCCTTCGAGCTCAACCGATCGAAAACCCCGGTGCTGGGCAGTTATTCGGACGGTGAGCAGACGCCGGCGCATCTGACGTCGGGGTGGTACAAGATGCCCGCCGACTACCGGGACCGCCCGCTCGTCACCTTCTCGATCGCCGGACAGTTCGACAATCCGCAGGATCTGTTGTTGGAGTACACCTCCGACAAGCCCGGCCCGGGCACCCACGATGCCGATCTGCAACCCACCGGCTCGGTCCAGTTGATCGATCCCGGCCCGCGGCCCTCGTGGCGCAACGTCCGGGTGCCCACCAGCGATCTGCCCGACGGCGTCACCGCGGTACGCATCATCGCCACCGACGACAACCTCACCTCGGACCGCTACATCATCGTCACGCCACCGCGGTTGCCGCAGATGCAGACGGTGCAGCAGGTCGTCGGCTCCACCGCGCCGGTGCACGTGGACTGGACCTCCGGCCTGGTGTTCCCCTGCCAGCGTCCCTTCACCCACCACGACGGCGTCGCCGAACTGCCCGAGTGGCGCATCAGCCCAGGCGCCGACCTGTCCGCGGCGGTGTCGGCCTGGCAGGACGCATTCGGCGGCGGACCCCGCGGCTGGGAGCAGGTGCTCCTGCAGCCCACCGCGCTGGCGACCTACCTGCAGGGCGACGTCGGCCGCGACTGGGGCTCCCTCGAGCGTCTGGTCCCCTACGACGGCGTCACCCATCACGCCGAGATCACCACGGGCACGCAGACTCGCAGCGGACTCTGGAGCCCGGCGCCGATCCGGTACTGAGTATCGTTCGGCGACCGCCGCCGACCACGTCTGACCTGCACTGTCTCCATCTCGGGTAGAGTCGGACGCGCACCCGATCAGGAGGATTGACGTCACATGGCTGCACCGCACGTCACCCATACCGAAGAAGAGATGCCGGCTGCGGTCGCCGCCGGCCACGAGATGGCCGGCATGGCCCTGACAGACCGTGACGAAGCCGCCGTCCGTCGCGTCCTGCGCGGCGAAACCACTGCCACCGAGGAAGCCGACCGACTCGCCGCAGAGATCATCGCCCGCCGCACCCGGCGTTGAGAATTGCGGGCATTGCAGAGCCGCCGCCGCTACCTCAATGGCTTGCTCAGATGGACCAATGCGTACCCACCTGGTGTCAGAGTTCGGTGTGTCTCTCGATAGCCGAATCTGGCATAGAGTCGCAGGTTGCCTGCGCTGTGCTCGCCCGTGAACAGCTGCAACTCAACAACTTCAGTGGAGAGTCGCTGCTCTACCAGTTCAAGCAAGCGGCTCCCCAGACCGCGACCCTGCAGGTCCGGCGCCACGACCAGCCGGCCCAGCACGGCAATCTCCTTCGCACAATCGATGTTCACGCGGACCGCAGCGACCAGACGCCACCTGGAATCCCGTAGCCCGAACGCAACCACCGACGGATCCGAGAGCTCGGTCGTCAACTCGTCCAGCGACTGGATCAACGGCGGCAGCCGTAGATCGTGATGCGCCTGCCCTTCGGTGACGTAAGCGGCACGTTGAAGGGTCAACAGCTCACCTGCATCCGACACAGACAGAGACACATCGGTTTCCACGGGGCCGATTCTGCCAGTCACACCCCACCCGGCGCCTCTCGATTTCCACCGCACCGAGGTGTCCATCTCTGGGGGCTGTGCTCAGTTGGTGATGGCCCGCATCGGTCCGGGGGTCCAGAGCCCGTTGCGAACGTCCTGGGACACCTCAAGCTGAGCAGGTACCTGCGGAACGAGTGGCGTCAGACGTTGCAGACTGCCCCAGTCCTTGGCCCACGAGTTGCGGAGGTAGGACGGCAGCACCATCGGTTTCAGGTCGTTCTCGACGATGCCGAGCGGACCGCCGTAGTCGCCGGCCATCCAGCGCCGGGAGTTGACGCGCTCGCCGTCGGCGTCGGGCGTGACCCGCCACCTGGGCACTTCGAGGATGCCGTTGTGGACACCGGCCGGGCGCTGGCACGGGAAGGCGAAGGCCACCTCCCAGTCGAGCAGCACCGGATCCTCGCTGCCCACCAGTGAATTCAGCGTCACCATCGGGGTCACCCGCGGCGGGGTGATCGCCAGCCACTGCGCCGGATCGGTACTCGTGTCCGCGGCGACGACGCGCACCACACTCGCATGCGGCGGTGCCTGCGCCAACGGGAACCGCAGATTGCGCCACTCCGGCGCGGTGTCGATTCCCATCGGCAGCATCGAACCGACCGTCGTCACCTTGCCGTCGGGTCCGACCCGGCCGAACTCGAGCCGGACCTTCTGCCCGTCGTGGGTGACCGCGACGTCGTCGATGAACGACACCTGTCCGGCGACCGCCATCGTCACCAGCGGCGCGTCGTCGCTGCGGGCGGGCATCTGATACCAGTCGGAGGTCAACTGTGCGTGCCCGTTCGGCGCGCCGAAACTGCCCAGCACCGGGACGTGGGCGGGATTCAGGCCGAACGGCAACTTGACCGACGAGCCGTTGACGCCCGTGGTGGAGGTGGTGCCGCCACCGGTGTCGGTGGCACCGGCCGTACCCGACGGAAGTTGTTGCGAGACAGTCGGGTCGGTTTGCGACGGGTCCTGGGTATCGTTCCCGTCGGAGGACTCGTCGTAGGTGTTCTCCAGATCGGTGGCCACCCCGTTGGGGGTGAACCCGGTCATCCCGGCACCGGCCAGGGCCGCCCCCGGCGACGGATCGTGCTGTCCGGCAACACGAGCGGGCGCCAGGACGCCCTTGTTCGCGTCCGGCTCGATGAGCACCGCGTCGGCCAGGGCGCACGGGTTGCCGCGGAGCGCGTTCACGTTGGAGCTCGCCCACGACCACGAGCCCCGTTGCGTCTGAATACCTTTCCCGAACGAGATCAGGTTGAACACGACCACGATCGCGAGCACGATGGCCAGCGAATACGTCGGCATCCGCCCGAGCAGGCCACGCAAGCCCGTGGTGGATTCCACGACGGCGTGACCCTGCTGGGCGCGCCGGTCGTCGCGGTAGTACTGCCACGCCCCGAGTGCGGTGAGCGCGATCGCGACCAGCAGGATCGGGATGTAGAGCTCGATCCCCGCCACCTTCGGGGTGTCGTCGCCCCATGGGATGCCGTAGCTGCCCACGTACCACCACTGGTTGCGCCCGGCGAAGGTGACCGCCAGGACGTAGGTGGCGGCCGCGGCGATGAACGTCCGATTGCAGCGCCGTCGGATGACCCCGGGCGAGATCATCGTCGTCGCAGCCGCGACGAGGACACCGGTGAGGCAGGCGAACGTGCCGTACTGGTGGGTGGCCTTGGTGGGCGAGAAGGCCAGCACGCCAACGGCTCCGGCGAGTACCGCGACCAGCCGCCACAGCGGTGCGGTCGCGACTCCGGGCACCCGTCGCTTGGCCAGCAGGGTGAGCACGATGATGATCACCGCGAGGAAGGTCACGAAGATCCCGATGCGCCGGGCGATCGACCCGTCGGTGGTCGGGTTCTGCAGGATGTAGTAGCGCATCGCCTCGGTCCACCATTTGTTGGTGGGGCCGACGATCCCCTGGACCTTGATGCCCTCGAGGATCGACGCGAGCGGTTGGTCGGCGAAGATCTCGTAGAGCACCAGCAACCCGGATGCCACGATGGGTGTGAGCACCGGCAGCCAGCCGTCGCGGCGGATGCGTATCCGCAGGCGTTTGATGATCGGCCGAAGTGCCGCAACGAGTACCAGGGCGGCGATCGCACCGGCGGGATGCACGGTGAGGGTGAATGCGGCGACGACGATGCCGAGGGTGAGCGGGAACAGCCGGCCGGTGGCCACGGATCGCTCGACGAGCAACCACGTCGCCAGGATGCCGACCGCCAGGATGGGCTCCACCCGCAGACCGTTGTTGAACGCCAGCCACACCGCGAGGAAGCCGAATGCGCCGGCCCAGCGCGCCGCCTTCGACGAGCGGACCGCGGCACCGACCCGGCCGAACGCGGCGCGGGACAGGAGGAACCAGCCGGCGAGCCCGAACAGCAAGGGCAGCAGGCGTAGCCATGGCGTCGCGGTGCTGACCTGCATCCAGAGCGCGAGGTATCGATAGTGCCAACCGAACGGATCCTGCGGCGCACCGAAATAGCGGTAGTAGTTGTCCAGATAACCGGCACCGGGCGCCACCCGGCCCACCGTCACCTGGTATCCGTCGTCGGCGGTATTACCGCCGACGAACAGCCAGATCACCAGCACCATGACGACGACCGCATCGGGCAAGGTGATCCGCCACCACCGGCGCGGCAACCAGCGCAGGCGCTTGCGGCCGTCCTGCCGGTCGAGGACCGCCAGCGCGATCATCGACGCGAGAGTGGCGATCACACCCAGGATCGCGGCCGCCATTTTCAGCGTGGTGGGGCTTGAGACGAACCGCGTGTCGACGGTCGAGGAGTACGAAAGTCCTTGCGCGTCCACGTTCTTCGGCAGTTCGGTGAACACGCCGATGATCTGTGGCCGGGCGTTGGAGTCGTCGAGGGCGAAACTGGGCGGGGCGCCACCATCGGTCGAGAGCCCGCGGATCTCGCCGCGGATGCCGCCGGTGTCGGCGTGGATCACCACCGTGCAGCCCGCAGTGGTCTGCGCCTGTTCGCGAGGCACGTTGAGCAGGACCATGTTTCGCTGTGTGACCAGCAGCCGGTCGGTGGTGGCCCGGACGAACAGTCCCACCTTGCCCGCCTCGGCGCCGTTGGACGGCACCGTCGACACCAGCACCCCGCCGGCCGCGGGCAGGTCGGCGGCCAACCGACACGGCACGGCGATGTCCATGTTCACCGGCGTGTAGGACACGTTGGGCGCGACCACATTCTGCACACCCGGCTCGCTCGTCCCGAACTGCGGCCAGTTGATGACGACCTTGGTGTAGCTCACCGGCAACAGCGGCATCGCGATGGCGAGCACGATACCCAGCAGGCCGGTCGTCACGGCGACGATCCGCGCGATGGCAATGGTGCGGGGGGTGAGACCCGACGTTCCCGTCTCGGTGGTGCGGGTATCGGTGGCGTCGGTCCCGGGGTCCCGATCGAGCTCGGTGGGCTCGGTCTTCTCGGTGTGATCAGTCACTCTCGGCCACCACCCTGATCGCTCCGTTCCGCGTCCAGCCCCACGTCGATCCGGTCCCCGTCTGCACCCGCGCCGGCGGCGCGTCCGATACCAGCGGGGTCAGGCGCAGCAGGCTGCCCCAGTCGCGATACCAGTCGTTCTCGAGGTAGGTGGCCACCGTATTCGACGTGGTCAGCGCGTCGGATGCGGTGAGGATGCCGCCGTCCGACGCCGATTGCCACGACTTGGATTTGGAGAATGTGGTGGTCCGGTCCGGGGTGATCCGCCACTGCGGGATCTCGCTGATCCCGTTGGATACCGTGGCCGGACGCTGACACGGGAACTGGCTGGCCACCGAGAGATCGAGCAGCACCGGCGAGTCCGAGCCGACGAGATCCTGCAGCGTCTCCAGTTTCGGGGCGCGCGGCGGGGTCAACGCCAGCCACTGATCGTTGGCGAGGTTGTCGTCGACGGCGACGATGCGCATCGCGCCGGCCTGCGGCGGCACCGCCGTCATCGGGATACGCAGGTTGCGCCACGGCCGGTTGGGCCGGTCAGGACCGGGATCGATCGGCACGAACGGGGCGCCGACGGCCTGGAAGGCGCCGTCGACGACGTTGCCGAACTCCACGTGCAGTTGCCTGCCCGGGGTGATGACGCCGTCCTGGTCGACCGACAGGATCGACCCGGCCGCGCTGATGACGATCAGCGGCGACGCGTTCCGGGCAGGCAATCGGTACGGCAGCGAGGTCAATTCGGCGGTGCCGTTGTCGTGGCCGTAGCTGCCGAGCACCGGTGTGGTCGCGGGGTCGAGCCCGAAGGGCAGTGCCGCGGTGCTGCCGTTGACGCCCTTGGGTCCGCGGCCGCCGGTGGTGCCGGGCGAACCACCGGACACCACATACGGCCGGGACAGATCTCCGGCGGTGTTGATCGTGCCGGCACCCAGCGTCGTCGCGTCCGGGGTGAGGTCACCGGCCACGCCGTCGGGGGTGAACCCGGTCTGCTCGCCGGCCAGCGCCTTCGAGATGTCGGTGGTGCCGATCGGTTGCAGCGCACCCACATTCGGGTCGTTCTCGACGAGAACCTTGTCGGCCATGGCGCACGGGTTGCCGCGCAGCGCGGACATGTTGGCGCCGAAGGTGGTGTAGGTGTCCGAGCGGGCGGCGGCCGCCTTGGCGAACAGTGCGAGCTCCACGAGGACCACCAGCGTCGCGATCACCAGCATCGGGGACGAGGCGATACCCGTCTTCAGTCGCGACCGCCCCGAATCACCGGGAGTACGGCCGTGTTCGGCGTCGACGTCGATCCGCAGGTGGAACCACACCGCTGCGGCGAGCGCGATGACGGTCAGCACCAAGAAGATCGACGACAGCGGGTGGCCTCCGATGACCGGTGCCTTGTCGAACCAGGCGATGCCGAAGTCGTAGGCCCAGCCCCACGCATTCTCGCCGGCCACCGCGACCGCGCAGGCGAACAGCAGCCCGGCGATGTACACGCAGAGGTTGCGGGGCGAGCGGCGCGACGTCTGGGCGACGGCGACGGTGGTGACGGCGGCCATCGCGGCGGCGAGCCCGGTGTAGATGCCGAACTGCACCGTCCACTTGGTGGGCGTGAAACCCAACAGCACCATGGTCAGGCCGATCGCGCCGATCAGCCGCCACACCGGCGCCGGATCGATGCCGCGAATCCGCTTGCGGCGCAACATGACGGCAACCGTCACCGCGACGGCCGCGAAGAACAGCAACACCGGCACCCGGCGCACGAGCGTGCCGTCCTGGGTGGTCAGCGTCAGATAGTAGTAGCGCAGGAACTCCTGGAACCAGGAGAGCGTCGGGCCGACGGTCAGGCGGATGCGCAGCGACTCGGCCACCGTGGCAACGGTCTGGTCGCGGAAGACGACGATGATCACCGCACCCACGGCCGCGGCGAGCGGCGCGAGCAGCGGTGGCGCACCCGACCCCCAGAGGGTCCGCCCACGCCAGGTGAGAAGGAATTGTCCGGATCGGCGGCGCAGCACCCGCAGCATGGGGCGGGAACCGGCCAGGAGCAACGCCACCGCGATGATGCCGTGTGGTGCGAGCGCGAGGGTCAGGCACGCGGTCAGGGTGGCCGCCGCGGCGGGCAGGAGCCGGCGCGTGGCGATGGCCTGCTCGACGCCCCACCACGTCAGCAGGGTGCCGAGCACGATGATCGACTCCGAGCGCAGACCGCTGCACAGCGGCATCCAGAACGCCACGAAGACCGCGGCGGCGGTGAACATCGCCCACTGCGATCGGCGCACGGCGCCGCCGAGTCGCGGCAGCAGGATGCGGCTGAGCACGAACCAGCTCAGCAGGCCGGCGATCAGGGCGGGCAGACGCATCCACACCCCGGCCGTCGACACCTCCGACCAGTGCGCGAGGAAGGAGTAATACCAGTCGAACGGCGCCTCGGGGATGCCGTAGAAGCGGTAGTAGTCGGCGAGGTAGCCCGCGTCGAAGCTGTTGCGGGCCATGCCGAGGATGTAGCCGTCGTCGGAGGACCCGGCACCCAGGAAATGCCACACCACCAGTACCGCCGTGACGGCGAGGTCGGCGGCCCGGGGCATCAGCAGCCGGCGCACGTCGATCCGCCCGACGCGGCGATGGTATCCGCCGAGGACGTCGAGGGCCGCAATCGCGATGAACGCCACGACAGCCGCGAGGATGCCGATGATCATCACGGCGAGTTTGATCGCCGACGGGCTGGTGTCGAACCGGTTGTCGATCTCGAGGTGCGCCGACACGCCTGCGGTGCCGGTGAGGTCGGTGAACAGTCCGGCGATCTGCGGCTGGTCGGCAGGCGGGGCCGTGCCCGCGGCGTCCGGGGTGCCGACGCCGACGAAGTGGGCGGTGACCCCGTCGCGGGCCGAGGTCACGTGCAGGCTCCGGCAGTTCGCCACCTGATCGGCGGTCGCCGCGGCGATCTGCGTTCCGCGCGTCACGACGCTGACGCCAGTGGTATCGGCGGTGACGAACAGCGCGCTCTGCCGGGCATTGTCGGCGCCCTTGGGCATCGTGGCGAAGATTGTGGTCGCACCGGAGCCGGTATCGCGCACGGCGCGCGCGAGGACCCGGCAATCGGCGGTCACGTCGAGGTGCGCGGCGGTCTGCGCGGCCAGCGGCGCGGTGATGCCCGGCGCGGCGCCCTGCTGCTGCCCCTGCGGCCAGGTGATCGACGCGGTGTGCACCGTGACCGGGAGGAAGGGGGTGAGTACGCCGGCCAGGATCGCCACCGCTCCGGCGAGAACGGAGATCGTGGCCCAGACCCGCGGATTCGACGGAATCCGGACGCCACCGATATGGAGGGTGCGGCCATCGCCACGCCGATCGGGCGTGGTGGACGTCGGCGTCGCGGGCTCAGTCATCTCAGATCGACACAGTAGTGGACGAGTATGAGTGCCCGCCTCAGGCATCGCACCAACGCGGCCGCCCGCGTGTTCGTCGACGGCGTCAGCGGGCTGCCGGCGCGTCGCCGGCGACCCGGTGCGTGGCGCTCGCCGACCGGGTGAGCTGCTCGCGTCGAGTCGTGGGAGAGCGATCCATCTCTGATCGCCCGGCAGCGGCCGGCACGCCCGCCACCTGGTCTTCGGTCCGTGACCGCAGCCTCACCTTGCTTGCGTGATCGTTGGCGTTGGCGCTTCAGTAGACCTATGACCCACCTCGGCGGAACCGGTGACGAACGCCGGTCTGTTGAACCACCGCACCAGCATTCGGATGAGCCGCACGACGTCGGTTCGCTGGCCAGCCGGCTCAACTGGCTGCGCGCGGGGGTCCTCGGCGCCAACGACGGCATCGTCTCGACAGCGGGCATCGTGATCGGCGTGGCCGCCGCCACGATCGATCGCGGCCCGATCTTCACCGCTGGCATCGCGGGGGTGGCCGCGGGCGCGGTGTCGATGGCACTCGGCGAGTACGTGTCGGTGAGCACCCAGCGCGATACCGAGAGGGCGTTGCTGGCCAAGGAGCGCCGGGAATTGCACGAGCAGCCGGAGGCCGAGTTCGACGAACTGGTCGGCCTCTACGAGAAGAGGGGACTCAGCCACGAGACCGCGACCCAGGTGGCCACGGAACTGACCGAACGCGATGCGTTCGGGGCGCACGTCGACATCGAACTCGGTATCGACCCCGACGCGCTCACCAACCCGTGGCAGGCCGCGGCCTCCTCGGCCGTCTCATTTCTCTCCGGGGCGCTGCTGCCGATGATCGCGATCCTGGTGCCACCGCCGCACCTGCGCGTTCCCATCACCTTCATCGCGGTGCTCGCCGCCCTGGCGATCACCGGCTTCACCGGTGCCACTCTGGGCGGATCGTCACCGTGGCGTCCGATGTGGCGCGTCGTACTCGGTGGTGCGATCGCGATGATCGTGACCTACGCCATCGGGCATCTGGTCGGTCACACGGTCGGCTGAGGAAGCCGATCGCTCAGATCGGCATCAGCAGGTGCTTGCGCGGAGTGCGGATGATCTGTTTGTCCCGCAACTGCGCCAACGCTTTTCGCAGCTGCAGTCGCGTCTGCGCGGGCTCGATGACGGCATCGACGTAGCCACGTTCGGCCGCGAGATACGGGGTGGCCATCATCGTGTTGTAGAAGTCGATGAAGTCGCGCCGCACCTTGTCGGCTTCCCGCGCCGACAATCCCTCGGTCTGTCGCCGGGTCAGCACCGCTGCCGCCGATTCGGCACCCATCACCGCGATCTTGGCCGACGGCCACGCGAAATTGAGGTCGGCGCCGAGCTGCTTGGAACCCATCACCGCGTACGCGCCGCCATATGCCTTACGCAGCACCACAGTCACTTTCGGCACGTCGGCCTCGACGTAGGCGTACAGGAAGCGCCCGGACCGTCGGATGGTCGCCTTCTGCTCTTCGACGAGTCCCGGCAGGATCCCCGGGGTGTCGACGAGAAAGATCAGCGGGATGCCGAACGCATTGCAGATGCGGACGAATCGCGCGGCCTTCTCCGATGAGTCGGTGTCGAGGGTGCCTGCCATCACGCTCGGCTGATTGGCGACCACACCGACCGAATGCCCGTCGACACGCGCATAGCCGGTGATGATGTTGGGCGCGAACAGCTCTCCGACTTCGAGAAAGCCGCCGTCGTCGAAGAGCTTGATGATGATGTCGTGCATGTCGTACCCGGCGTTGTCGTAATCCGGCATGAACGAGTTGAGCGAGAGATCGGACTCGGTGATCTCCGGTTCGAGTCCGGGATTGATCACCGGCGGCTGCTCGTAGCAACTCGACGGCATGTACTGCAGGTACTCTCGCACCCACTCGAACGCCGCTTTCTCGTCCACGGCGACGTGGTGGATGTTGCCCCACCGCGCCTGATTGTGGGCGCTACCGAGATCCTCGGCCGAGATCTCTTCGCCCGTGGTCTGTTTGATGATGTCGGGACCGGTGACGAACATGTAGGACTTGTCCTCGACGGCGACGAGGATGTCGGTGTTGGCCGGGGTGTACACCGCCCCGCCGGCACACTTGCCGAGGATCACCGAGATCTGCGGCGCCAGACCCGAGAGCAGGTCATTGCGGCGGCCCATCTCGGCATACCAGGCCAGCGAGGTGACCGCATCCTGGATCCGGGCGCCGGCCGAGTCGTTGATCCCCACCATCGGGCAGCCGAGTCGGCCGGCCCACTCCATGAGTGCAGAAACCTTGCGGCCGAACATCTCTCCGACCGTCCCACCATGTACCGACTGATCGTGGGAGAACGAGGCCACCGGCCGGCCGTGTACCAGCCCGTGCCCGGTGACCACACCGTCGCCGTATCCGGTGTCGGCGGCGCCCGGCATCTTGGCCAGCGCACCGATCTCGACGAATGTTCCCGGGTCGAAGAGCATCTCCAGACGCTCACGGGGCGAGAAGATCCCCTTCTTCGCCCGCTTGGCCACCGCCTTCTCGCCGGCCGGCTCCTGGGCGAGCTCGAGTTTGGCCTTCAAGTCTGCGAGTTTGGCTGCGGTGGTGTCCATGGCGGTGTATCCCTTTGTCCGGTCTGCGAATCCGCGCGGATCGCTCAGTTTTCGGTGGTGGCGTCGAGGCCACCGAGCCGCTTGGTGAGGTCTGCGCCGATCTTGCCGATGAACGGTTCGTCGACGATCGACAGGTGATCGCCGCCGATGTGGATGATCTCGAGGTCCTCGACGACCTCACGCCACCGCCCGTCCTCGTCGATCTCGGCCCACTGCGGCTCGAGTTCGATTGCGCCCTCGTGCATCCGGTCGGCCCGATACAGGATGACCTTGCCGTCGTAGGGCGTCGGACGGATGTTGGTGAGAGCCCGGTTGTCGATGAACGACGTGCGCTGATGCTCGATGATGCCGCCGGGGATCTTGGTGCCCGACATCGACATCATCTCCATGATGATCGCGAACTGTCCTTCGTCGTCGGCCTCGACGAGCCGATCCATCGGGATCGGGATGTCGGCGTCGAGATCGTAGTTGCGGATCGCGAAGTCCTTCCACCGTTCCAGGCGCGCACGTTTGGTCTCCGGCGTCTCCTCGACGTCGTGGCGCGGGCGCACCACGTCGATGAGCCCGACGAAGCTCACCTCTTCGCCCTCCGCGCGCAGCACCTGGGCCGCGCCGTAGGCCAGCGCCCCGCCCAGCGACCAGCCGACCAGCACGTACGGGCCATGCGGCGCCACTTCACGCAGGCGCGGAAGGTATTGCCGCACACGCTCTTCGATGGTGCCCTCGACCCGGTCGAAGCCGATGACCGGCTGCGTCGGCGGAAGCCGCTTCAGCAGCGCCTCGTACGCGGCGGTGTTCCCGCCTGCCGGATGGAACAGCAGCATCGGGGCGGGGTCACCGGCAGTGGTGTCGTAGGTCTTCTTGCCGTCCGGCACCAGGCGCAGGTAGCGGACGAAGCCGTCGGTGTCGGCGGCCGCGTCGAGGTAATTGCGAACGTAGTTCGACATCTCCTCGATGGTCTCCGAGTCGAGGATGTCCTCGACGTCGATGTCGCCGCCGGTGCGCTCGTTGAGCTTGTCGGTGAGCGCTTGCGCCACTTGCTCTTCCAGCACCGGCAGCTTGGTGAAGATGCCGCCTGCCGATCGTTTGGTCACCACCGCGTACACCCCGAACGTCAGGCGCTCGGCGGCATCACGCGGCGGGACGTCGGCCCCGGCCGCCTCTGCCACCGCGGCCTGCGAGGTGATATCGGCCGGCCCGCGGGCGGGTTCGGCGGGCCTGGGAGCGGGCTCGGCAGGCTTGGCCGGCTTGGCCGGCTCGGCAGGCTCGGGAGCCGGCTCGGCGGCGCGCTTGGCGTTCTGCTCGTCGATGTAGGCGTTGAGCGCGGCGGTGTCGAGCTCGCCATCCGCACCGGCAAGACTGTCGAGCTCGTCGCGGTGATGGACCGCGTAGTCGACGAACTTCGCGACGTCGGAGAGATCGGCCTGCCGCATCGCCTGCAGCTGCAGTTGCGGGATGTCGAATTCGAACTCGACGCGGTTCTTGATCCGGACCGCCATCAGCGAATCCAGGCCCAGCTCCACGAGTGGGATCTCGCGCGGCAGGTCTTCGGGGTCGTATCCCATCGACTCGCCGACGATGCGCGCCAGCCGATCGTCGATGGATTCACCCGATTGCGGGTCCCACTTGTCACCGATGTCGTCGACGATCTCGTCTTCGACCACCACCGAGGTGTCGATATATCCGATCTTCTGCGGGTCCAGGGCGCCGTCGGCACCCGGACGAGCGCTGTCGGCGGGCGAGGCGGCGCCACCGGCGGGCGAGACGGCGCCGTCGAGGGACCCGGTCACGACGGCCTCGAACAGCAGCGCAAAGTTCTTGTCCTGCTTGGCATGCACGGTCACCGAGGCACCGCCCGGATGTGGGCTCAGGGTCGTGGTGAGCGAGCCCTGCGAGGGGAACCCGCCGTGGGCCACGGCGGCACCGACCGCAGGTTCGGAGAGTACTTGCGCCGCCGCGGCGCGCACGAGTTCACGCGGATCGGTGACCGACGCGGCGTCGACCTCCCACGCGTGCCGGCCGTCGGGCAGGGCGACGTGCGCACCGGGGACCGTCGCGCTGCCGCCACCGGAAGAGAGAACGGCCTTGAGCCAGTAGTTCTTGCGCTCGAAGCGGGTTCGCGGGATGTCGGCGAAGCCGCGGTCGGGCCCGGTACCGAACAACGCACCCACGTCCACGGGGTGACCGTGCACGTACAGCTTCATCAGCGCGTTGACGACGCCGAAGCTCTCGTCCTCCTTGCGCCGCAGTGTCTCGATCAGCTCCGCATCGTGCAGCCCGGCCGAGAAGGTCACCGCCGCAACGGAGATGAGGACCGCCGGGTTGGGCGAGAGCTCCAGGAAGGTACGGTGCCCGTTCTCGACGGCCTTGCCGATCGCCTGTGAGAACCACACACTGTGCCGCAGTCCCTTGAGGAAGTAGTCGATGGTGTGCACCGGCTCGTGCCCGGGCCGGTAGTAGGTCTCCCGGTCGACCGAACTGTAGAAGCCCACCTTCGGCCGCAGCGGCTCGATACCGGTGAGCTCGTAGGCCAATTCGCCGAGCAGTGGATCCATCTGCGAGGTGTGGCTGGCACCCTTGGTCTGCAATTTGCGGCCGAGCTTGCCCTCCTGCTCGGCGCGCTCGACGATGGCGTCGACCTGAGCCTCCGGACCACCGATGACGGTGTGGGTCGGCGCCGCGTAGACGCAGATCTCCAGATCGGGGTAGTCGACGAGCACGTCGTTGATGTCCTCGGCGGAATACTCGACGAGCGCCATCAGCCGGATGTCGTCGCCGACGAGCATCGACTCGCCCTCCCCCATCAGACGTGAACGCTGGCAGATCACCCGGGTCGCGTCCTCGAGCGACAGACCGCCGCTGATGTAGGCGGCCGAGGCCTCCCCCATCGAATGCGGGATCAGCACACCGGGTTCGGCGCCGAAGTGCCGCAACGTGTCGGCGAGCGCGACCTGGATCGTGTAGATGCCGACCTGGCTGGTCTCGATGGCGTAGGTCTGCGCGTCGTCGAGGAAGATCTCGACGATCGAATAGCCGAGCTCTCGCTGGACGAACTCATCCACGCGGTCGGCGTACTTCGCGAATGCCGCGTTCTCGGTGTAGAGCTGCTTGGCCATCTTGCGGTGCTGGGACCCGAAGCCCGACAGCAACCACACCGCCGACGCGGCGTCCGGCGAATCTGCTGAATACACAAGCGGATTGGCCTTGCCCTCGGCCACCGCACGCACACCCTTGACCGCGTCCTCGTGGGAGCGGGCCATGACGACCGAACGCGAGCGGCCGTGATTGCGGTGGGCGAGCGCGCGGCCGATGTCGGCGAGCGGGGCGGCTTGTCCGGCTTCGGATTCGAGCCAGGCCAGCAGGTCGGCGGCCGCTTTACGACGCCGGGACGGCAGGAATGCCGAGATCGCCAGGGGCACAACCGAACCCTCGACGGCACACGGCGCGAACCCCTCGGCCGCATCTCGCTCGGCGACCACGGCTTCGGGTGCGGCTGTCGTGGCCTGCGCGGCGAGTACCGCACGCTCGGCCTCGGTGAGAAATTCCTCGTCGTCGTCGGGATCGGCGGCGACCGGCGTCTCGGCGGCCGTGGCCTCGGCGACCGGGTCGGCAGCCGGTTCTGCGACGAGGTCACCGGGAAGCACCTCGCGTACCACGAGGTGCGCATTGGTGCCGCCGAACCCGAAGCCGGATACACCGGCGACGGCGTGACCGGAGTAACGCGGCCACTCGGTCGTCTCGGCGGTGACCTTGAGTCCGTTGGCGTCGAACTGGATGTAGGGATTGGGGCCTGCGTAGTTGAGCGAGGCGGGGATCGTGTCGTGCGCCATGGCCAGGACCACCTTGGCCAGCGCCGCGGCGCCGGCCGCCGACTCCATGTGGCCGAAGTTCGTCTTGGCCGAACCGAGCAATGCCGGCGCGCCGACGACGCGACCGCGGCCGACCACACGTCCGAGCGCGTCGGCCTCGATCGGGTCGCCCAGGATCGTGCCGGTGCCGTGCGCCTCGACGTAGTCGACCAGGCGCGGATCGAGCGCGGCATCGGTGTAGGCCGATCGGAGAACCTCGACCTGCGCGTCCGGGTTGGGCGCAAAGATGCCGTTGGACCGGCCGTCGGAGTTCACCGCGGTACCGGAGATCACCGCGAGCACCTGATCGCCGTCGCGGCGGGCGTCGGCGAGCCGTTTGAGGACGAACAGACCGCCGCCCTCCGACCGCACCATCCCGTCGGCGTCGGCCGAGAACGCCTTGATGTGGCCGTCCTTGGCGACCGCGCCGATCGTGTCGAAGCCGACGGTCGCGGCGGGGGTCAGGATCATGTTGACGCCACCGGCCAGCGCCACCTCGGACTCGCCCGAGCGCAGGCTCCGCACCGCCTGATGCACCGCGACCAGCGACGACGAGCACGCGGTGTCCAGGGCGACCGACGGCCCGCGGAAGTCGTAGAAGTAGGAGACGCGGTTGGCGATGATCGACGTCGCGGTACCGGTCAGCGCGTACGCGGCCGTCTCGTCGGAGCCCTCGCCCAGTCCGAGCGCGGCCATCAGCTGATAGTCGTTGGTGGATGTGCCGACGAAGACACCGACCTGGCCGCCCTTGAGGTCGCTGGCCGGGATACGAGCGTGTTCGAGCGCCTCCCAGGTCAATTCCATCGCGAGCCGCTGCTGTGGGTCGACCATCTCGACCTCACGCGGGCTCATCTGGAAGAAGTCGGCGTCGAAGCCCTTGACGTCGTCGAGGTAGCCGCCGCGCAGATTGCGCTTGTCGAGGATCTCGACCATCCGCGGATCGGACTTGAATTCCGTCCATCGGTCGGCGGGCAGCTCCGAGATGCCGTCGCGGCCCTCGGCCAACGCCGCCCACGTCGATTCCGGGGTGTTGCCTGCCTTCGGGAATCGGGTGGAAAGGCCGACGATGGCGATGTCGTCGGCGGAGTCGCGTTCGCGTTCCCAGAACCGGTCGGCATCGACGTCGATGTCCTCATCCGGATCGCCCTCGATGATGCGCTTGGCCAGCATCGCGATCGTCGGATGGTTGTATGCGACGGTCGCGGTCAGGACCACGCCCGTCTTGTCCTCGATGTCGGCGGCCAGCGCCACCGCGTCGCGCGAGGACAGCCCGAGCTCTTCCATCGGCCGGTCGTCGGAGATCTGATCGGCCGCCAGACCGGTGGCCTCGGCCACCCAGCTGCGCAGCCAGTCCCGCAGCTCGGGGACGGTCAATCCGCCGGCAGTCTCGCCATCGGCAGCTTCGGTGGACACCTCGACGGCCGCGGTCGGCTCGTTACCACTCACTTCAGACATCACATCTCAATGTACTTGGGTCGTTGGCGTCGGCTCCGCCGCCGCGGGCGTTCGGGGCCAGGTGCACCGCTCTTCGTCGTCATCGCGGCGTCGCTGCGCTCCTGGCTCTTCCTCCTGCATCGCGGCGCGGCCCCGAACACCGTGTTTGCGGCTGTAACGCGAGTTCTCACAAGCTATCCGGGAAGGCTGTCTGCTTGTGCCCGCCTCGTAGGCTGCCGTCGACGTAGGCCGCCTTGGTCGCCCGGCGCGCGATCTTGCCGCTGGAGGTGCGCGGGATGGACCCGGCAGGCACCAGCAGGATGTCGCGGGCCATCACGCCGTGGCGCTGGGCGATCGCGGCGCGGACGGTGTCGGAGACCTCCTGCGGATCGTGGCGTTTGCCCGGGCCGCGTTCGGCGACGATCACCAGCTGTTCGGAGGCGTCGTCGGGATCGAAGCTCAGTCCGCTGGTGGCCTGCTCGAAGACCACTGGGGGTAGCTCGTTGGACGGCACCGCGAAGGCCGCGACAAAGCCGGGACGCAGCGCCGAACTGGCCTCTTGCGCACTGTATTCGAGGTCCTGCGGGTAGTGGTTGCGGCCGTCGACGATGACGAGGTCCTTGACGCGGCCGGTGATGTAGAGCTCACCGTCGAGCCAGACGCCGTAGTCGCCGGTGCGCATCCACTTCGCGTCGGCCGGCGTGCCCTCGGTGTGGCTGCCCTGCGCGAGCGGGGTGGGGATCGTGTTCTCGAAGGTCTCGCGCGACTCCTGCGGCTTGTTCCAGTAGCCTGCGCCGATGTTGATGCCGTGCAGCCAGATCTCGCCGACCTCGCCGTCGGGCCTTTCCGCGCCGGTCTCCGCGTCGACGATCGCCGCCCACTGGCTCAGCGCGACCTGACCGCAGGAGACCTGCGCGACCGCGTTGGGTGCGTCGGAATCGACCACCTTCATGCGGCCGGCGTTGAGTTCCTCGCGGTCGACGTGGATGACCTTGGCCTCGTTGTCGCGTTGGGTCGCCGACACGAACAGCGTTGCCTCGGCCATGCCGTAACAGGGTTTCATCGCGGTCTTCGGCAGACCGTAGGGGCCGAATGCGTCGTTGAACTTCTTCATCGAGCTGACCGTCACCGGCTCGGAGCCGTTGATCAGGCCGATCACATTCGACAGATCCAGCGATTCGCCTTCCTTGGGCAGGCCGCGGACGGCGGCGTGCTCGTAGGCGAAGTTCGGGGCGGCCGCGTAGGTGGGGGCGTTGTCGTCGTCGGCGGCGAGTTCGCGGATCCAGCGCCCCGGTCGGCGGACGAACGCCTGCGGGCTCATGATCGTGATGTATTTGCCGCCCAGTGCGGGCAGGATCACCGTCAGCAGCCCCATGTCGTGGAACATCGGCAGCCAGGTGACACCGCGCGCGTTGCGGTCGATCTCGATGCAGTCGTAGATCTGCAGGACGTTGGCGGCGACCGCCTGATAGGTGATCTCGACGCCGGCGGGCACGCGGGTCGAGCCCGATGTGTACTGCAGATAGGCGACGGTGTCCTTGTTGTGGTCGGTGCCGGCGATCGGGGCCACCCAGGCCGAGCCCACGGAATCGGGGACCGCGTCGACGGCGATCACCCGGGGTCGCTCTTTGGCCGGGCGGTCGGCGAAGAAGTTGCGCACGGCCTCGGCGGACTTGGTGGAGGTGAGGATCGCGGTCGGCTCGCAGTCGGCGAGCACCGCGGTCAGCCGGTCGGTGTGGCCGGGTTCGTCGGGGCTGAACAGCGGGACCGCGACGTTGCTCGCGTAGAGGGCCGCGAAGAAGCCGATCACGTACTCCAGCGATTGCGGCGCGAGGATCGCGACGCGATCGCCGTGCTTGGTGACCTGCTGCAACCGCGCCGCCACGGCCCGGAGACGTTTGCCGAACTGCGCCCAGGTGAGGTCCTGACGTTCGCCGTCACGTTCCCGGCTGTAGTCGATGTACCGGTAGGCGAGGGTGTCGGCCGCGTCACGCACATTGCGTTCGACGTAGTCGACGAGCGTCGCGTCCTCGGTGAAGTGCAGCTGACCGTTGTCGTCGAGAAACTGCTCAAATTCAGTCTTCAGCATTCATTACTCCTGTGGCCCCACGTTGCTGCCCTCGTCGGGCATGTCGTGCGTACCTCGTGGCACACCCCGCGGCGCCACCACCCCCGGCGTATGGCGATGCGGCCGCTTCGGTGTCGGTCGTCGTCGCGCTGCGCGTCGTCGGTCGGATCGGTACTCAATGGTTCGTATTCAACTGGTTCGTATTCAACTGGTTCGTATTCAACTGGCTCGTACTCAACCGGCTTGTATTCGAATGGCTCGGTACTCGACTGTCTCGGTACTCGACTGTCTCGGCACTCGAATTGTTCGGTAAGTCATTGGTCCGCGCGCCGCGTCTTCGCGGTTGCACGGTCGTGTCCCAACCCTTTCACTTCCTTGCTGATCGTCATGTCCGTCTTCGCCAGTCCGCAGTCTGATCACCGCTCTGCAGCAGTGCTTCACCCACGGTTATCGTGCGGCTTCTCCCCCGGACCGAGGACATAGTTTACTCCCCCTTGAGGAGTGAGATGACAGGCGCGAACGCATCCATCTGCGTCGGGAACACGCCGACGTAGGACATCGAGGTGCGCCGGCGCACCTCGCGGATCTGCTCGGCGATCTCCTCGAAGGAACCGATTGCGATATACGGCGAATTCAGCACGTCGCCGACGGTGAATTCGGTGTCGCGTTCGATGTTCGGCGGATATCCCTGCTCGAGGGCCTTGAGCGCCATCTCGGCGGTGGCGTGGCGGTCATCGGTGATGACGATGACCGCAATGGTCCAGTTCAGTTCGATCTGATCGAACCGATCGCCTGCGGCCTCCCGGATGCCGTCGACGCGCGCGGCGGTCTTCTCGATCGTCATATCCGAGAGCTTCATCCGGCCGTCGGGCGTGGTGCCCGGCGCGACCGAGATGATGTCGGCGTGTTTGGCGGCCAACCGCAGCATCTTGGGGCCGCCGCCACCGACGGCGATCGGCGGACGCGGCCCCTGGCGCGGGCGCGGACTGCCCTCGAGGCCGCTGATCTGGTAGAACTCGCCGTCGAAGTCGACGGTCTCGCCGCGCATCAGCTTGTCGAGGATCGTCAGCGACTCGTCGAGACGCCGGATGCGCACGCCCGGCGACTCGAACTCGATGCCCGCCTTGTCGAACTCCTCCTTGAGCCACCCGGCGCCGATCCCCAGCTCCAGGCGTCCCTTGCTCAGCACGTCGATGGTGTTGGCTTCTTTGGCGAGCACCGCCGGATGCCGCAACCCGTTCGCCAGCACCGAGGTGCCCAGCCGGATGCGGTCGGTCGCCTGACTCAGCGCGCCCAGCGCAGCGAGCGGCCCGACCTGGTTGCCGAGGTGGTCGGGCACGGCAAAGGTGTCGTATCCGTACTCCTCGGCGGTCTGGGCGAGCTTCACGAACTTGCGGGCACCGCCCTCTTCTTTGTTGCCCTCGCCCCCGGCGCCGAACCGGAACTTGCGCAGCGTGGATTCGCTGCCACCGGTCCCGGTGGCCTCCCCCTCGGTCATTCGTTCTCCTCGTGCTGCCTGCCGGCCTCGTCATGTGCTCTGATGGTCGACGGATCGTCCCCGGCTCTCCGGGACATCGCCGAGCCAGCACATCACGTTAATGCAGCACGGCGGTGCCACCCAAACGAATCCGGGCGGGCCGGCTCAGTTGTGTGCGGGACGCGGCGCCCCGTCGATCAATCCGCTCGCCCAGCCGCGCATCCACTGGGTCGCGGTCGCACCGTTCAGCGACCAGTAGCGCGGGGTCGCGTACATGGCGTGCACCGGGTTGTTCATGGCGTTGGCCATCTGCCCCACCGCGCCCAGCGGATTCGACACCGTCGGCGCGTCGCAGATGAGATCGCCTGGGGCACAAATGGATACGACCTTGCTGCGAATGTCGCCGAAGCCACCGGGGCGGGGTCCGGTCATCGTCGTGCCCGGTACCAGGCTGCCCACGCCGGCGAGTGCGACCTCGGCACCGACGCCGGGC
Organism: Gordonia sp. DT30; assembly: GCF_049844915.1. NCBI lineage: Bacteria > Bacillati > Actinomycetota > Actinomycetes > Mycobacteriales > Gordoniaceae > Gordonia > Gordonia sp. DT30. The sequence goes on along the minus strand of NZ_JBNCLY010000004.1, from coordinate 119,167 downwards.
GGATTGGGACCGATATCGCGTTGCTCACCGGACTGCCTGCGGCCGTCGGCGATCATGCCCACGCCGAGGACGAGATCGGCATCGGAGCGGGGCAGCACGTTTCCGCGACCGTTCCCGATGGCGGATGCGAGGTCTCCCGCGATCACCGCACCCTGCGAGAAGCCCATGATCACGTAGCGGGTCAGCGGGCACCGGCCGTGCGTGGAGATGATCTCACCCGCGGCACGCCGGTAGCCCTGGGTCCGGGAGTCGTTGTACGAGTGTTGCCGGTCGTTGAGAATCGTCGGATTCCGGAACTCGGCGATGTAGGGCACCGTATATACGGTGGTGCGCGACGCGGGGAACTCGCTGCTGATCGCCTTGGAGACACGCAGGAGCAGCGAGGCCGGCTTCGATGTCGGATTCAGCGGATCGTCGTTCGGCGTGGATTCCCACGTTCCGGGCACCACCAGCGTCAGCACATCCGGGCAGTCGGCGGGTTGGGCCTGCGGCCGGCCCGGGGGTGCCGACGAGGACGGGCCACCGCCGTGCGGTGGGGGCGGCGTCGGTGTCCCGAAGAGACCCTTGACCCAGATGACGATCAACACGATCGCGATGATCGCGATCAGTGCCACGGCGGCCAGCAGCAGGCGCAGGGCACGACCGGATCGTGAGCGAGAGTTACGGCGTGGGTTCACCGATCAGGTCCCGGTCAGCAATAGTTGTCCTGGGCGGCCTTGATCACCTTGTCGGCCTTGGTATTGGCCTCCTGTGCGTTCTGCGTGCCTGGCGCGACGAGCGCGACGACATAGCCCTTGGTGGTGACCGGGTCGGTGTTCTTGTGTTGCGCGTCGCACACGTAGGTCGCCAGCGTCAGGGCGACACTGTTGTCGGAATCGCCGAGAAACGTGACGTTCTGATTGTGCAGGGCCTGCAGGTACCGCTTGGCCTTGTCGTCGAGCGGCTGCCCTTCCGGCGTCGCGAACTGACCCGACGCCTCCGCACTCGACCGCGGCGCAGTGGCGGGCAGACTGGAGCCGCCGGTGGTGGCCGAAGCCGCGGACTCTTGCGTGCTCGCAGCGGCGGGAGCCGACGAACTCGGCGCCGCCGAGTACATCGACGTCGTGGTGACCGGATTGCTGGTGATCGGCGCACTGGCCGTCGAATCGTCTGCACACGCAGCCAACGAACCGAGCGCGAACACCGCACCGGTCATCAGCACGCCCAGCCTCAGGTACTTACTCATCTTCACTTCCTCGTCACGCGTCACCGATCGCGCCGACCCGCCCGACCCGGGCCGATCCTCGCGGTGGCAACTGCGCACACACATACGATGGTTTGTCCCAACCGCCCGCAAGGTTACCCAACCGCACCGACATCTTTTGCCACCGGAACCACCTCACCTGCATAAACGTGGCGATTCCACAGTGAGATCTCAGGACGCGCACACGCGGCGCCCCGGGTTCGTGCTCCCGGGGCGCCGCGCATCAGCGCGCGAGGTGTGCACCGCCACGCGGCGACCAGTCGATCCGGCCGTGTTCGAAGGTCTGCGTCTTGCCGCCGTCACGCCCGGCCGGCACCTCCATGCCCGTCGGCAGACCGAGCTTGCCGCCGGGGCCGCCGGCGCCGACATAGGCTCCGCCGATCGCTCCGCCGACCACCTGCGGGCCCTTCGGTCCGGTGATGATCCGCGCGTTGGCGAAGTCTTGGGCCCGGCCGCCCGGTACCGCGTACTCCGGGGTGAGGCACCGTCCGATCCGGGCCTTGTCGGCGAGCTTCTTGAACGCCGGGCCGACCCCGCACGCCACCTTGTCGCCGGAGAGCCCGAGGGCCGCCGCGGCCTGTGGCCATGCCTGGTGCATCTCGAACTCCCAGTAGGGCCAGGTGTGGGTTCCCGACGGCCGGTACACCGCCTGACCGGGGATACCGAGCTGGTTCAGCTTGATCGCGAACTGCTGGGAGGTGACGCGCGAGAGCAGTTCGAGCCCCACGCCGGAGTAGTTGGTGGCCAGCAACGGTATGTCCGACGGTTTGTCGTGTGGTCCGACCATGCCGTTGCCCGACGAGATGTAAAGGCTGGTGCCGCGTAACTTGTCGGCGAGCAGATACGGGTCGTGCGCCTTCCATTCCGGATCGCTCGGCGGCCCGAACATCTTCATCGCGTCATAGCCGCCGCCGTCACGCAGCGCGAACTGGATCGCCTGCGGCATGCCGTAGGACGTCAGCTGCAGGATGCCAGAGAACGAGCCGGCGAACTTGTAGTAGCCGGGATTGCGTGCGGCGAGCATCATCGCTGCCGAACCGCCCATCGACAGTCCCTCGATGCCACGCACGTCCGTCGAGCGCCAATCGCCTTCGATAATCGGCGGCAACTCGTGCTGGAGGAACGCCTCCCATTTGTAGTTCTTGCCCTTGTCGGGTTCTTTCCAGTCGGTGTAGAAGCTCGATTCGCCACCGATCGGCAGGATGACGTTGACGTTCTTGTCCTTGTAGAAGTCGACGATGTCGGTGTTGATGACCCAGCCGCTCTGGTCGTCCTGGGCACGCAGACCGTCGAGCATGGTCAGCTGCGGAAACTTGGCCTGTGGCTTGGCCCACCAGTCGCGGGCCAGCAGGATCTGCACCTGGATCTCGGTGTTCATCGAGGGCGAGAAGACCCAGAGTGCCACCCGGCGATCGGAGTACCAAAACGTCTTGGTCACGTGCGCCGGCTGGGTGGGTGCCGGCGTCGCCGCGGGAGCCGGTGCCGGCGGGGATGCCGGCGCCGGGGCGGGTGCTGGTCCGGTCCCGGGAGCCGGCGCCGAGGCGGGATTTGCCGGGGCAGGTGCCGGTGCGGGTGCGGGTGCGCCGGTCGCGGCCGATTGGCCGATCAGGACCCAACCCAGAGCCATCAACGCCACCACCACGGCCGCGATACCGGCCCGGATGGGCCGGCGCATTCTCGCCGTGCGGATGGGCCGGCGCCGGATCGACCGGCGACCACTCACTGTTTGCATTCCCTCGCGCTCCTTCACGCCCCTGTTGGTCGACGCACCGCGGTCGGGAACCGCGTCGACTCAGTGGCCACTCAAGTCACAGAAATCCCACTGGTGTCATAACGCCTCAGGTGTTTCTTACACGTCGTGGCGAGGGAAGCGGCGACGCCACGCTGTGACAGGTGAGAATTTTGTGACTTCTGTGACCCGAGATCCGTCGGGGTACTGCTGCGTCTGGGCAGTTCGGGCCGCAGAAACGACACAACCCCGGCCCGAACCTTTCGGTTCCGGCCGGGGTTGCCCCGGACGATCTTGTCTGGCTGGTTACCGGAAGAAGCCCTGCGCCTTGGCGCTCCAGACCATGTCCTGCCAGTAGCCCCACGCATGGGTGCCGACGCCGTAGTGGCTCTTGATGTTGATCCCGTTGAGCGCCGCGAGGCCCTCGAAGGCCTTGGCCTGGGTGAACGCGAGCACCTCGAGCGTCGATCCCTGGATCAGGTCGTTGAAGACGTTCGGCAGGGCGTTGTACTGACCGAACAGCCCGTTACCGGAACCGACGAAGAGATTGAGGCCGTGCATCTGGTTGAGCAGCATCGACGGATCGTTCTGGTACCAGCGCGGATCCCACGGCGGGCCCCACATGGCGTCGACGTTCCAGGGCGCCGGCGCGACGTCGAGCATCGCGAGACGAAGCATGGTGTGCATACCGGGGGCGCTCAGGAAGTCGTAGCCCGAGAGCGAGCCGGCCGCGTAGTAGAGGTCGCGGCGATGGGCGGCCAGCGTCAGTGCGGCGTTACCACCGGACGAGACACCCATGATCGCGAACTTGCCGCCCTTGGTGCCGAAGTGGCGAGCCCGCAGCGCCGGGGCCAGCCGGTCGTTGATGACGCATTCCCACTTGTACGGAGCCTGCTGGCCGTTGAAGTTGCTCGCCGCGTTCCAGTTGGTGTAGAAGCTGGCCGGTCCGCCGATCGGCTCGACGACGTTGATGCCCTGCTTGACCAGTTCCTGGATGTTGGTGTTGATCTCCCAGCCGGAGAAGTCGTACTGGGCGCGCATGCCGTCGAGCATGATGACCGTGCGCTGGTTGCCCGGGCGATGCCACGAACGGACCTTGACGCCTCCGTTGCCATTCCCGGGGCCGAGGGCGTTGCCGGTGGGCATGCCGCAAGAATTGATCCAGAACTCGTCGACACCGCCGGTGCCGTTGATCCGGGCGTCGGCCTGGCCGCTGCCGACCACGGCACCGATCAGTCCCGCAACCGTCGTCACCGCGATGACGATCGCCAGCAGCCGACCACGGAGCCGGAGACCTCCGGACGTCTTCGGTTTCACTTCACCTACACCCATCGCCTTGCATTCTCCCTTTGTCACCGGCCTTGTACGGACCGGTTGGACCGTGCCGTACTCCGGACTTCACATCTGCGACGTCCGGTCCCCCGACACCGAGCTCCCACGCGCAAAAATCCACGTGCCGAGCCCCCGGCAGCCTATTGCAGCCACCAGAACCTGACAATCCTTGTGATGGCTCTCACAATATCCTCAGGTCGGCGCGGTTACACCGATTCCGCCGTCATCTTGACGCACGGTATATCGATCGCGCTCCGCGGCACGTTACCGATTCGAAATAAACTTCCGCAAGTTTTCTGATGCCACCCGCAGGTTCTTCACAGCTACCGCGGGTGAATTCGCGGCGGCATCTGCAGGCCACAGCGCGCAATCTCGTATTCGGGGTTCCGATCGATCCGGTAGTCGGTGAAGGTGAACGATTGGGCGAGATTGCTCTTGAATCGCTGCCACGTCCAGGGCGCCTCGTAGGACGCGATCCGGTCCTCGGTCGCCCGGCAGGTGAGGGCCACCTGCGCCTGACGTACGACGTCCTCGTCGAGGAAGCCGGGGAGGATCGGACGCCGCGACACCGCACCCGCCTCGGCCACCACCCACTCCGAGGGCAACACCTTGTCGTGTCCGATGCGCCCGTCGTCGAGCCGCTCGGTGTGGGCGGCGATCGGGTATGCCAGTCCCATCTGGTCGACGACGCGCACATCGAGCGGCGCGTTCATGCTGGTCATACCCAGATTGAGGAAGTACACCGTCAACTGACGCTTGTCGGGCGGCGTGTCGGCCGGCATCGGCACGTAGTACCACTCGTCGTAATTGAACGAGCCGAGCAGCACCCCGCCGTCCTTCTCGTACTTCGCGATGTTCTCGACCATCGCCCGCATGCGCGGGTAGTCCAGATAGTCCTTCGCGGTGACCGGGTTCTCGATGCCCATGTTGGTCACATAGAAGCGCCGCTCGTCGACGATCCCGCTGCGCCCGATGTCGATGCCCGCATTGGGCAGGACGTTCTCGTGCGCGACGACGGCCCAGGCGATCGTGGCGATCCACATGGCGGCCAGCAGGGTCGAACCGACAAGCTGCAACCGGGTGCGCCGATTGCGGTTCTCGGCACCGTCCACCCCGTCGGCGCGGTCCTCGTCGGCAGCGTCCTCGTCTACGCCGTCCTCGTCGGCAGCCTCCTCGTCGGCACCGTCCTCGTGGAGGTCCGCGGCAGGTCCGCGACGGCGCCGGAACGCGGCGCGAATGCCGTGGACCGGAATCGTCACCGGGATCACCATGAGCGGCAGCAGCAGGACGAACAGCGGGGTCAGCAGGACGCGCCCATGCATGAAGTCGCCGCCCTGACGCAGCCAGTAGAGACCGACGAGCAGGCCGGCGAGCACGGTCGCGGTCACCACCGCTCCCGGGGTCTGCAGGCGCGCCGACCACGACGCCAGGCGCTCGCGCGTGGAGGCCGGCGACGGCTCGGTCCGGTTGGGCGAGAGTCGGCGAACGCGCACACCGATGGCCAGCAGGATGCCCGCGATGATTGCCAGGATCACCGGCAGCAGCAGCGTGTAGGGCCCGAAGAGATTGGCGAGATAGATGAACCCCTGGTGCCATTTGGAGCCGCTCGCGTCCTTGGCGACAGCCGGATTCGGTACCAGCAGTGCGTAATAGCCCATCCGGAAGATCTGGTAGCCCACGGGCAGGACCGCTGCGACGACGATCATCCCGATCCGCATCTTCCACGACTGCGGCGCGAAGAACACGAGCAGCAGGGCGATGCCCCCGATGATTGCCAGCTCCGGACGGACCAGCGGCGCCAGCCCCGCCCAGAACGCGAGGAACAGTGTGGCCGCGGAACCCGCGCGCGTGGCCGCCGACCCGGATCTGCGCCTGCACCAGGAGATGAGCAGACACCACAGCACCGCAACCCAGAAGATGCAGAGACCGTTCTCCAGTCCGCTGGTCGCGAAGTCGCGGGCCGGCGGCAGCGCAATGTAGATGATCGGGCCGAGTGGCAGCAGCAACGTGTAGCCGTCACCGGTGAAGCCGCCGAGTCGACGCCCCAGCAGGCGTGCGGTCCCGTACATCGCGATCGGAATCGAGGAGACCGACAATACGAGCGCCACCCACAGGGCGACGTATTCGAGTTGGCCGTCGGTCACCCACGCCCAGAACCAGAGCAGATAGGTCCAGGCCGTCGAGGTGTTGGCCTCGACGCGCTCGCCGGCATTGAAGACCGGCCCGTTGCCCGCGAACAGATTGCGCAGCGTGCGCAGGACGATGAGGCCGTCGTCGGCGATCCAGCGACGCTGCCATGCACCCACCGCGAACAGGGTGGTGACCGTGACCGCTCCGATCAGGAAGCTGCTGATCGCGGTCCACTCGCGCGCGCTCCGGTGCCACCACGCGCGCCCGTCGACCGGGGGCGCGCCGTCGACGATTCCCGCCTCGTCAGACGTGCGCTCGTCGTCATCAACTGCGTCGTCATCAACTGCGTCGTCGTGGCCCGTTTGGCGGTCGGCCTCGTCCTTGCCGAGGTTCAGCCGCAACCATCGGGTCGGCGTGTCGTCGTCGGGCGACGGATCGGGAGATTCTCGATCAGGAGACTGCATAGACCGCGACACCCACGCATACTATCCAGGCCACCGCCAGGACCTGCAGCACATGGTCGCCCAGGGCGATCTCCTCGGGCTCGCCGGCCTGACCGCCGTCCACGTCGACGGCGTAGCGCAGAATCGCGACCGTGAACGGAACCATCGAGATCGCGTAGGCGACGTTGGTGTCGTGTCCGGAGTTCTTGTCGAATGCCCACAGTCCGTAGAAGAGGACGACGGCGGTCGCCGCCAGCGTCCAGACGAATCGCAGATACGTGGTGGTGTAGTACTGCAGCGCCTTGCGGATCTTGGCGCCGGTGCGCTCGGCGAGCTGGAGCTCGGCGTAGCGTTTGCCGGCCGCCATGAACAGCGAACCGAACGCCATGACCAGCAGGAACCACTGTGAGAGCCGGATCTCGGCGGCCACGCCACCGGCGATCGCGCGCAGCAGGAACCCCGACGAGACGATGCAGATGTCGACGACGGCCTGATTCTTCAGACCGAAGCAGTAGCCGAGCTGGATGACCAGGTAGGTCGCGATCACCACCGCGGTCTGCCAGTTGGCGACCAGCGAGACCGCGATCGATCCGGCGGCGAAGATCAGTGCCAGCGCGTATGCCAGCGGGACCGGGACGATGCCGGCGGCGATCGGCCGGAACCGCTTGGTCGGGTGGTTGCGGTCGGACTCGACGTCCATCGCGTCGTTGACCAGGTAGATGCTGGACGCGACGAGACAGAACGCGATGAACGCCAGACCGACGCGTGCCATCGCGTGGCCGTCGGTCAGCGCGTCGGAACCGGCGGCCAGGGGTGCGGCGAGGACCAGGACGTTCTTGACCCACTGACGTGGACGTACCGCCTTGATGAGCCCGGTGGCCAGGTTCTTGGGCGGACCCTTCACCTTTCCGTGCTCGATCGGCTCCTCGCTCATGCCTTCTCCCTGTCACTGGACGTTCCACCGACGACCCGGCGCGCCAGCAGACGCGCAGTCGATCCCGGCATCAGCGCGATCGCACCGATCCGGGCAGCCACCCCCGCGAGCCGGGTGGTCCGCGGGTGGCGTGCCGCGGTGTCGACGGCACGCTCGATGAACTGATCGCCGAGGACGACGGCACCGGCGCTCAAGGCGCCGATCGTGGCTCCGGCGGCGACATCACTCGGATAATGCACGCCGAGAACAAGTCGCGAGGTGAGCATAGGCGGGACCAGAACGGCCGGAAGCAGGTAGGGCGGCAAATCCGCGGCCCGGCCGATGAGGATGGCCGCCGCGGTGGTCGACGTCGCATGCGAGGACGGGAAGCTCAGCCGGCTCGGCGTCGAGACGCCCACCCGGATGCGGGGATCGTAGGGACGCTTACGTCGGATGACGCGTTTGATGACGACCGATGCCGCATGCGCGCCGAAGGCGCCGACGCCGGCCTCGATCCACCGCCGCTGCGCCGTCTCGTCGTCACGACGCACCGCCAGACCCCAGCCGACGGCGCTGACGGCCAGCCAGCCCAGCGAGTGCTCACCGAAGTGGGACAGTCCGCGGGCCGCCGGGACGATGCCCGGCACCTCCAGCAGCGCCCCTTGGATACCGATGAGCGCCGCCACCTCGCCGGTAGGTGCCGAGATGGGTTCCTGCTCAGTCGATTCCGAAGGCACGCGCCCAGCTCTCCTTACTGGTCAGCTCCTGATGCGCGGCGCGATACTGCTCCTGCATCTCCGGGAACCTCTCCTTGAGTTCGCGTACCAGTGCCGCGGATTTGCGCGCCAGGGCGATCATCTTGTCGCGGTCGCGCTGGCGATACACCACGCCGCGCCCGTCTGCGGTGGTGACGGTGACGCCGTCGACCCGGCCCAGGGAGAACCAGCGCGCCTCGACCGGCGGGTAGTTCGCCTGCGGCACCTCGTGATGACGCGGATCGGCCGGACGTAGGTTGTTGACGACCGCACAGGCCAGGGCACGCAGCTTGGTGACCGGATTCTTCGGCTCCGCGGTTCCCAGACCCGTTGCCTCACCGCTGGTTCGGGGGAGCTCCGTCGCCGAGGCCAATACCACCGCGTCGGGGTACTCCTTGCGCATCGCGGCGATCTTCGGCAACGCGGTCGGCAGGAGCGAACGGATGTGGTCGGGCCCCGCGAGGAAGTCGCGGATCGCCTCGTTCTGGATGGCGACCGTCGAATACTCAAGGCACAGCAGGTGTTTGGCGGTCGCCTTGGCCATGGATTGCAAAATGCCGCCGATCGGCCCGTCGTGGTGGATGGCCGCGACCACGAGCCGGTTGCGCAGGTGGAAGTACGCCTGCCAGTCGATCGCGTCGTCCTTGTCGCTCCAGGCCATGTGCCAGATCGCGATGCCGGGGACGGTGGCGGTCGGATACCCGGCTTTGCCTGCCCGCAAGGCGAATTCCCAGTCGTCCCACTTGATGAACAACGGCATCGGCAGGCCGATCTCCTCGGCGCAGGCGCGCGGGATCATGCACATCCACCAGCCATTGCCCTCGACGTCGATGCGCCGGTGCAGGTTCTTCGAGTTCTCCCGATCCCGCAACGGGAACTGCGCGAAGTCGTGGTCGTAGTCGACGAACGGCGCGGCGGTCCACATGAAGGTGTGGTGATCGATGACCTCACCCATGCAGTGCAGATGGCTGCGGTCCTGCAGGTTGAGCATCTGCCCGCCGACGAGCATCGGCGTCCGGGCGAACCTCGACATCGCCAGCGCCCGCAGGATCGAGTCGGGCTCGATCGCGATGTCGTCGTCCATGTACAGCACATACGGAGAATCGGTGAGCCGCAACGCCTCATACATGATGCGCGAGTAGCCGCCGGAGCCGCCGAGGTTGCCCTGATCGAAGATGTGCAGCCGATCACCCAGGGCGGCAGCAGCTTCGGGGTAACCCGGCTCGTCGACGACCTTGCGGGTCCCCTGATCGGGCATCAGCACCGCGTCGATCACCTCGTCCACCAATGGATCCGAGGTGAGCGCGGCGAGCGCGTTCACCGCGTCGGTCGGCCGGTTGAAGGTCGGGATACCGACCGTGACCCGCTTGGTGTCGGCGCCGCCGGGCGCAGCCGGCACCGGGATCGCCGAATACCAACCGGCGGAGACGATCTCGGTGTCGGTGTCGGTGGTGACGTCGAACCAGATCCACCCGCCGTCCTCGAACGGCCCGAGGTCGAGCTCGAATTCGATGGCGCCGCGGCCGGTCTCGTCGATGGGGACGAGGTCGCCGCCGATCCCGATGCGTGACCCGTCGATCTTGGAGCGGTAGAGGTCGACGCGGCAGGTGCCGATCACCTCGACGCGTAAGACCACCGAGGTGAGGACGGTCCAGCGTCGCCAGTAGCTCGCGGCGAAGGCGTTGAAGTAGCTCTCGAAGCTGACCTCGGATTCCGCGCCGAGCACCACCGACGTGCGGGTCGGCGCGTGTGCGCGGCGGTTGTTGCTCGCGGATTCGACGAGGTAGAGCGAGCGCACGGCCAGCGGCTCGCCGGGCCGCGGGAAGATCACCCGCTGCAACAGTTCGGCCGCTTGGGATTTCGGGGCGTCGGCCTCGGCCGGGGCCGGTGCCGACAGCTTCTCCTGTTGGGCAGGGGTCACACTCATCACTCCGCTCTGATCCACGTCCGGGTCTGATCCACGTCCGGGCGCTACGCGTCGGGGCTCGCCAGCTGCGCACCGTCGGTCAGGTGCGGCGCCAGGGTGTTCTCGAACATCGTCAGCGCACTGGCGATGGCCATGTGCATGTCCAGGTATTGGTAGGTGCCCAGCCGTCCGCCGAAGAGGACCCTCGACTCGGCGGTCTCGGACTTGGCCAGCTTGCGGTAGGCCGCGAGCATGTCGCGGTCCTCCGGGGTGTTGATCGGGTAGTACGGCTCGTCGTCGTCCTTGGCGAACCGGCCGAACTCGCGCATGATCACGGTCTTGTCGGCCGGGTAGCCATCCCGTTCGGGATGGAAGTGCCGGAACTCGTGGATCCGGGTGTAGGGCACGTCGGCGTCGTTGTAGTTCATCACCGGGGTGCCCTGGAAGTCGCCGGTGTCGAGGACCTCGGTCTCGAAGTCGAGCGTGCGCCAGCCGAGGCGCCCGGCCGAATAGTCGAAGTAGCGGTCGAGTGGGCCGGTGTAGACGATGGGTGCGTCGGGGCTGTCCGCGCGCAACTCGTCGCGTACCTCGAACCAATCGGTGTTCAGGCGAACCTCGATGCGGTCGTCGGCGGCCATGTTCTCCAGCCAGGCGGTGTAGCCGTCGACGGGCAGACCCTCGTAGGCGTCGTTGAAGTACCGGTTGTCGAAGGTGTAGCGGACCGGTAGCCGGGTGATGTTGGCGGCCGGCAGGTTGGTGGGGTCGGTCTCCCACTGCTTGGCGGTGTAGTGCTTGATGAACGCCTCATAGAGCGGACGCCCGATCAGGCTGATCGCCTTCTCCTCGAAGTTCGCCGCCTGGTTGGTGTCGATCTCGGCGGCCTGCCCGGCGATCAGCGCACGCGCCTCGTCGGGGCTGAAGTAGCGGCCGAAGAATTGGCTGACCAAACCCAGCCCCATCGGGAACTGGTAGGCCTGCCCATTGTGCATCGCGAACACCCGATGCTGGTACCCGGTGAAGTCGGTGAAGCGATTGACGTAGTCCCAGACCTTCTGGTTGGAGGTGTGGAACAGGTGCGCGCCGTACTTGTGGACCTCGATGCCGGTGGTCGGCTCGGGCTCGGAGTAGGCGTTGCCACCGATGTGGTGCCGACGCTCGATCACGAGCACGCGTTTGCCCAGTTCGGCGGCGGCACGCTCGGCGATTGTGAGGCCGAAGAATCCGGAGCCGACGACGATCAGGTCATAGGGTCCGGAGCGGTCGGAATCGGCGCTGGTATTGGATGCCACGGGTGTTCAGGGTAACCGACCGAAGCTGAGGAGTTGCCAAGCCGTCCCGGCGAGCGCGCCGGTGCGAAGCGGTGCGCTCGAGCGAAGTCCCGACCCGCCGCCAGGATGTCGTGGTCCACGGTAATCTCGGTGATGCGCTCGGCCGATGGTTCCGTCGGATACCAAGCGGGAATCGTCGGTAGCAAGGAGCGTGGGATGACGACGGAGATCACCAGTCGGATGGCCGGGGTCATCAACGAGCTGCGAGTCGAGAGCAATGATCAGGAGGCGGTCCTCCGGGCGATCTCGAAGGCCGCCGTCAACACGATCGACGATGCCGAATACGCGAGTGTCACGATCGTCACGCGCGGGCGGATAGAGACGCCGGTGATGTTCGGTGATCTCGCAGGCAAGTGCGACGACCTGCAGCGCGAACTCGGTGAGGGCCCCTGCGTCCGCGCGGCCGTCGACGACACCACCGTGCGCATCGACGACCTCGCCACCGACCTGCGCTGGCCCCGGTTTGCCCCGGCGGCGAGCGCATTGGGCGTGGCATCGATGGCGTGTTTTTGCCTCTACATCGACGGCAACGATTTCGGCGCCCTCAATCTGCACAGCACGCAGCCGCAAGCGTTCACCGACGAGGCGTGTTCACTCGGCGAGCTGTTCGCGGCGCATTGCGCGACGACCTTCGGCGCGGTGCGCGAGAAGGAGCAACTCCGCAACGCCCTCAGTTCGCGCGATCTGATCGGGCAGGCCAAGGGCATGTTGATGGAGCGCTATCACATCGACGCCGACGCAGCTTTTCTGCTGCTCGCCCGGCTGTCGCAGGAGTCGAACACCAAGTTGGTCGAGGTCGCCCTCAAGTTGGTCGGCGCCGGACCGGGCGGCTGACACCTGCTCAGCGCAACACGTTGGTCTTCGGGAAGCCCAATACCGGGATTCCGCCACGGGCCTGGAACCTCTTGAGCCCCTGACCTGCCAGTACATGCGCACCGGTCTGTTTCGAGAAGAACATCATCCCCTCTTGGAACAGCTGGGTGACGCCGGCACCGTCGGGCGTCGGCGTCGGCGCACCGAGGGCCTGTCCCAGCGTGTCGGGAAGACCACCCAGGCCGCCGAGTAGCCCTTTGAATGCGGTCGTGGCCGTACCGACCAGCTCGCCGGCACCGGGCACCACCTGGTCGGCGATCCCGCCCAGTGCGCTGAGGTCCGGCAGGCCGAGGCCGCCGGCCGGCCCGGTCGGCGGCTTGACGATCTGTGGCGGCGTGCGCTGCCCCTGCACGGCGAACCACGCCGATTTCAGATTCAGCTTGGTGCGAGCTTCGTCACCGGTGGCCTCGACGCTGCGTCCGCCGCCGGTCGCGCGCACCTTCACCGCGCGTCCGTTCTCGGCACCGAGTCCGTTGGCCTGGATCACCTCGAAGGCGTCGAGGCTGGGCAAACCGAACGCCGTGGCGACCGCACTCGGACTGATGGTCGCCGTCCAGTTGTGATTGGGCGAGGCCGTATCCCCGTCGTCGACGACGGCCGGGAACCTGCCACCCGCGGTATAGCCGCCCGTCGATGACGAGAACTCGGTGAACGCCGGCACCCCGTTCTGCAGCAGAATCTGCCCGGCGGTGGCGTCGGCGGCCGTATTGGTGCCCGCGCCCTCACCCGAGACGCCGCCGTAGACCTGCGAATTCTGGGTGTCGTCGATCTTCTTGCCACTGGCGATGGCCGCGAGCGCATAGGTGCGTGCGGCAACCGCCTGCGCCTTCAACGCCTCGATGCCGCCCGAGGTGGCCCAGCCGGGCACACTCTCCTTGGCGATCACGCCCTTGACGTAGTCGTCGACGTTCAGTTTGTTGGTGACCCGGCCACCGTCGGAGCCCAGCGAGCCGCGGAACGGCTCGTTCGAGCCGCAGAACTTGAGGAATTCGTTGGGCGGGCGGTTGGGCGCGGGGTTGACGGGGTCGGCAAACGCGGCCGGGACCGTGCGCACCGGCGCACCACCACAGCCTGCGGTGATGGTCGCGGTGCCACCGGTCACCGTGACGGCCTCATTTGCCGCAACCGGCTGCCCGGCCACCTGCATCCCCGCATCGGAGTGCACGCTGACGCCGTTCTTGTCGTGCAGCGCGACGTTGACCGTGGGATCGGCGGGGCGCCCGAAGGTGGTGCCGCCGTAGTAGTGCTGCAGGATCTGCCGGTATGACCACCCGCGCTTGGCGTAACCGTAAGCGCCGTACTGGCCCATCCCGCGGCCGTGGCCGAGGCCGTGCCCGATGAGGGTGATCTCCGATCCCGCGGTCAACCCGATGTCGACGCGATCCGACGCGGTGGCTCCCACCAGCCCGACTCCGCCCACGAGTACCGCCGCCGACACACCCCCGACGAGCGATGACATGCGCCGACGACGAGAATGACCGGGCCGCGTACGGATGGTCAGTGCCCGGGACACCAGAGACGTCACCGCCGATGAGTCCGCCTTTGTCACGGTCAATCACTCCTCCGGGCCGGGGTTCCTGATGCCTCGTTGCGTTACGCCTGATCTGTTACAGATGTGAATGGTGAGACTCCAGTGACGATAGACAAGTCACTTGCAGATCACCAACCATAGGAGGTAGCAACCGCATCACGAGTTACAAGGCTGCGGTGAGGGGGTGCCGAATCTGCAGCCTTTGATCGCGGTTTCCGCGATCAAAGGCTGCAGATTTTTGCGCGCGTCAGAGTCCGCGGGTGGTGAGTAGGTGGCGCAGGCGCGATTCGCTCGACGAGCGTGTGACGGCATCCTTCAGTACGTCGGCGGGATCCCAGGTGATGATCTCGACGACGTCGTGGGCACCGGTGCTGCCGGCCGGCAACGGTGTACCCGTATCGGGTGGGTCTGGTGGTTGCCGGTGGATTTCGGCACGCACCTTCGCGAGCCCGGCGGTGAAGTCGGGCCCGACATCAGGCAGTTTGTTGACGCGTTTCGGGTTCGGTGGGGCACCGGGGGCGGCGTTACGGCGCCACCAACACCGCCCGGCGAGGGGTCCGTCGCGGTAGATGCCGGTGGTGTACTGGCCAAGCCGGTCGCCGACCATCCGATTGTGTTTCGGACACGCCGGAGCGAGGTCGTCGATATTGGTCAACCCGCCCTTCGCATAATCCAGGGTGGCGTGATGGATCTCCGAATGCGCGGCCGGCTGCGAACACCCGGGGTGTGAGCACACCTGGCCGTCGGGTTTGGCGAACAGGGCGATGCGTTGCCCGCGGCTCGCGAGCCGGGCCCGACCCAAATACAGGGGCACGGTGGTGTGCTCACCGAACACCGCCAACCAGGGTTGGGCGTCGGCGGCCAACCGGATGACGTCGGTGATGGGCAGCAGGCTGTTGGTGGCGGTGACGCCGTGGCCGGTTTCGTTGATCAGATCGGTCAGGTCGGCTTTGATGATCAGCTGCACCGGTAGGCCGCGATGCGATTCGCCGAGTTCCCCCGACTTCAGGGCCAGTTTGTACACGGCCTGCATCGCATCATGGTTGCGTTGGGCTTGGCTGCGGGTGTCGCGGTCGGCCGCGGCCGCCAATTTTTCGGGGTCGGCGTCTTCGACGGAACCCGACGGTGAGTCGGGGTCGTCGGGGTTGTTCATGCCGGGTGCCGCCCACACCGCCCACACGGCTTCTTGGTCGGCACGGCATTCCGGGGTCATTTTGCCGGTCATCTTCGACATCTGCTGGGTGTCTTGGCGGCCGAGGAACACTTGGCGTTTCTGCTGCCGGTCGGTGTCGTCGGTCAACTCGCCATCAGGATCGAGGTGTGCCATCAGGCGGGCGCCGATCGCGGTCAACTCGGCGGGGGTGTGCACCCGCGCGTAGTCGGCCATCTGCTTTTCGGCGTTGACCTTGATGTCGTGGTCGACCTGATGCGGGATGTCGTCGAGAACGTCGATCACCACCCGCGAATGCGCGGGCCCGACCGCACCCTCGGCGAACGCCTGCGCCAACGTGGGGTACTTCGGGGCGAGGAGTTCACCGGTCAACCCGTGATAGGTCGCGGTGGCGGTCATCTGCTTGCGGCGGCGCATCGGCTCCGACACCCGCAAACCGACGACCAGCATGTCGGTCACCGACCGAAACCCCAACCGGCGCTCCGCATTCCGGTCCGACAACTCGACGATCTGCCGGTCACCCTGAAACGTCAACCGGTTGATCGCCCGTTCATTGGCTGCCGCGACCTCCAGCAGCGTCTCGTCCGAGCACTGCGACAGATCCGTCGAACCCATCTGATCAAGAAGGGCATGCAATTGCGCAAGCTTGTCTTCGACGCTGGTTCCCGGACCACCAGTCGAATCGGTTGCGCTCATTGTCACCCCCCAGTGAATGCGATCAAACATCAGTTCGTCGCTGGTGCGTTCGAGTCTACGCCCGATACGGCCGCATGACAACACCTGATCGAAAATACATTTGACGAATTTCGTCCGCAGGTCGGTATCGTCACAGTCATGGTGAGCTCCGCTGTTCAGAGGTCGTCGATGAGATTCCGTTCGGTGGTCGAGGCGTCGGCGACGGTTGCGGCGACGCGGTCCCGTACCGCGAAAACGGTTGCGCTGCGCGAACTCCTGGCCGCTGCTGGAGCCGATGCGGAGATCGTGGTGGCGTGGATGTCGGGGGAGATACCGCAGGGGCGTCTCGGGATCGGGTGGCGGACGCTGCGCGACCTGCAGGAGCCGCCGCGCCCGGACGACGACGCCGTGTTGACCGTCGCCGAAGTCGACGACGCCTTCTCCCGGCTCGCGTCGACGACCGGCTCGGGATCGGTCGCGGCGCGAGGGGAGTTGCTCCACAACCTCTTTGGTCGCTCGACGGCCGACGAACAGAACTTCTTGTTCCGTCTACTCACCGGAGAGCTACGTCAGGGCGCGCTGGCCGGCGTGATGGTGGAGGCGATCATCGCCGTCTCCGGACAGCCCCCGGCACTGGTGCGCCGCGCGCACATGCTGACCGGGTCGCTGGCGGAGACCGCGACGCTCGCCATCGAGGGCGGCTCGAACGCATTGGCAGCGGTCGGATTACAGGTCGGGCGGCCCGTGTCACCGATGTTGGCCAGTCCGGCGGAGGATCTCGATGCCGCCCTGGAAAGTCTCGGCCCCGATCTGGTCGTCGACCACAAACTCGACGGCGCACGCATCCAGGTCCACCGGAACGGTGACGACGTTGCGGTGTTCACCAGAACACTCAACGACGTCACCGCGCGCGTACCCGATCTCGTTGCGGCGGTGCGTGAACTGCCGGTACGCACGGTGATCCTCGACGGCGAGACACTCACCCTCTCCGACGACGGCCGGCCCCGGCCCTTCCAGGACACGATGAGCCGCTTCGGCTCGATGATCGCCGCCGACCCGGACGTCGACGATGGGCCACGTCTGCTGCGTCCGTTCTTTTTCGACTGCCTGCACCTCGACAGCGCCGATCTCATCGATCGTCCGCTCGCCGAGCGCCTCGATGCACTCGATTCGATCGCGCCGCATCTGCGGATCACGTCGATGCGCAACCCGACGGCAGCACAGGCCCAGGACACGCTCGACGAGGCGCTCGCCGCGGGGCACGAGGGCGTCATGGTGAAGTCGCTCTCGGCGCCGTATGCGGCGGGACGGCGCGGAAAGGCTTGGCAGAAGGTCAAACCGGTGCACACCGTCGACCTCGTCGTTCTCGGCGCCGAATGGGGATCGGGCCGGCGCACCGGCTTCCTGTCGAATCTGCATCTGGGTGCGCGCGATCCCGACGGCGGACCACCGGTGATGGTCGGCAAGACCTTCAAGGGCCTCACCGACAAACTGTTGCAGTGGCAGACCGACGAGTTCCCGAAGCATGAGGACCATCGCGACGCCCACACCGTGTATCTACGGCCGGAGATCGTCGTCGAGATCGAACTCGATGGCGTCCAACGGAGTTCACGGTATCCCGGCGGCGTGGCGTTGCGCTTCGCGCGCGTCCTGCGCTACCGCCCCGACAAGACCGCCGACCTCGCCGACACCATCGATGCGGTGCGCGCGCTGCTCCGCTAGGGCCGCAGCCGTGGTGAACTCAGCCCTCGCTCTTCGCGCTCTTCAACAGGAACAGGAAGTACGGTGCGCCGACGATGGCGACGACCAGGCCGGCAGGCAACTGGGTCGGCGCGAACAGTGCGCGGCCGAGGATGTCGGCGACCACCACGATGATCGCGCCGAGCACCATGGTCAGCGGGATGACCAGCGCATGACGTTTGCCGACGAGCAGGCGGGCGGCGTGCGGTGCGATCAACCCGACGAACGCGAACACCCCGACGGCGGCGGTGGCGGCAGCGGTGAGCAGGGCCGCCAGCCCGATGTGGATCAGTCGGGAGCGCTGAACCGAGACGCCCAGCACATGTGGTGTGGTGTCATCGAATTGGAGGACATCGAGATCCCGTCGGGTCCGTATCGTGACGACGACGCCGATCGCGATGAGGACGAGCAGTGGGACCAGTTGTGCGCCGGTGGTGCTGTACGTCGAGCCGCCGAGCCACGTCATCGCTCGCGATTGATTCCACGGATCGCTGCGGATGAGCAACAGGGTGGTGACCGCGCCTGCACCCGCCCCGAGCGCCACGCCGACGAGCACGAGCTGGAACTGGTCCTTGCGCCCGAGGAGGAGGAGCAAGACCAGCGCCACCAGTGCCCCGATGGTGGCGGCGAGGTAGATGACGAGGTCGCTGGGCGCCGACGACAGCGTGATGACCGCGACTGCCCCGACGCCCGCCGATGAGCTCACGCCGAGAATTCCCGGGTCTGCCAACGGGTTTCGGGTGACGGTCTGGACGAAGAGCCCGGCCATGCCGAGTGCGGTGCCGGCCAGCAGGGCGCCGGCGACCCGTGGCAGCCGGGTCTCGATGATCAGGTCGACGCGCGGCGAGGCGACGCCGCGGCACCAATTCCACAGGTCGCCCAGGAGCAGTATTCGGTCGCCGAGGAGTAGCGCCGCCACCAGCGCGACGACGAGAACGACTGCAGCGGCGACGATCACCAGCGTCCGGGCGCCGTGCTCGGGTGAGACGATGCCCGCACGCAGCGAGGCGATCGACTCGCCCCGGCCGCCGCCGCGCGGCAGCCGACGCGCGAGGACGATGAGAAAGACGGCGCCGATGACGCTGGTGAGCACGCCGGTGGGGATGCCGATGCCCTTGACGGCACCGAAGATGCCCCGGAGTGCGACATCTGAGGTGAGTACGAGCGCGGCACCGGTCAGCGCGGCAGTCGAGAGGAAGACGCGTTGACGCCGGAGTCCCGGGATGCGGTGGGTCAGTAGCCGCATGAGAGCGGGCGCGCACAGACCGACGAAGCCGATCGGGCCGGTGACCGTGATGGCGGCGGCGGTGAGGAGTACCGACAACACCAGGACGCTGTATCTGGTCGAGGTGACCGGAACGCCGTAGGACGCCGCGGCGTCGTCGCCGAGTTGCAGTAGGTCCAGTCGGCGTCCGTAGACGAGGAGTCCGCAGGCTGCCACCGCCGCGACCGGGATCATGGTGGCGACGCCGCCGATGCCGTTCTGCGCGAGACTGCCTGAGCCCCAGACGAACATGCCCTGGGTCTGCCAGGTGTTGAGCAACAGGATGACCGAGGTGATGGAACTGAGAGCCATGGTCAGCGCGGACCCGGCGAGGACGAGACGCAGCACATCGGCCTTCTGGCCGGTGATGCCGAGAATGACTGCGGCCGCGCATAATCCGCCGCCGAAGGCGAAGAGGAAGCCGACACCGGTGCTGGACGACAGGCCGCATGCCGCGGCGATCGTCAAGACGAGGTAGGCGCCGGCGCCGACGCCGGTCGTCTCCGGTGAGGCCAATGGATTTCGGGTCACCGACTGCAGGGCTGCACCGGCCATCCCCAACGCGGCGCCGACCAGCGTCGCCGCCAGCAATCGCGGTAGCCGTGAGCTGAGGACGATATCGGAGGTCTGGGAGATGCCGTTCCCCCACAACGCTTTCCACAGCGTGGCGACCGACAGATCGGCGCTGCCCTGGGTGAGGTGAACGACCGCGATCACGCCGACCCAGACGAGCAGCAGCACGGTGAGTATGATCACACGGTTGCGCTGGGGTGTGCGGGCCGGTGACGGAGCGTCGGCCCGAGAAGCTGTCTGTGTCTTCATGATCGCGGTCGTTCCCTGGTTACGACAGTGCCGAGGTGACCTGGTCGCTGAAGGCGATCAGTGACTGCGGGCCGCCGTACATCCACACACCCTTGCTGACGCCGCGCACCCGGCCGTCCTTGACGAACGGCAAGGACTGCCAGACGGGGTTGCTCGCCAGGTTCTTCTCGACCGGATCGGTATCTTCGTTCCAGTACAGGAACCACGTGTCGGCCGGAAGTCTGGTCAGCCCTTCGACATCCACATAGCTGAGCCCGGTCTTGCCGTCGCCGTTCGGCCATGCGGGTTGCAGGCCCATCCGCTCCAGGACCGCCTCCGGGGTCGAACCACGCGCGTGCATGCGGATCGAGACGGTGCTGCCCTCCGCCGAGACCGAGGCGAACACCGCGTGCTGACCGGCGTGACCGTTCTTCTTGAGGGTCTCGGCATTCTTGGTCAGGGCCGCGTCGAGGCGCTTGTTGAGGTCGTCGGCCTGCGTTTGCTTGCCCACGGCGGTTCCCAGAGTGCGTGTGGTCTGCTGCAGGCGGCCGATGGGATCAGTGGGGTCGGAGGTCGAGAGGACCACGATGGGCGCGATCTTGCCGAGCCGGTCGCGCACCGAATCGGGGATCGAGCGCGTCGAGGCGATGATCAGGTCGGGTTGCAGGTCGGCGATCGTCTCGAGGCTGGGCTCGAGTCGCTGCCCGACATCGGTCGGCGTCGATGTCAGTGGGACCGTCGGGCCGTCATATTGGTTGTAGCCCTTGACATCGGACAATCCGACGACGGTGTTGCCTGCGCCGATGCTGTTGAGGATCTCGGCGTACTCCCACTCCAGGGAGACGATCCGGTGTGCCTGGCCGTGCGGCAGGGTCACCGTTCCGCCGGCACTGTTGTCGAGGGTGACCGGAGCTCCGGAGGAGCTCGCGTCGCTCGTGGTGGAATCGTCCGTCGTTCCGCAGCCGACCAACAGTACGAAGACCGCCAGCAAGGCCGAGACGACGGCAGTACGCCGTATTGTCATGTGAATTCTCATCCCTTTCGTGACGCGCGTCAGTGGCCCGGAGCAGCCATGACCGGCTGGCGGGATCCGACGCGGGTGGTGCGGGCACGGCGTGCCCGCACTTCGAGAAGACCCGTGGTCGGGTCCTCGGTGACAGAGATCGGCAGACCCCAGACCTGGGTCAGCAGGTCGGGTGCCAGTGCCTGTTCGGGCGTACCTTCGGCGACGACCCGGCCGGAATCGAGAACGACGATCTGGTCGGCGATGTCGGCGGCATGGTTCAGGTCGTGCAGTACGACGCCGACCGCCGCGCCGTGGTCGTCGGCCAGTGACCGGATCAGTTCGAGTACCTCGATCTGATATCGGAGGTCCAGATGATTGGTCGGTTCGTCGAGCAGGAGGACTTCGGTCTGCTGGGCCAGTGCGCTGGCGAACCACGCTCGCTGGAGCTGACCTCCGGAGAGCGTCTCGAGGGGCATGTCGGTCATGTGCGCCAAACCGGTCGCCGCGATCGCCCGGGCGATCGCCGCTGCACCGTCCTCGTCGCGCCCGCGCCAGCCGGAACGATATGGGTGCCTTCCGAATTCGACGATGTCGCGCACGGTGATGCCCACCGGAG
The DNA here is from genome assembly GCF_049844915.1 of Gordonia sp. DT30. Taxonomy (NCBI): domain Bacteria; kingdom Bacillati; phylum Actinomycetota; class Actinomycetes; order Mycobacteriales; family Gordoniaceae; genus Gordonia; species Gordonia sp. DT30. Next base: position 97,711 of record NZ_JBNCLY010000004.1, on the reverse strand, counting down.
TGGGTCGCTGTTGGGGCAGCAGCGTCACCCGGCGTGCGAATTCGCGTGCCGAGAGGGCACTCGCATCGGTGTCGTCGCCCAGGGTGATCGCCCCCGACGATCGGCGAACCAGTCGCGAGAGCGCGCGCAACAGTGTCGACTTGCCGGAGCCGTTGGGGCCGACGAGGGCGGTGACCTCGCCGCCGCGAAGGGTGAAGTCGGCCCCGTGGACCACCTCGTGGCCGCTGAACTCGACCGACACTCCCTGCGCCTGCATGAAAGGGCTGCTCAATTCCACCCGGTCCATTATGCAGGTAAGGCTCAGCTAAGCAAAATGTGGCTGGTTACGCCACCTCACTCATCGCTTCATGGCCGGCCGCGACGCGGTCAGGCCGGCCACGGACAGGGCGGCGACGACCGAAAGGCACGCAACCACGAGCAGCGTCGGTGCCAGACTCGACGTGCCGTGGTTCGCGATGATCTGGCCGAGCAGCGGCGGCAGCACGATCGAGCCGGCCAGTGCCCCGGCGACGACGTAGCCGAAGACCGATCCGCGGGCGTACCCGCTGGTCAACAGCCATGTGAGGCCGTTGGGGAAGATGGGTCCGATGAACAGTCCGGCCAGTGGATAGGCCCACAAGGCCGACGACGGCACGGCGACGGCGATCAGCAGCGCAGCGGTCATTCCCGAGCAGCTGCCGATCACGATCACCGACGGCCGCAGTCGGGAGCTCAGCGGGATGGCGATGAAGCGTCCGACGACCATGGCCAGCCAGTAACCCGATGTCGCGAGGGTGGCGACGGTGGCGTCGACGCCCTGATCGGCCAGCCGGGTCGGCTCCCAGCTGCCGATGCCCGACTGGACGCCGAAGTGGGCGATGTAGAGCACCAGGAAAGCCGCCACGATGTAGAGACCACGCCGGTCGAGCCGCGAGCCGTTCGGTGCGGGCGTCGCACCGCCGGCGCCGGAGCCGCCCATACCGAATCTGCGCGGTATCCCGCCGAGTCCGGCGCCGGCGCAGAGCACCAGGACCGCGATCGTGCAGAAGACGAGCTGATACCGGTCGCTGCCGACGACGGCGACGAGAGCAGGGCCGGCCACCGTGCCGATGCCGAAGCAGCCGTGCGCCAGGTTGACCATCGCCGGACCCCGCCGACCATGCGCGACGATGAACGACTGGCTGACCGACGTGTCGCAGACGCCGAGCCCGAGTCCGGCGATCAGCGCCCCGGCGAGCAAGGCCGGCCAGGATGCCACCGAACCCATGAGAAGCGCGCCGGCGGCGATCAGGACGAACGAACCCGCCAGGCCGCGACGATAGCCGTATGCGAAGACGATGCGCTGGGTGACGACCGCGCCGACGACCGATCCGGCCGATTGGATCGCAAGTGGGAAGCCGGCCTGGGCGCCGGCCGCCCCGAAGCGCTCCCCGAATTCCGCGATCAACGGTCCATAGGACGCCATCAGGGCGCCGATGCAGGCCATGGCCAGACAACATCCGGCACTCGCACGGCGCGCGTACATGACCGGCGGCACCGCGTGCTGGAACTTCGTGGACATCGGAAATAGAGACTAACAGCAGCCCTTTTGCGCCGGATCGAGGTTGCCGCACAATGAAGGGCATGCAACTCGACCGGGTACGAAGAGGGTCATGACGGCTACGAACGGCAGGGCGCGCCGAATAGGGCTCGTAGAACAGGTCATCGAGCTCCTCCAGGCCCGGCTCGGCGCCGACCACTGGCCGGTGGGCACACGGCTACCGGTGGAGGACGAGCTCGCGCGCGAGTTCGGTGTCAGCCGCATCACCCTGCGACAAGCCGTGCAAGCACTCGTGCACGTCGGACAGCTCGAAACCATCCAGGGCAGTGGCACATTCGTGCGCGCCGCATCCGAGGTCGAGGCCGTGGTCAGTCGGTTCCTCTCGACCAAGGACCTGCGGTCGGTTCTCGAGGTGCGCCAGGCGCTGGAGTCGCAGGCAGCGGCACTCGCCGCCGGGCGAGCGATTCCGGCGCAACTGGCGCAGATGGGTGCAGCCATCGAACGTGGTGAGCACGCCGCGGCCGCCGGGGATCTGCTCAAATCCAGCGAGGCGTCGATCGATTTCCATCGCACCGTGGTGGCGGCGAGCCACAACGCGCCGCTGATCTCGCTCTACACCGGCATCCAGAACTCGGTGCTGCAGTCGATCCATCAGGCGGCGCCCGCCGACGAGGCACGATCCTTCGTCGACGGGCACCGGGAGATCCTCGATGCCATCGCCGGCGGAGACGCGGACGGCGCCCGGCACCTCGCGTCCGAGCATCTCCGCCATGTCATCGACCGGTTCGACGCTGTGGAATAGCCCTGTGGAATAGCCCTGTGAACCAGTTCTTCAGCTCTTGAGCGCGGCCGCCCACAGGTTGATGTCGGAGTCCACGGCGAATTCGTCGATCGAGTGCAGCTCGTCGTCGGTGAAGTCGAGGTTTTTCACCGCGGCCAGGCTGTCCTCGAGTTGCTTGACGCTGGAGGCGCCGATCAGGGCGGAGGTGATCGCCGACCCCTTCGACTGCTTGCGGAGCACCCAGGCGATCGCCATCTGTGCCAGCGTCTGGCCGCGCGAGCCGGCGATGTCGTTGAGGCCACGCACCCGGCGCATGTTCTCGTCGGACAGGAAGTCCTTCGACAGTGACTTGCCCTCTGCGGCACGAGAATTCGCGGGCACCCCGTTGAGGTATTTGTCGGTGAGCATGCCCTGGGCCAACGGTGAGAAGGCGATGGAGCCGACACCCTCGCGCTCGAGCACCTCCAGCAGGCTCGGGTCCCCGTTCTCCACCCAGCGGTTGAGCATCGAATACGACGGCTGATGGATCAGCAGCGGAGTACCCAATTCCTTCAGGATCGTGACCGCCTCGACCATCTTCTCCGGTGAATACGACGAGATCCCGGCATACAGGGCGCGGCCGGACCGGACCGCGGTGTCCAATGCGCCCATCGTCTCCTCGAGCGGGGTGTCGGGGTCGGGGCGGTGGCTGTAGAAGATGTCGACGTAGTCCAGACCCATCCGGTTCAGGGACTGATCGAGGCTGGCCAACAGGTACTTTCGGGAACCCCAGTTGCCGTACGGGCCCGGCCACATGTCGTAGCCGGCTTTGGACGAGATGATCAATTCGTCTCGGAACGGCCGGAAGTCCTGGGCCAGGTGGCGGCCGAAGTTGGTCTCCGCGGAACCGTAGGGTGGCCCGTAGTTGTTGGCGAGGTCGAAGTGGGTGACGCCCAGGTCGAAGGCGCGGCGCAGGGTGGCCCGCTGGGTGTCGAATGCCTTGTCGTCGCCGAAGTTGTGCCACAACCCGAGCGACACGGCGGGTAACTGCAGGCCGCTGCTGCCGACGCGGCGGTAGGGCATGGATTCGTAACGGTCCTGTGCAGGTTGAAGAGCCATGACAATCATCTTGCCACCGCGGCCGGCGAGTTCTTGGCCGAGGGCGGAACGATGTTCAGCCGAAGTACTGACCGCCGTTGATGTCGATGACCGTGCCGGTGACGAACTCGGAGAGGCCACCGGCCAGCCACAGTGCGGCACCGGCCACGTCGGCCGGCTTTCCGGCCCGGCCGGCCGGAATCGACTGCACGGTCGCCGCTTTGGATGCGGCGGTGGTGAAGGTGTCGTGGAAGGGCGTGTCCTCGATGAAGCCGGGGGCCAGCGCATTGACCGTGATACAGCTGGGGGCCAACTCTTTTGCCAGCCCACGGGTGAAGCCGAAGATGGCGGCCTTGGCCGTCGCGTATGCGGTCGCACCGGGGTGCCCGCCGGTCCGGCCGGCCAGGGAGGCGATGTTGATGATCCGCCCACCGTCGTTGAGTATCGGCAGGGCGTGGTGGGTCATCAGGAAGGTGCTGTCGACGTTGAGTGCCATCACCTGACGCCACAGGCCGAAGTCCATGTCGGCGACCGGGGATCGTTGCACCAGACCGCCGACGTTGTTGACCAGCACGTCGAGCTCACCGACCGCACGGTGCACGGCCTGCAGGGTCGCCACGACCTCGTCCTCGGAGGTGGCGTCGAGGGCGTGCGCGACCAACGGCGAAGCCGAGAACTCCTCGACCTGTGCGCGGAATCCGTCATCGGGTGTATGCGTGCGATACGTCACCGCGATCTTCGCGCCGGCCTTGGCGAACTCGAGGGCGATGGCGCGGCCGATGCCGGTCCCGCCGCCGGTGATGAGTGCGGTCTTGCCGTCGAGCAGTGGGGTCACGTGCGTGGTCTCCGATACGGGTTTCGTGATGGTCTCGATGGGTACGCCGATGTATGCGGCCGGTCAATCCTATGGTCGCCGACCGGCATCGGCTCGGCACCGACGAATTCCGGCGTCGGGGTGCAGGATTGACGGCTCCGACCACTGTTTCGCCCCGACCACGGTTCGCCAAGGAGAGATACATGACTCAGGACTTCTACCGGCAACTGTCGCCCACCTGTGGCCTGCGCGTCAGCCCGATCAGCTTGGGTGCGATCACCTTCGGTGGCGCGCACGGCATGGAGTATTTCGGACACGTCGACCCCGATGGCGCGGCAAAGCTGTTGTCCACCGCACAGGATGCGGGCGTCAACATGGTGGACGTCGCCAACTACTACTCGACCGGTGTCGCCGAAGAGGTGCTGGGCCAGGCACTGACGAAATCCGCGGACTTCGCCGACCTGCTCGTGACCTCGAAGGTGCGCATGGTCGTCGGCGACGGACCGAACGACGGTGGGCAATCGCGCTGGCACATCCTGGACCAGATCGACAAGACGCTGGGCCGCCTCGGCCGCGACCATCTCGATCTGTACTACCTTCACGAGTGGGACGGGCAGACCCCGCTCGAGGAGACGCTGCAGACGCTGGATCATCTTGTGCGAGTTGGCAAGATCCGCTACTACGGGGTCTCCAACTACACATCGTGGCAGCTGATGAAGGTGTTGATGACGTGCGAGCGGCACAACCTCATCAAGCCGGTGAGCCAGCAGATCTACTACACGCCGCAGGCCCGCGACGCCGAGTACGAGATGATCCCCGCCGGCATCGACCAGGGGATTGGCACCCAGGTGTGGAGCCCGATGGCGATGGGGCTGCTCACCGGCAAATACCGGCGCAACAGCCGGCCGAAAGCGGGTGCCCGGATGGTCGACGGCGACGGCTCGGACGTGCAGATCCCCGACCGCGAGAATCTGTACGACATGGTCGACCGCCTCGACGAGATCGCCGGCGAACGCGGCGCCACCATCCCGCAGGTGGTGCTGGCGTGGCTGCTCGCGCGTCCCGGGGTCACCAACCTCGTGGTCGGCGCTCGCAATACGGACCAGTTGAGCGACTCGCTGGGTGCGCTCAAGCTCGAACTCACCGACGACGAGATCGACCGCATCGCGCAGGTCAGTCCGCCGCCGGTGCGTTACCCCTTCTGGCACCAGGCCGATCTGGCGTCGGACCGGCTCAGTGCCGCCGATCGCTCGATCATCAGCACGACGGCCGCGCAGGTCTGATCAGAGCTCACCGAGGCGTGTGATATCAGGTAGGCTCAAGCTGCCATCATTGATAGCAATGCGAATGCATTGATAGCACCGGAAGAGGTATGGCAGCTCGTGAAGAACGTGACGATCCGAAATCTGAGCGACGAAGTACACCGCGCCATCCGCCGGCGCGCGGCCGGGAACGAACGAAGCGTCGAGGCTGAGATGCGTGCCATTCTCACCGAGGCGGTGAAGCCGGCCGAGCGAGTCAAGCTCGGCACGCTGCTTGCGGGCGTTATCAGCGAAAAGGAGCGGCTCACCGACGACGAACGGGCAGCCTACTTCGGTCGCGACAAGACCCCGCACGAGCCGACGGTGTTCGGCCAGTGATCATCCTGGACACCAACGTCATCAGCGAGCCCACCACCAAGACCCCGGACCAGCGGGTCATGGCGTGGCTGGACGCCCAAGCCGGCGAGACCCTGTACTTGTCAGCTGTCACTGTCGGCGAACTCCGGTACGGCATCGCGACGATGCCCGTCGGCCGCCGCCGCGACGAGTTCACCGATTGGCTGGAGAACTACACCGTGCCCGCCTTCGCCGGCCGAGTCCTGGCCTATGGCCTGGATGCGACTGCGGAATACGCGCGCCTGATGTCGCAGGCCCGCTCCGCCGGGCGTGCCGTCGCCGTTGCCGACGGCATGATCGCCGCCACGGCGGCCGCCGCAGGCTTCGCCGTCGCCACCCGCGACCGTTCGCCGTTCGAAGCCGCCGACGTGCCGACCATCGACCCATGGCAATAACGGCCACAACGATTCTCGGGTTCTCGCGCACGGGGGGTCAGTACCGCTGCGGCGGTGGCGGCGTGGCGATGTAGCCCGACCGCTGCTGATCGGCGTCGACGATCTGCGCGCCGAGCGGCAGCAATGACACCGGCACCATCTTGAAGCTCGCGATGCCCAGCGGGATGCCGATGATGGTCAGGCACATCGCGATCCCGGCGGTGATGTGCCCGAGTGCCAGCCAGATGCCGGCGACGATGAGCCACACGATGTTGCCGATGGTCGACGCGGCGCCGGCCTGCGGCTTGCGGACGACGGTGCGCCCGAACGGCCAGAGTGCGTAGTTGGCGATACGGAACGAGGCGATGCCGAACGGGATCGTGATGATCAGGATGCAGCAGACGATGCCGGCGAGGACGTACCCGATGGCCATCCAGAATCCGCAGAGCACCAGCCAGATGATGTTGAGAAGTGTGCGCATATGCCCATTGTCCGTTGCCGGGGCCCGGTTGGAGCAGACAATCCCCAACGTTGGTCCGCGTGCGCTCGCTAACCTGTGGCCATGGCCCCCGAAGCCGAGCACGCACGCGTCACCCTGTGGTGGGTCATCACCACATTGGTGCTGGTGATCCGTCTGCTCGCCACGATCGCGACGATCTTGCTGGTGATCGGCTGGGCGGTGGCGGCCATCCGGGATTCGATGATGAACGGCTTCCTGTGGCCGGCGGTCGGCAGCGGGGTCGCGTTGCTGATCAGCACCTATCTCTACAGCTACCTGCGGGCCCGGTATCCGCGCCGTAACAGCTGGCTTCCGTGAGCTGAGCGTGGCTCACCCGGGCGCTGTAGCCCAGATCACACGCCGGTTGGCATAATCGACGTCTACAGAGGCAATCAAGGGACGATCTATGACCGAACTCGGCTCGTCACGCGTCCGGCGCGCCTATGAGGATTTCCTCTCGGGCATCACGCCGCCGTCCGACGCGGTGCGCTCTGTCGTGCGTGATTCGTGGACGAGGTCGCTCAAGCGCGGAGTGGACCCGACCGAGGCGCTGCCCGAGGACGACGGCAGCGCAACCATGACGATGGCCGAGTTCAACCGCTATCGGCAGGCCCATCCGATCACCTCGGTGCGGCCGCTGGTGCAGTCGTTGATGCTCGACGACATCGCCGACTCGGGGGTGGTTGTCGCCCTGACCGATCAGGCCGGCCGATTGTTGTGGGTCGAGGGCAGTACCGAGGCCGTCGACCGGGCCGGCCACATCAACTTCGTCGAGGGTTCGGTGTGGAGCGAGGACGTCGTCGGGACCAACGCCCCGGGGCTGGCGCTCGCGGTCGGCAAGGGTGTGCAGGTGATCGGCCCCGAACACTTCGCGGGGTCGGTACAGGAATTCAGTTGTGCCGCTGCGCCCGTCCACGATCCGGTGACAGGTCATGTCATCGGCGTCGTCGACGTGACGGGCGGTCGTGAGGTCGCCGCACCGTTCGCGCTGGCCGCGGTGCGGTCCGTCGTGGCTGCCGCCGAGCGGGAATTGCGCTCGCATGCGGTCGATCTGGCGGATCCGGCAACCTTTGGAGCCCGCGCGGATCGGGGCGATGCCCGGCTCTCGGTCTTGCACGGCAACGGTTTGCACGGCAACGGTTTTCGGTGGCGCCGTGAGGGTGACCCGATGGGGGAGCGGACGTTGTCGCGACGGCACGCCGAGATCTTGTTGCTGTTGCAGGAGTATCCCGAGGGGCTCAACACCGAACAACTCGCCATTCATCTCGCCGGTGACGGCATCGACCCGGTGACCGTTCGCGCCGAGATCTCGCGGTTGCGCCGCGACCTGGGCACCGACGTCCTCTCCTCGCGCCCGTACCGGCTGACCGTCGACATGTCCTCGGATGTCGGCGACCTGCGTGCACGCATCGCCGAGGGTGCAGCGCTGTCGTCGGTGATCGACGAGCTCGGCCGCGGTGGCCTGTTGGCGGCGTCGACGGCGCCCGGCGTGAGCGAGATCTTCGAGGTGGTGCGCGAGGATGTGCGGTCGCGGGTGATCGCCGAGGGCGACGTCGGCGCGCTGCGTGCGTGGACTTCGTCGGTCCATGGCCGCGACGATCTGGTGGCGTGGCGCCGACTCGAGAATCGACTCCCCGTGGGCCATCCGGACCGGCCCGTGGTCGGCGGCCGGATCAGATTGCTCGACAAGCGCTACGGTGTCTGACCGGCCGACCCGGTCAGTAGGAGCCGATCAGCAGGAGAACGAGGGCGGTCCCGCCGACGATGCACGCCAGCACCAGTAACGCGCCGACGCCCAGGGAGCCGAGCGACGCACCTCGCGACTCCGTGGAACTGCGTGCGGAACGGCTCGGGGCGGCGCCGTGGTGAGCCAGAACCATCGTGACCCCTCCTGGGGTGTTGACTACAGTGAATCAGATTCTCGAAACTGCATTGCACGGTGTCAAATCGGTGTGAGTCCTTAGTACCGCGAAAGGGTTCGCCCGGTCCAGTACTTTTCCGTCATTTCACCCTTTCGACCGACGCAGGCAACTTCGGCCTCGTGGCGGCCGACGGCGCCGGGCGACGCCCTGATCAGCGGTTCTGTCGTCACCCAATATCGAGTACCCACTTGCAACGTCAGTGCAACCAGGCCGCTCGTACTCTGTGTGTCAGATCACACCGAACGATGATGCGGCGGTGTGGCACACCCGAGCGGGGACCGATCCCGCGATGGCATTGAGGGAGCTGGGAACACATGACTGTTTACGCGAAGCCGGGCACCGACGGCTCGGTGATGAGCTTTGAGTCGCGTTACGACAACTGGATCGGTGGACAATGGGTGCCGCCGGTCAAGGGTCAGTACTTCGAGAACCCGTCGCCGGTCGACGGCAAGACGTTCTGCGACATCGCGCGGTCGACGGCCGAGGACATCGATCTGGCACTGGATGCGGCGCACAAGGCCGCGCCGCAGTGGGGCAAGACCTCGGTGGCCGAACGCTCACTGGTGCTGCTGCGTATCGCCGACCGGATCGAGGAGAACCTCGAGAAGATCGCCGTGGCCGAGACCTGGGACAACGGTAAGGCCGTCCGCGAGACCCTGGCCGCCGACATCCCACTGGCCGTCGACCACTTCCGCTACTTCGCCGGCGCGCTGCGCGCCCAGGAGGGCTCGATCTCCGAGGTCGACGAGGACACCGTCGCCTACCACTTCCACGAGCCGCTCGGTGTGGTCGGCCAGATCATCCCGTGGAACTTCCCGATCCTGATGGCCGTGTGGAAGCTCGCCCCGGCGCTCGCGGCGGGCAACGCCGTCGTACTGAAGCCGGCGGAGCAGACCCCCGCGTCGATCCTGTACGTGATGAGCTTGATCGCCGACCTGCTGCCGGCCGGCGTCGTCAACATCGTCAACGGATTCGGCGTGGAGGCAGGCAAGCCGCTGGCCTCGAGCAACCGGATCCGCAAGATCGCATTCACCGGTGAGACCACGACCGGCCGCTTGATCATGCAGTACGCGTCGGAGAACCTCATCCCGGTCAGTCTCGAGCTCGGTGGCAAGAGCCCGAACATCTTCTTCAACGATGTGATGAGCGCCGACGACGGATTCCTCGACCGCGCCCTCGAGGGCTTCGCCATGTTCGCGCTCAACCAGGGTGAGGTGTGCACCTGCCCGAGCCGCGCGCTCATCCAGGAGGACATCTACGACAACTTCCTCGAGAAGGCCGTCGACCGTGTCGCCAAGATCAAGCAGGGCAACCCGCTCGACACCGACACGATGATGGGCGCGCAGGCGTCCAACGACCAGTTCGAGAAGATCTCCTCGTACCTGTCCATCGGCAAGGAAGAGGGCGCGAAAATCCTGATCGGCGGAGAGCCCGCCGACCTCGGTGGCGATCTCGAGGGCGGCTACTACATCAAGCCGACGGTGTTCTACGGGAACAACAAGATGCGCATCTTCCAGGAAGAGATCTTCGGCCCGGTGCTGGCCGTGACCACGTTCAAGGACTACGCCGACGCCATCCACATTGCCAACGACACCTTGTACGGACTCGGCGCCGGAGTCTGGAGCCGGGACGGGGCCACCGCCTACCGCGCCGGCCGCGAGATCCAGGCCGGCCGGGTGTGGACCAACACCTATCACGACTACCCGGCCCACGCGGCCTTCGGTGGTTACAAGCAGTCGGGTATCGGTCGCGAGAACCATCTGATGATGCTCGAGCACTACCAGCAGACCAAGAACCTGCTGGTCGGTTACGCGCAGAATGCGAAAGGCTTCTTCTGAGTCCACCCCGAAAGAGAGCAGGTGAAACCCGTGTCAGAACAACACGACGTTCCTGATCGGGTGGTCGCCACAGACGCCGCCGTGCAGCTCCTGACCACGTTGTCGGAGCTGCACGGCGGTCTCATGATCCACCAGTCCGGTGGCTGCTGTGACGGCTCGGCCCCCATGTGCTACCCCGTCGGTGAGTTCCGGGTGGGCCAGCGCGACGTCCTGGTCGGCGGCGTCGTTCTTCCCGAACCGCTTCCGGCGGTGCGGGTTTGGATCAACGGAGACCAGTTCGAGCTCTGGAAACACACCCAGCTGATCCTTGATGTGGTGGCCGGACGTGGCGCCGGATTCAGTCTCGAAGCTCCCGAAGGTGTCCGATTCATCTCGCGGGCAAGGGCTTTCGACGACGAGGAAAATGCGCTACTCGCGCAGAACCCGCCACTGACCGGTGCGAGCGCGGGGATCTGATCGACGGCCGGGCGCCCGACTACCCGACGGGTGGTTCGTCGACCCACCAGCCGCGCACCATGCCGGGTGGGCGCCCGGGCTCGAGGTAGTGCTCGGTGCCGAATGCGAAGCCGAAGGCCTGCACCGGCAGCGACATCAGCTGCCGGACGTCGCTCTGGCTGCCGTGACACGCCAGCGCCTGCCGTTTGGCCACCACATCGTCGCCGAGATCGACGGCCCAGTGCAGTTCGGACTCGGGTGTGCCGATCGGATTCCCGTCGTCTCCGTGTGCGTCCGGGTCGTACCCATCCATGCCCATCTCGGTGGCGAGGACGAACAGCTGCCGCATCAGATCGCGGTTCATCGACACCTCGAGGTATCGAGGTCGTCGGGCGGCGAGGTCCACCGCGGCCAGCGTGGTGCGGTGCAGCATGACGTGGTCGGGATGCCCGTAACCACCGTGCCAGTCGTAGCCGATGACGGCATCGGCGTCCTCCTCGTCGAGCAGGTCGGCCAGGCGGCGTGCGGCCTCGCCGACGTCCGCGCGTGAGAAGACGCCGTCGGTGTCGTTCTGCGCCCAGCCGGTCATCCCGGAGTCGGCGTATCCGAGCCACGCGACCCGAGCCGTGCCGGTGATGGCCGCCGATGCCTCGGCCTCGCCGCGTCGTCGGCTCGCCACGGTCTCGCCGGGTGCCAGATCGTCCGGCACGTCCCCGGGATCCCCGTCGGTGCAGTAGACGACGACCACCCGGTGGCCCTCGCGGGCGGCGCGGATCATGGTGCCTGCGGTCGCGGTGCCCTCGTCGTCGGGATGGGCATGGACGAAGACGATGGTGCTCACGGGTAGATCATGTCACCTGTGCTGTCCGCGGCCGATCGGGACCGGACGCGAGGGTGCATCCCAGGCCGATCAGGACGAGCACTGCGACATACACCGCGACACCGACCCAGCCGTACGCCGAGAACACCAGGCCGCCAAGGGCTCCCACCACCGAGCTGCCCAGGTAGTAGTGGAACAGGTACAGCGACGACGCCTCGGCGCGATGCTCGGTGGCCCGCGCCGACACCCAGCCGCTGGCCACCGAGTGTGCCCCGAAGAAGCCGGCGGTGAAGGCGAACATACCCACCAGAATCGACCAGAGTTGGTCGGGCACGGTCATTCCCAGGCCCGCGAGCATGATCACGACCGAGGTGCTCAGCACCACGGGACGGCCGACACGGTCGGAAAGCCGGCCGGCGAGCGCCGACGATGCGGTACCCGCGAGGTACATGAAGAAGACCGAGGCGACCACGGCCTCGCTGAGATCGAACGGGTCGCGCAGCAATCGGTACGTGATGTAGTTGTAGACGGTGACGAACCCGCCCATCAGCACGAAGCCGGTGAGGAACAGCGGCAGCAGGCGCCGATCACGCAGGTGCGCCAACAGGTTTCGGGTGGTGATGGCCGGCGAGACGCGTCGGGGGACATGGAACCGCGATGCCGGGACCGTCCGCCAGAAGACGAGCGCGAAGCCCAGCGACACCAGGCAGGCTATCTCCAGGGCCCACTGCCACGACATGACATCGACGGCGAATCCGGGGATCAGCCGGCCGACGAGTCCGCCGATCGTCGTGCCCGCCACATACCGTCCCATCGCGGTGCCGAGCGAACGGCCCTCGACCTCCTCGGCCAGGTAGGCCATCGCGACGGCGGGCACCCCGGCGCACAGCACACCCTGCAGTGCGCGGCCGGCAAGGAGGATCTCGATCGTCGGCGACCACGGCAGCGCGATGCCGATGGCCGATGCCGCCGTCGCCGAGATGACCATGATCCGCACCCGCCCGAAGCGTTCGGAGAGGACGCTGGCCGGGATGATCGCGACCGCGAGCAACCCGGTGGTCAGCGATACCGCGAGCGCCGAGGTGGTCGGTGACGTGCCGAAATGCTGCGAGATCTGCGGGAGCAGCGCCTGCACGTAGTAGAGCGCCATGAACGTCGTCATGCCCGCCGCAAAGAGGGCGAGCGTGGTCCTCCGATACCCGGCCGAGCCCAGGGCGTAGCGCGCCGGGGCGGGCGCAGGCAGGGCGGTGGGATCGGCGGAGGTCACTCGTCCAGGTTCCTGCTCCGTCCGGCGAAGGCAAAATGAATGATTGTGTGCGGGGCGATTCAGAAATGAATAAGTGCAGTTAGGGTTGCAGCGTGCAGGAAGAGATTGAGTGGTTTGTCACGGTCGCGGAGACGGCGAGCCTCACCGAGGCCGCGGCGCGGCTGCACGTCTCGCAGCCGACGCTGTCTCGGTTCGTGGCTCGCCTCGAACGCGATCTCGGTGTTGCGCTCTTCGACCGCCACGGTCGGCGATTGGTGCTCAATCCCTTCGGGCAGGTGTACCTCGAGCGGGCGCGGCGAGCCCGGGCACAACTCGACGCCGCCCGCCACCAGATCGACGAAATGCGCCGCCCGGCCCGCGGCGTTGTGCGGCTGGCATTTCTGCATTCGTTCGGGCTCGCGCTCGTACCGGATCTGATCCGGGGGTTCCGGGAGGAGAATCCCGGTGCAGGTTTCACGCTCGCCCAGGATTCGGTCGCCACCGTCCTCGATCATGTCGAGAAGGGCGCCGCCGATCTCGCGCTCGTCGCACCCCGGCCGATGCGGACCGACATGGCGTGGCAGCCGATCACACAGCAGGATCTCGCGCTCGTCGTCGGCCGCGGTCACCGGTTCGCCGGGCGGCCCAGCATCGGGCTGGCCGAGGCCGCCGACGAGGAATTCATCGTGATGCAACGGGGATTCGGTATGCGCCGCATCTTCGATGAACTCTGTGCGGCCGCCGAGATCACCCCGACCGTCACGTTCGAGTCGACGGAATTGGCGACCATCACCGGACTGGTGGGCGCGGGCCTGGGCGTCGGCGTCGTTCCCCTCGACGACGCCACCCGGCGTACCGACGTCTCCTTCGTCCCGCTGGCCGGCGAGAGTCGGGAGATCGGACTGACGTGGTTCCGGTCGCGACCGCTTTCCGATGCGGCGCAACGATTCCGGGCGTTCGTGGTCGAGTACGCCGCCCGGCGGTGAGGGTTGCCGACTTCGGGCCCGCGCTACCACATCGCACCGACAGAAACGTGCACCCGCCGAAGCCGCGAAACATGTTGTCCACAAGTAGTATTCGATACACGGATGCCGCAGATCTGGGTGCCGTTGTCGGCGCATGCGGGTAAGATGGAGACATCGCATCGATCGCCAAGGGGGGCACCATGATCGCCGACGACACCATCGAAAGCACCGATACCGCAGCCATTCTGGCCGGCATTGTCGACCAGCTCACCGAACTCCGTACGAACCCGGATGTGACCGGGCCGCAAGCACACGCCGCACTGCAACAGATCCTGCTGATCCGCAACCTCGCCGACCATCACGCAACCACGTTCACCGGTGAACTCGACCGCCTCAACGTCGCCGACGGCCACGGCCGCCGGTTGCGGGAACTACTGACCGTGATGGGGTGCGCACCCGCCGTCGCCGCCCGGTTCGTGCGGATCGGCACCGCCACCGACATCGACCCACTGCTACGCCACGCCGCCGACGGTTCCATCTCGTCCGAACACGCCGACGCGATCGTGCGCGGCCTGTCGCACATCGACTCCCGATCTGCTGAGCCCGTGGCCCCCGACATGCGGTCGGCGCAACTGATGTCACTGATGTCGTGGTCGTCGGCAGGGATGACGCCGGCCCAGATCGCCGATCACGCCCGAATGATCGCCAACGAACTCGCCGCCGACACCGACTACGGTAAACCGGCGGCCGAAGACAAGTCGATCAACGAACTCGGCTACCACAAAACCGATGATGGCCGTCTCGATGTGCGCGCCAACCTGGATGCTGTCGCCGGGGAGAAACTCCACAGCCTCGTCGAATCACTATCCGCGCCGAAACCCCAACCCGACGGCTCGCACGATCCGCGGTCGGTCGACCGCCGACGTGCTGATGCTCTCGAATCCATCTTGGAGCTCGCCGGAGAAGGTCTCGCCGACGAGACGGTGTCGTGCAAACCCACCGGCGGGGTCCTGTTGACGATTCCTGCCGATGCCCCGAAACTGTCCGCACTCGAGTTCATGGGCTCGGTGACACCTGCGACGGCGAAGACGTTGGGTTGCGATGCCGCGGTCACCGTCGTCATCGTCGACGGCGAACAGGTGCCGCTGAACGTCGGACGGGAGAAGCGGCTGTTCACGCCGTCGCAGCGGAAAGCGTTGCTGCTCAGGGATAAGTGCTGCGTGAAGTGTGGTGCGCCCGCGTCACGCACCCAGGCGCACCACCTCGTGTCGTGGGCTGATGGTGGGGCTACCGACCTCGACAACGGTTGCTTGCTGTGCACGGCCTGTCACCACGATGTCCATGACCGGGCCGGCGCCGGGAGCGCAGCGAGCGGGCCGAATGATCACTGGGATGTGGTGATGGGATTCGATCGACATCCGTGGCTGATCCCGCCCGCCGCCGTCGATCCCCGACGACGACCACTACCGGCCTACAACCGACGCACCCTACGTCTCGACGACGCTGCCTGAAACCGGCTACCTAGAACCGGCCGCCTGAACAGGCGTGCCCGCAACGACTTTCTGACCCTGCACCCGGCTTGCCGGGACCGCAATTGTTGTTTGAGAACTTCATAGCGCGCCGGCCCACGACTCGGGATCTTTCACCCCAGCGCAGCGGCGACGTCGGCGGTGTCGAGCATCACGCGTTCACCGATCACCTTGCCGTCGTCGTCGAAGTCGACGATCGCGACCATCTCGAGGGCGATGGTGTTGCCGGTGGCCGGCATCCCCGCATAGGGGCCGTCGTGGGTGCCGTCGAACCGAACCAGCATGGCGCCGGTGTGCCCGTCCTGGCCGAGTGGGGTGATGGTCGTGCGTAGATCGCTGAATGCACCGAAGAGCGACTCTTCTCGTCGCCGGAGTGCCTCCAGCCCATTCTGCGGACCGGTCAACGGTGAGAGGTAGTCGGCGGGCTCGGCCCACAGTGCGACCACGGCGGTGGGGTTGTGCTCGTTGACCGCGGCGGTCGCAGCGGCGGCGAAATCGTGGATGTACATGGTGTCTCCTGCTTTCTCGAGGGTGAAACCTGGCATGCGGATCGGCTGCGCGGACCGGCGGCTACCCGGCCGTCGGGCGCACGGACCGCTCGGCGGCGCCGATGGCGACGCGTGCGGGTAGTCGGGGGCTGATCATGGCGACAGCGGCGTTGGAGATTCCGTCGACGACGCTGGGGCGATGGCGATGTAGGGCGCGCAGTGCGGTGTCGACGACGTCGCCGGGACTGCGGCGTCGGCCCACCGACGCCGCCTCGCCCGCAATGTCGAAGAACTCCGTGTCGGTGGCGCCCGGACACACCGCGATGACTCGCACCCCGGTCGCCTTGGTCTCCGCCCACAGTGCGCGGGTGAACGACAGAACGAACGCCTTGGTCGCGCCGTAGACCGCCATGTGCGGGATCGCTTGAAACGCGGCGGTACTCGCGATGTTGATCACGGTGCCCTGGCGCCGGGCGGTCATTGCGGGCAGGAACAGCGTCGTGAGCTCGGCCAACGCCGTCACATTGAGCTGGATCTGCGCGACGACGTCGGCGGCACGCGCGGCGACGAGATCGCCGTGAGCGCCGACTCCCGCATTGTTGACCAGGATGTCGACTTCGAGGCCGGCTGCGACGACCTCGTCGTGGAGCTGCGTGCCGGCGCCGGGGATCGCGAGGTCGCAGGGGATCACGTGCACCTGCGAGTCATGGCGCGTCTGGAGCTCGGTGGCCAGTTCGGCGAGGACGGGCGCCCGGCGGGCGACGAGGACCAACCGCGCGCCGTGGGCGGCCGCCCGCTGCGCGAAGGCTCGTCCGATGCCCGATGACGCCCCGGTGATCAGCACCGTCTTGCCTGTGAAGAGTTCGGTGGCGTACACGCTCATGATGCTCCCTAAGTTATTTAAACCGACCAGACGGTATGTTACTGGTATCTTGATCGATGAGACACCGAAGCGCAAGGAGGGATCGAGAATGAGTGACCGTTCAGGGCGTGCGGTGGGACGTCCGCTCGGACCGACGGCCAAGGGGGCCGGCACCCGCAAACGCATCATCGAGTCGGCGGCGACGGTCTTCGCTCAGATGGGGTACGACAAGGCACGGATGACCACGCTCGTCGACGCCACCGGCCTCACCAAAGGTGCGGTCTACTTCCACTTCGACAGCAAAGAGGCTCTGGCGCTTGCGGTTCTGGAGACCAAGCATGCGGAATGGCTCGCCGACGTCAACGCGCGGCTGGCCGGCCTACCCGAGGGGCGACGTCGTCTGGAGGGACTCCTGCCGACGATGCTCGCGATTCACGACGACGATCGTTCGGTGTGGGCGGTGTCGAAGCTGAGCCGTAGCCTGGCAGATCTGGAATCGGACAATCCGATGCGCAGGCACATCGCCCGATTGAGTCAGACGTGGGTCGAGATGGTCGCCGACGTCATCCGGCGGGCGCAGGAACTACGCGAGGTGCGCGGGGACATCGATCCGGTCGGTGCGGCGGTCGCACTGGTGGGTGCGTTCGACGGAGTGAAGGCGATTCACGACACCCTCACCGAGGGTGGGGAGGAACCCTTCGCCTCGGGTGCGTCGGCTCTGGGTTCGATGATCCTCACCGGGCTGATGACACCGGATCGGTGATCGGTGGCCAATGGTGACGTGGCACCACCGGCCTCGACATAGACTTTCGTCCATGTCTCGGCAGTGCCGCCTCCCGGGCTCGTCGTCGTGAGCCAATGGTTCACGCGTACCGTCGTCGATCCGGGCCGATTGCCGCTGTTTCTGTTCCTGGTCGCATTCATCCTGACTTTCCTGTTCATCCGGCTCAGCGTGCGCCTGATCCGGGCCGAGGTCAGCTGGTGGCCGGGAAACGTCGCGCCGGGCGGAATGCATCTGCATCACGAGTTCTTCGGGGTGATCATGATGCTGCTGTCCGGCTTCGGTCTGGTGTCGCTCTCCCGGTTCGACACCCCGATCGCCGACTGCGTCCTCGCCGCCGTCTTCGGCATCGGTTGCGCGCTGGTGCTCGACGAGTTCGCGCTCATCTTGCATCTGCGAGATGTCTACTGGGAGAAGGAAGGTCGTGCGTCGGTCGACGCGGTCTTCGTCGCCATCGCGATCGGCGTGCTGTTCCTGCTGGGCCTGCGGCCGCTGGGTTTGTCCGACGCGACCTCCGAGATCACGCAAGGCTCCGACCTGCAGACCCGGATTGCGGCCGGGGTGATCGTCGCAATCAACGTCGCGCTCGCGCTGATCACCCTGATCAAGGGCAAACTGTGGACCGGACTCATCGGCATGTTCGTCCCGATCCTCCTGCTGTTCGGCGCCTTTCGCGTCGCGCGCCCGCGATCGCCGTGGGCGCGCTGGTTCTATCGGCGTGCAGAGGGCAAGCTGGACAAGGCGATCCGACGGGAGATTCGCTACCGGGAACCGCTCATCCGCTGGAAGATCGTCGTGCAGGAGGCGCTCGCCGGGCGGTTCGGGGTGCCCGACCTGCCGCCCGCGCTCCCGATGACGCCGACTCCGCTTGCGCCGAAGGCCGCCGCACCGAACGCGATCGCCACCGCCATCCGGTGGCGCCGGACGTGCCGCGAACTGCGGGTGGTGCCGACGTGGCGGCTGCCGGTGATCCTGGTGGTACTCGCGGTCATCGCGGCGATCCTGTGCATCACCCTCGACGAATCCCTCGGCCTGCAAGTGGATTCGGGAACGCTGGCCACCGTGCTCGGTGTGATCGCCGGTGCGATGGCGACCCTGACCGGTCTGGTGTTCACCGCTGTCACCCTGGCCATGCAGTTCGGGGCGTCGCAGATCTCGGTGCGGGTGATCCCGCGTCTGCAGCGCGAGCCGGTGATGCGATGGTCGATCGGATTCTTCTTGGCCACCTTCGTGTTCAGTGTGATGGTGGCGATGGACCTGGCCCTCGCCGAACCCGACGACACCACACCGGGGGTGTCGACCGCGATCGCGGCACTGCTGACGGTGGTGTCCGCGTTCCTGTTCATCGCCCTGGTGGCGAAGGTGGGTGCAATCCTCAACTCGGCGCAGCTGATGCGCTGGATCGCCGCCGACGGCCGCGCCGCCATCCGCAGACAGTATCCCGCCGACCCCGACGACCGGCCAGACGATCTGCCCGACGGCCTGCCCGACGGCCTGGCGCCGGAAGCGGACCCGCCGATCACCGTGGAGCCGAACGCGATACCGCGCAAGATCATTCACCTCAAGGAGACCGCAACGCGTGGCCGGGTCCTGCTGGCGGTCAACGTGGCGCGGCTACAGCGTCAGGCGGTTGGCGCCGGGGTGCGGTTCGAATTGCTCGTCGCCGTCGGTGATCATGTGCCGCATGACATCGGCGTGATCGCGGTGGTCGGGGATCGCCGCGACGAGATCGCCGACCACAAGGTGTTGCGGTGTCTGCTCTTCGGCGACACCCACCAGCCGTCGGTGAGCCCCGCCGCCGCGCTGCAGTCGATCTCCGATATCGCACTCAAGGCGATATCGAGTGCCGGCAACGATCCGAGCACCGTCGTGCTGGCGCTCGATCACACCGAGGACCTGCTGACGATGCTGGCCCCGCGGGTGCGTGCCGCGCTGCGCTCGGAGCGCGCGACCCTGGTCGACGGCTATCGGCGGAGCTGGGCCGACTACGTGGCCGTCGGGACCGACGAGATCCGCAGGCACAGTCGCGGGCAGGCGCAGGTGCAGCGACGGCTGCGCGTCCTCTACGAGACGCTGATGAGTCGCTGTTCGGCCGATCAGCAGATGCCGTTCCGGGAGCGCCTTGCTGCGTTGGACACCCAGATAGCGCACGAATGGCGGGTGCCGCTAGACCGGCGGCTGGCGTCCGCACCAGACCGCCAGGGCTATGGGTCGGAGCGGGGCACCGAGCGGGGCATGCAGCGGGATTCGCGGGATAGGTCCGAATAGTCCGAATACCGAAGCCGGCCCGTTCGGCGACGCCGCTCCGGTCGGCGGCGCCGATAGCGGTCATACGCTGCGACGTCGGCGTCGATGTGGTAGCCGGATTTCGGTACTGGGCACCCTGCGTGAGAAAATATCTGACAATGCTTAGCGAGCAGGGTGTTTCCTGCCTGGCAACGACTGCCGGGACCAGGTGTCAGCAACGGCGCTGACCTCGGGGACGCCACCGCCTGATCTCCGAAAAGTGCCAGGTCAGCCCATGGACGGGCCTTTCGGGACACGGTCGGCGGTGCGGTGTCCGAACAGACGTATACGGGTGAATCGGTGCGCAAGGTCGCGCGCAAAGTGAGGCAGATATGAAGCATGCTCCCGGTCCCACGGGCCTATATGACCCCATCCACGAGCACGACTCCTGTGGAGTCGCGTTCGTCGTCGACATGCACGGACGACGCAGCCGGGACATCGTGGACAAGGCGATCACCGCGCTGATCAATCTGGAGCATCGTGGTGCCGCGGGCGCCGAGCCGAACACCGGCGACGGTGCCGGGATCATGATCCAGGTTCCCGACCGCTTCTTGCGTGAGGTCGTCGACTTCGAGCTGCCGGCCGAAGGTGCCTACGCCACCGGCATCGCGTTCCTGCCGCAGGGTTCCAAGGACGCTGCCGAGGCGTGCGCGGGCGTCGAGAAGATCGTCGAGGCCGAGGGTCTGCGCATTCTCGGCTGGCGTGCGGTGCCGGTCAACGAGAACGGGCTCGGTGCACTCGCCCGCGACGCGATGCCGACGTTCCGTCAGCTGTTCATCGCGCTGCCCGAGGATGCCGACGATCCGGACGGCATGGTCCTCGAGCGCCGGGCGTTCGTGGTGCGCAAGCGCGTGCAGAACGAGCTCGGCACCAAGGGCGCCGGTGCGGACGGCCCGGGCCGCGAGACCGTGTACTTCCCGAGCCTGTCGGGCAAGACGTTCGTCTACAAGGGCATGCTGACGACCCCGCAGCTGCGCGAGTTCTACCTCGACCTGCAGGACTCACGGGTCGAGAGCGCGCTGGGACTGGTGCATTCGCGTTTCTCCACCAACACCTTCCCGTCGTGGCCGCTGGCCCATCCGTTCCGGCGGGTCGCCCACAACGGCGAGATCAACACCGTCACCGGTAACGAGAACTGGATGCGGGCCCGTGAGGCGCTCATCGATACGGAGTTGTTCGGCGAGAGTGGGGCCGATACCGGGAGTGTTTCCGAGAAGATCTTCCCGGTGTGCACCCCGGGTGCCTCCGACACCGCGCGCTTCGACGAGGTGCTCGAGATGCTGCACCTCGGCGGGCGCAGCCTGCCGCACGCGGTGCTGATGATGATCCCGGAGGCCTGGGAGCGGCACGAGTCGATGAAGCCCGAGCACCGGGCGTTCTACGAGTACCACGCCACCCTGATGGAGCCGTGGGACGGACCGGCGTCGGTCTGCTTCACCGACGGCACCGTGGTGGGTGCGGTGCTCGACCGCAATGGGTTGCGCCCCAGCCGGGTCTGGGTCACCAGGGACGGTCTGGTGGTGATGGCGTCGGAGGTCGGCGTCCTCGACATCGACCACTCCGAGGTGGTGCAGAAGCTGCGCCTGCAGCCCGGACGCATGTTCCTCGTCGACACCGCCGCCGGCCGGATCGTCGACGACGAGGAGATCAAGGATCAGCTCGCCGCCGAGTATCCGTACCAGGAGTGGCTCGACGCGGGCCTGGTGCACATCGACAATGTGAAGTCGCTGCCGCACGAGCACATGTCTCATCCGCGGGTCACGCTGCGGCAGTTGACCTTCGGCTACACCACCGAGGAACTCGATCTGCTCGTCGCGCCGATGGCCCGCACCGGGGCGGAGGCCATCGGGTCGATGGGCACCGACACCCCGATCGCGGTGCTCTCCGCGCGGCCGCGCATGCTCTTCGACTACTTCCAGCAGTTGTTCGCGCAGGTCACCAATCCGCCACTGGACGCCATCCGCGAGGAGATCGTCACCGCGATCGGCGGCACCATCGGCTCGGAGGCCGACCTGCTGCACCCGAGCGCGGCGGCCTGCCGCCAGATCGTGCTGCCCACACCGGTTCTCGACAACGATCACCTCGCCAAACTGGTCCGCGTCGATGACGACCCGAACCTGCCGGATTTCCGCAGCGCCCACATCCACGGCCTCTACCCGGTGGCGCAGGGCGGCGCCGGACTGCGCCAGGCACTCGACGACGTGCGCGCGCAGGTCACCGCCGCGATCGCCGACGGCGTGAACCTGATCATCCTGAGTGACCGGGAATCCGACGAGAACCTCGCCCCGATCCCGTCGTTGTTGCTGACCGCCGCGGTGCACCATCACCTGGTGCGCGAGCGCAATCGCACCCGCGTCGGCCTGGTCGTCGAGTCGGGCGACTGCCGCGAGGTCCACCACCTCGCCGCCCTGATCGGCTTCGGAGCGGCCGCGGTCAACCCGTACATGGCCTTCGAGTCCATCGAGGACATGGTCGAGCGGGGGGCGTTGGGCGACATCGACTTCGAGACCGCCCGCGCCAACTACATCAAGGCCGGGAGCAAGGGCGTGCTCAAGGTGATGAGCAAGATGGGTATCTCCACCCTCGCCTCCTACACCGGTGCGCAACTGTTCCAGGTGATCGGTATCGACCAGGACACCGTCGACGAATTCTTCACCGGCCTGCGCAGTCAGCTCGGCGGTATCGGACTCGACGAGATCGCCGCCGACGTCGCCGCGCGACATGCGCTGGCCTTCACCGACCGTCCCAGCGAGCGGGCGCACCGCGAACTCACGGTGGGCGGCGAATACCAGTGGCGCCGGGAGGGCGAGTACCACCTGTTCAACCCGGACACGGTGTTCAAGCTCCAGCACTCCACCCGCACCGGGCAGTACCAGGTGTTCAAGGAGTACACCAAGCTGGTCGACGATCAGGCGCGCAAACTGGCGACGCTGCGTGGGCTGTTCGACTTCAATTTCGGTGACCGCGACCCGATCCCGATCGACAAGGTCGAACCGGCGTCGAAGATCGTCAAACGGTTCTCGACCGGCGCGATGAGCTTCGGCTCGATTTCCGCCGAGGCCCACGAAACCCTCGCGATCGCGATGAACCGCCTCGGCGGACGCTCGAATTCCGGTGAGGGCGGCGAGGACACGCGCCGGTTCGATCCGGACGAGAACGGCGACTGGCGGCGCAGCGCGATCAAGCAGGTCGCATCCGGCCGGTTCGGTGTCACCTCGCACTACCTGAGCAACTGCACCGACATCCAGATCAAGATGGCCCAGGGCGCCAAGCCCGGTGAAGGCGGTCAGCTGCCGCCGCACAAGGTGTACCCGTGGATCGCCGAGGTGCGCGGCTCCACGCCGGGCGTCGGGCTGATCTCGCCGCCGCCGCACCACGACATCTATTCGATCGAGGACCTCGCACAGCTGATCCACGACCTGAAGAACGCGAATCCGCAGGCTCGGATTCACGTGAAACTCGTCAGCGAGATCGGGGTGGGCACCGTCGCCGCGGGTGTGTCCAAGGCCCACGCCGACGTGGTGCTGATCTCCGGTCACGACGGTGGCACCGGTGCCTCGCCGCTCACCTCGCTCAAACATGCGGGCGCGCCATGGGAGATCGGTCTGGCCGAAACCCAGCAGACGTTGCTGCTCAACGGTCTTCGCGACCGCATCTCGGTGCAGGTCGACGGTCAGCTCAAGACGGGCCGCGACGTGGTGGTCGCCGCTCTGCTCGGCGCCGAGGAATTCGGTTTCGCCACCGCACCATTGGTGGTGTCGGGCTGCATCATGATGCGCGTGTGTCACCTCGACACCTGCCCGGTGGGTGTGGCCACCCAGAATCCGCTGCTGCGTGAGCGTTTCACCGGCAAACCGGAGTTCGTCGAGAACTTCTTCATGTTCATCGCCGAGGAGGTGCGCGAACTCCTCGCGCGCCTGGGCTTCCGCACCCTGCGGGAGGCGGTCGGCCACGTCGAGGCCCTCGACACCGGAAAGGCGCTGTCGCACTGGAGTTCGGCCAAGGCCGGCAGGCTCGACCTGTCTTCGGTGCTCGCACAGCCCGAATCGCCGTTCATGAATCAGGACCTGTACTGCTCCGGCGTGCAGGATCATGGACTCGACAAGGCGCTCGATCAGCAGCTCATCGCGCAGAGCCGCGAGGCGATCGATCACGGTACCCGGGTGAGCTTCTCGTCGAAGATCACCAACGTGAACCGCACCGTCGGCACCATGCTCGGCCACGAGGTCACCAAGGCCTATGGCGCACACGGTCTTCCGGACGGCACGATCATGATCGACTTCACCGGATCGGCAGGCAACAGCTTCGGTGCGTTCGTGCCCAAGGGCATCACGTTGCGGCTCGAGGGCGACGCCAACGACTTCGTCGGCAAGGGCCTCTCCGGCGGCCGCATCGTGGTGCGCCCGGCGCGCAACGCCCCCGAAGGCTTTGTCGCCGAGCGCAACATCATCGCCGGCAACGTCATCGGCTTCGGCGCGACCGCGGGCAAGATCTTTTTGCGCGGCGTGGTGGGCGAGCGCTTCTGTGTGCGCAACTCCGGAGCCACCGCCGTTGTCGAGGGCGTCGGCGATCACGGCTGCGAGTACATGACCGGTGGCCGCGTGGTGGTGCTCGGGACGACCGGACGCAACTTCGCCGCGGGTATGTCCGGCGGGCTTGCCTTCGTGCACGACCCGGCGCAGAACTTCGCCGACAACCTGAACGGCGAACTCGTCGAACTCGAGCCGCTCGACGCCGACGACATCGAGTTTCTTGCCGGGATCATCACCGAGCACCGCGACGAGACCGAGTCGCCGGTCGCGGCAGCGCTGCTCGCCGACTGGGAGACCGCACAGACCCAGTTCGCCAAGGTGATGCCGCGTGACTACAAGCGGGTGCTCGCGGCGGCGACCGCCGCCGAGCGAGATGGACGAGACGTGAACGAAGCGATCATGGAGGCCGCACGTGGCTGATCCCAGAGGATTCCTCAAGCACACCGAGCGTGAACTGCCCGAGCGCCGGCCGGTCGACCTGCGCCTGATGGACTGGAAAGAGGTCTACACCGACTTCGATCACGGTGCCCTCGAGACCCAGGCCAGCCGATGCATGGACTGCGGTATCCCGTTCTGCCACAACGGTTGCCCGTTGGGGAACCTGATCCCGGAGTGGAACGACCTGGTCCACAAGGGTCGTTGGGACGACGGCATCGAACGGTTGCACGCCACCAACAACTTCCCGGAGTTCACCGGGCGGTTGTGTCCGGCGCCGTGCGAGGCGTCGTGTGTGCTCGGCATCAACCAGCCGGCGGTCACCATCAAGCAGGTCGAGGTCGAGCTGATCGACAACGCCTGGGAAACCGGTCTGGTGACGCCGGTGGTGCCGTCCGAGCACACCGGCAAGAGTATTGCCGTCGTCGGTTCGGGACCCGCGGGACTGGCTGCGGCGCAGCAGCTCACCCGCGCCGGACACACCGTCTACGTCTACGAGCGCGCCGACCGGATCGGTGGGCTGCTGCGGTACGGCATCCCCGAGTTCAAGATGGAGAAGCGCCACATCGATCGCCGTCTCGAGCAGATGAAGGCCGAGGGGACGGTGTTCCGTCCGGGCGTGAACGTCGGGGTCGACGTCACCGTCGCGCAGTTGCGTGAGGACTTCGACGCGGTGATCCTGGCGATGGGTTCGACGATCGGCCGTGACCTGCCGATCGGTGGCCGGGATCTCGACGGCATCCACCAGGCGATGGAGTTCCTGCCCCAGGCCAATCGGGTGCAGCTCGGTGACACCGTCGAGGGACAGATCACCGCGAAGGGCAAGAAGGTCGTCATCATCGGTGGCGGCGACACCGGCGCCGACTGCCTGGGCACGTCGCTGCGTCAGGGCGCCGAGATCGTGCACCAGTTCGAGATCATGCCGATGCCACCGCATGAGCGCGCCGAGTCGACCCCGTGGCCGACGTATCCGTTGATGTACCGCGTGTCATCGGCTCACGAAGAGGGTGGCGAGCGGATGTTCTCGGTCAACACCGAACAGTTCGTCGGCGAGAACGGCAAGGTCACCGCACTCAAGGCACACGAGGTCGTGATGCGCGAAGGCCGTTTCGAGAAGGTCGAGGGCAGCGATTTCGAGCTCGAATGCGACCTCGTCCTGCTGGCGATGGGCTTCGTCGGACCCGAGCGCGGCGATCTGCTCGACAAGCTCGGCGTCGAGTACGACCAACGCGGAAACATCAAGCGTGACGACGAGTTCCGTGCTTCCGGCCAGGAGAACGTCTTCGTCGCCGGGGACGCCGGCCGCGGACAGTCGCTGATCGTGTGGGCCATTGCCGAGGGTCGTTCGGCCGCTGCCGCCGCCGACAACTATCTGGCCGGCCGGTCGGATCTGCCCGCGCCGATCGTTCCCACGCAGGTCGCCCAGCGCTGAGGATCTCGTCTGGTCCGGGTTCTCGCAGCCGAGTGATCTTCGCCACGTTCTGATTCGACCCAGTTCAACGGGGTGCGAGTCGCTGCCGGTCAGGTAACGATTTGCATGCCAATATCGACGTACACGGGTGTGGTGGTGGTCGTCATGATTACCGCTACAGTAAAACGAAGTCGGTATCCGTTGTATTGATCAGGGAAGCGTCAGGTCATGAAGTTGGCTGATACATTCCATGGACCCCGTCGTCCCGCCAGGCTCGGTGCGCTCTCCATTCGTCGCACTCGGCGCCAGGCTCGTACGTTCCCGGCCGAGGCCGAACGGTTGATCACGGCCGCGGAGCTTCGCCGCCTCAACGGCTGATCGATTGCCGCCTCATTCGGCGGCGACACGCGCGGACCGCCCCGCGAATTCGACGACGTCGGCGACGTGTAACTGACGCCCGCGGCGGGTCTCCACCTCGCCGTTGACCGACACGAGTCCGTCGGAGATGACTTCCTTGGCCTCCGCGCCGGAGTCGATGAGGCCGGCCAGTTTCAAGAACTGGCCGAGCCGGATTGCCTGATCGTTGATCACCACGTCCCACACACCGGCCATCCTGCCCGAATGCAAGCGTTTCCGGCGAACCGAACCGCAGTCTAAGGTTGTGATTCATGGTGGTCGAGACGCGTGCTGAGCAGACCGCCGAGGCGAGGCGGCACCTACCGGCGAGACCGGACCCGAAGGCGGCCGAACGTCGATCGGCCGAGCTGCTCGATCAGATCCGGAGTCCGCGGGGATTCGGCCGCGGCGCACCGCGGATCGCCGGCACCGTCGTCGGCGTGCTGGCCGCGATCGCCTTGGCGTCCAGCGTTTTTCCGTTCTTCCGGCATTGGATCCATGTACCGCGTGACTACGTGGACAACTACATCGTCGCGTTGCCGGATACGAGTTTCGCGTGGGCCTATGTGCTCGCGATCCTGGCGATCGCACTCGCGGCCCGCAAACGGATCGCGTGGTGGATCTGCGTCATCCTGGTGCCATTGTTCCTGATCTCCAACGCATTGCTGTTCGTCCCGGCGATCGGCGCCGATCTGAATATCTCACGGACCGAGCGCATCAACATCGGCATCGGTCTGGCCATCGATGCGGCAATCCTGATCTTTCTGCTCCTGACCTACCGGCAGTTCTATACGCGGGTTCGTCGTGGCGCATTGCTGCGCGCGAACGGCGTGTTGATCGGCGGTCTGGCCGTCGCCACGCTGATCGGCTGGGGTCTGGTGGAGCTGGCCCCGGGCAGTCTGCAACATGGCGAACGACTGGCGTACGCGTTCAACCGCGTCGTCGCCTTCGCGACAATCGACCAGCGCACCTTCGACGGCCACACCCACCCGTGGATCAACGGATTGCTCGGGCTTCTCGGAGCGCTGGCGCTGATCGTCGCGGCACTCGTCCTGTTCCGGTCACAGCGACTGCAGTCGCTGATGACCGCAGAGGACGAACGGCTGATCCGGGCGCTGATCGACCGGTTCGGCGCCGACGACTCGCTGGCCTACTTCTCGACACGGCGCGACAAGGCGGTCGTGTTCTCCCTCGACGGACGTGCCGCGATCACCTATCGCGTGGAACTCGGTGTCGGCCTGGCCGGTGGCGACCCGATCGGCGACCCGGCGTCGTGGCCGGGGGCGATCGCGGAGTTCCTGACCCTCTGCGAGCGCTACGGCTGGCATCCGGCGGCCATGGGCGCCGGTCAGCGCGGCGCCGCCGCCTATGACGCCGCCGGATTCGGCACGCTCACCATCGGTGACGAGGCGATCATCCACACGGCCGAGTTCAGTCTCTCGGGATCGACGATGAAAAGTGTGCGGCAGGCCGTCACCCGTAACCGCCGCGCCGGCGTGACCGTGCGGGTGCGCCGCCACCGTGAACTGTCGGACGAAGAGATGGCGCAGGTGATCGCGCGCGCCGACGCGTGGCGTGACACCGACGAGGAACGCGGCTTCGCAATGGCGCTGTCGCGACTCGGCGATCCGGCCGACGGCGATTGCCTGCTGGTCGAGGCGATCCAGCACGGTGCCCACGGCACGGCCGGGGACGCGGAGGCCGGCGACGAGAAGGTTGTCGGCATGCTCTCGTTCGTCCCGTGGGGTCGACGCGGGATCTCGCTGGACGTCATGCGCCGCGACCGCAACGGCGTCAACGGCGTCGTCGAGACGATGGTCGCCGAGCTGTGCCGGCAATCCGCGCTGGTCGGCATCAGTGAGATCTCGTTGAACTTCGCGACGTTCCGCGCGTTCTTCGAACAGGGCAGTCAGATCGGGGCCGGACCGGTGACGCGGGCGACCTACTCGCTGCTCATGTTCGGCTCCAGGTTTCTGCAGATGGAGTCGCTCTACAAGTCCAACGCGAAATACCTGCCCGATTGGCAGCCACGCTTCTTGTGCTTCGAGGATGCCCGCATGCTGCCGCGCGCCGGGCTGGCCAGCGTCGTCACCGAGGGCTTTGTGCAGCTGCCGCGGCTGCGTCGCAAGGAACGCAATGCCGACGGCGGGTCGTCGGTGCCGGCCGGCATCGACGTCGACGAACTCATCGCCGAACTTGCGGCCGAAGCCGATCGGGAAGCCGTCACGGTGCATCGGCCCGAGCAGGTGCGGGTGCGCATGGCGAAGCTCGATCGCCTGGTCGCCGAAGGATTCGATCCGTATCCGCCCGCAGACGCCCCGACCCACACCGTCGCGCAGGCGCGGGAGGAGCCGGC
The DNA here is from genome assembly GCF_049844915.1 of Gordonia sp. DT30. Taxonomy (NCBI): domain Bacteria; kingdom Bacillati; phylum Actinomycetota; class Actinomycetes; order Mycobacteriales; family Gordoniaceae; genus Gordonia; species Gordonia sp. DT30. The sequence continues at coordinate 68,687 of NZ_JBNCLY010000004.1, read as the reverse complement.
GGGCACGCAGGTGACCATCGCCGGCCGGGTCACCCGGCTGCGCGACTTCGGCAAGGTGATCTTCGCCGACCTCCACGATTGGTCCGGCGAGGTCCAGCTGCTCGTCGAGAACTGCCGGATCATCCCGGGAACCCCGGATTTCGGTGATGACGTGGATCTCGGCGACCTGATCGAGGCGCGCGGCATCCTGGGGGAGAGCCGCTCGGGCGAACTGTCGGTGCTGATCGATGCGTGGCGGATCAACGGCAAGTGCCTGCGTCCACTGCCCGACAAGTGGGCCGGCCTCGCCGATCCGGAAGCCCGTGTGCGGCAACGCTATCTGGATCTCGCCACCAACGCGCGCAGTCGTGAGCTGCTGCGGACACGCAGCGTGGTGGTCAAGGCATTGCGCGACTTCCTCTCGGCGCGTGACTTCTTGGAGGTGGAGACGCCGATACTGCAGCAGGTACATGGCGGCGCCAACGCAACTCCGTTCCATACCCACATCAATGCCTACAACCTGGACCTGTATCTACGGATCGCCCCCGAGCTCTACCTCAAGCGGCTGTGCGTCGGCGGGGTGGAGAAGGTCTACGAGATCGGCCGCAACTTCCGCAACGAGGGCGTCGACTTCAGCCACAACCCGGAGTTCACCAGCCTGGAAGCATATGAGGCACACAGCGATTACCTGAAGATGCTGGACCTGACCCGGGAGATGATCCAGTTTGCCGCGACCGCCGCGCACGGTGAGCCGGTGATCTACCGGACCGACGGCGACGGCAACCCGGAGCGAATCGACATCTCCGGGGCGTGGCCGGTGAAGACGGTGCACGAGGTCGTCTCCGAGGGCGCGGGGGAGGAGATCACGCCCGAGACGAGCGCCGAAGACCTGCGACGGATCTGCGATCGCCTGGAGATCGCGCACCGGCCGGATTGGGATGCCGGCGCCCTCGTGCTGGAGCTGTATGAGCATCTCGGCGAGGACCGCACGACGTTCCCGACGTTCTACATCGACTTCCCGACGTCGACGTCGCCGCTGACCCGCGCGCACCGCAGCCGCGCGGGCGTCGCCGAACGGTGGGATCTCGTGGCGTGGGGGGTGGAGCTCGGCACCGCCTACACCGAGCTCACCGACCCGGTCGAACAGCGCAGACGGCTGACGGCGCAATCGATCCTGGCCGCCGACGGCGACGCGGAGGCGATGGAGCTCGACGAGGACTTCCTCGAGGCGCTCGAGTATGCGATGCCACCGACCGGCGGTCTCGGTATCGGCGTCGACCGCGTCGTCATGCTGATCACCGGGCAGTCGATCCGCGAGTCGCTGGCCTTCCCGCTGGTCAAGCCCGACGAGGGGTGATGACCGAGCCGGCCGGGCCCCGATCCGGAACGTCGGTGCCGGGTCGGTTCGTCGAGGTCGACGGCCGACGCATCCACGTCGTCGACGAGGGTGCGGGGCCGCCGGTGCTGCTGATGGCCGCATTGGGCAGCAACTGGTTCGATCTCGATCCGCTGGCCGCGCGGCTGGTGGCCCGCGGCCATCGCGTGGTCCGTTACGACCGGCCCGGCTACGGGATGTCCGAAGCGCCTCGGGCCCATCATGTTCCGTCGCTGGATGGTGAGATCGACCGGATGCTGGCCGTTCTCGACGCGGTGGGTGTCGCCGGATCGGTGATCCTCGTCGGGCATTCGCTGGCGTCGTTGTACGTCGAGGGATTCGCGCGAACCCGCCCTGACCGGACCGCCGGTGTGCTGATCCTCGACGGGTCGTATGTGCTGGTCCCGTGGCGCATTCTGCCCACCGGTGTCCGGGTGGGCAACGCGCACCGGGCGATCGGCCTGCTGCGGACGATCGGCCGGTGCAGCGGAATTCGCCCGGCGGATGGTGCCGCAGTGCGTGAGCGGGTGCTGCCGCGGCCTCCCGAGGGGTTCGACGAGTCCCAACGGCGCTGGGCCGGCAGGCTGTTCGGCGGACCGTCGATGCTGCTGGCGACGCTGACGGAGAACGCCGCCTTCCCCGCGATCAACGCAGCGCTCCGGCGGATGCGACATACACACCCGATGCCCGAGGTGCCGACCATCGTGCTGGCTGCGGTGTCGGGACCGGCTGTGTGGCAGCGCTATTGGTGCTGGAAGCAGCGGCGCTACGCCGCGGATCTCGGTGCGCAGTTCCGTACCGTGGCCGCCCGCCACTTCGTGGTGCTCGATCGACCCGACGAGGTGGCCGAGTTGGTGGGCGAGGTCGGCGGGCGGACATAGGTGGTTCCGACGAGCTCAGGTTGTCGACGTGCCCGGCGCTCGTCGACTCCCGGGCCGGAGCAGGCTGCGTGCGAGCCAACCCGACAGCAGGGGTTCGAGGTCCGGTAGTGCCGGTTCGGCGTGCGTATCGAGGGCGTCGGAGGAGAGTTGGCGGACGGCGTAGACGGCCGCGAGGAAGACCTCGAACGGGAGATCGGGGTCGAGATCGGCGTCGTCGACGGCCAATTTGCGATGCTCGTCACGGAGAAATGTCGCGATGAATTCCATTGCCGCCCGGCGGCGTCGGCGCGCGGACGGCCCGGCTGCGTCGAACTCGAGCTGGAATGCACGGGCGACGACGAGGTCGCGCTGCAATGTCTCGAGGTAGGCGCGCAGCACCAGGGGAATGTCGCGGCTGACGGCGGTGTGGGTCAGCCGCGCCGTCATCTCGGTGACCAGTACCGAGATGAATCGGTCGTAGGCGGCGTCGGCGCAGGCGTCGATGTGCTCGAAGCAGTCGTAGAGCGCCGAGCGTGACATCCCGGAGCGTGCCACCACCTCCTTGACGCCGACCGCCTGGTAGCCGTACGCGGCCACCAGTTCGGTGTAGGCGATCATCACGCGCTCGGACTGGATGGCGCGGACCTTCTCGCGACTCAGGCCGTGCGGACCGCGCGGCAGGCGCTCAGGTGTGCTGAAGAAGACGCCCTCGGTGATCCTGGGAATGGGCGATTCGGCCGAATCGGACGTGGACGTAATACCTCCTGTAGTAAAGTACCGAACCGTACGTTACTTGGCGTGCGGACGGATCGAGTTGGTGTGCGGACGGATCGAGGGAGTGCAGTGCGTTCGAGAATAGTGGTGCGGCGAGTCATCGGGGCCGTCGTGGCCGTCGCGGCAGCGTGCGTCGGGCCGCATGTGGCGCCGGCGCACGCGAGCCCGGCGAGCCCGATGAGCAGCGAGTCGATCTATTCCACCGTGGGCGACCTGACGTCGTCGGGTCCGCGGGCAACCGGGTCACCGGGTGGCCGCCGCGCCGCCGACTATGTGGCCCAGCGCTTCCAGGCCGCCGGGCTGTCCGACGTCCACTTCGAGGAGGTCACCTCCTACGATTGGACGCCGTCGAACTACGGGCTGCGTGTCGGTGACACCCCGATCGACGCCTTCCCGGTATCGCACTCGTTCATCCCGGCCGATGCCGGCGCCGGGCACCGCAGCACCGGGATGACCGGGCTCACCGCGCCGGTCGCCGACATCGGGAACGGCAAGGTCGCCGGTCACGATGTGCGCGGCAAGATCGTCCTGTTCGACCTGGACTTCTTGCTACCCACCGCAGGCATGCTGCCATTGGCCGAGTACATCAACGATCCGGGGAACTCGCGATTCGATCCGGAGACGATGCTCGCCGCCAATCCCTACCTGACGTCACTGGAATCGACTGTCCGCGAGGCGCAACAGGCCGGCGCCGTCGGCTTCGTCGGTGTGCTCGACGACTACTTCGACTCCAATCGCTATCACAACGAGTACTACCGGCGACTCGCGATGACGATCCCCGGAATGTGGGTGACCCGCGCTGACGGGGCTCGGATGCGCGAAATGCTTGCCCGGCAGGGGAATCGAGCACGAATCGATCTCACCGTGGACCGGCGGGCGGTGACCGCTCGCACCGTGGTCGGCATGCTGGCAGGGCGTACCCGCGACACGGTCATGGTGCAGTCGCATCATGATTCGGTGACCACCGGCGCCGTCGAGGACGGCACCGGCACCGCCGAGGTGATCGCGCTCGCCGACCACTACGGTGCGGCGGCCCGGCGGCCGGGATACCGTCCGCGCGACAAGAGCCTGATGTTCGTCACCTTCGACTCCCACTTCACCGGATATCAGTCCCATCAGGCATTCGTCGACAAATATCTCGTGCGCCGGGCCACGCCGTGGAACATCGTGGCCAACACCACGATCGAACATGTGGGGCGCCATGCCAAGCGCGCCGCGAACGGCCGTCTGATCACCACCGATCAGCCCGAGCCCAAGGGCATCTTCGAGAACGTGAATCTCGCTCTCAAGGCCGACATGGCACGTTCGTTGAGCCGCAACGATGTTCGGGCCGCCACGATGCTCAATGCCGCGCCCTTCCAATACACCGGCGGCGGCGTGCCGACCGACGCGTCGTTCGCCCTGGTCGCCGGGATACCCGTCGTGAGCTTCATCGCCGGACCGCTGTACATGTATGACGACGCCGACACCCTCGACAAGGTCGACCGCAGCCAACTCGCCCCGGTGGCCGCGTTCTTCGCCGACACCCTTGATCGTCTCGACGCGCAGCCGAGCCGATCGATCGGCCTGGTACCCCGGTGACCCTAATGCCGGCGGCACGTGGGAAGCGGTGCAGCGCAGGCGTTGTGATCCTGGCGATGACCGCGGTTGCGGCGTTGGCGGGCGCGGGCGGGGCGCGTGGTGCGCCGGTGGTGGTCCCGACCGTTCTCGCGGCCACGCCGGTGACCGATCCCGTCGTCGCACTGCCACAGGCGGTCTCGACCACGCTGATCCGTTATTCGTCGACGTCGGTGCGGGGGCAGCCGACCCAGATGACCGGGACGCTGCTGCTGCCACGGTCCGCGCCGCCTCCCGGTGGCTGGCCATTGGCCGTGTGGAATCACATGACGGTCGGTGCAGCCGACGTCTGTGCCCCGTCATCGGCGCGGGCCGGTGATCCCGAGCTGGCGCACATGACCTCCGGGAATCGGATTGTCGGCAGGCTGCTCGACGCCGGAATTGCGGTTGTACGACCAGATTTCGAAGGGATCGGGGCGCCGGGGCCGCATCCGTATCTGATCGGCCGGTCGCTGGCGCGGTCGACGATCGACGCGGCGTTGGCGGTGCGGCACACAGACTCGCGGATCGGCCGCGACGTCGTGCTGGCCGGCCACTCCGAGGGGGCGGTGGCGGCACTGTTCGCGGCCGCGTCGCCCGCGGTCGAGTGGGGCGGCCTGCGGCTACGCGCGGTGGCCGCGGTGACCCCGCCGACGCACATGGGCGACATCGTCTCCGGTGTCGGACAGCTACCGTTCGGCGGCGCGCCGACCGCCGACCTCGTCGGACTCGCCGCCCTGCTGATCCACGGCGCCGCGGCCGCCGACCCGGGCTTCGCCGGCCTGGTCGAGCGTGGGGGCCTCAGCCCCGCCGCGAGGCGACTGCTCCCGCACCTCGAAAGTCGTTGTTACACCGGGTTGTCGGCATCGGACTCGTTCGGCGGCATGGCCCCGACCCAGCTCCTCGGGCCGCGCGGGGTGTCGGCACGCGCACAGCTGGCGGCCATCGTCGACCGCAATGATGTTGCCCACCTGAGGTTTCCGGCCGGGTTGCCGATTCGTGTCGACGCGGGAGCCTACGACGCGGTGGCCCCGCTGCCGGTGGTCGCGGAGCTGGTCGGGAAGTATCGGCGCGCCGGCACGCCCGTGGATTTCGCGGTCCACCCGGCCGGCCACACGCCGGTACCCACCGACCCGCGTACTGCGACGGCGATCGCCGAGTGGCTGACGGCTCGGCTCGAGCCGCGGTAGCACGATCGGGCATAGGCTTTCGGTATGGAGACCATCGGAGTGCGTGAGCTGCGGTGAGAACGCATCGCGATACCTCGCGCGAGTCGAGGCCGGCGAGACGTTGGATGTGGCGAACAATGGACGCCTCGTCGCGCATCTGGTGCCGGCCGCCGAAAGCGAAGGCTCCCGATCGGCATTGATCGACGCCGGGGTCCTCGTTCCCGCCCGCCGCCCCGGGATGCTCACCGCAGTCAGCCCGATCCGCAGCCGTCACAACCTCACCGCGATCCTCGAGGACGTTCGCGGCTCGCGGTGACCGTCGAGCCGCTCACCTCGGCGTCCACGATCACTTCGTCACCACCCGCCACTGCGCCGTCGCGTGAGCGGCATTACCTGTTGGTTTCGGTAACACCTATGCTGTTCGGTATGAGTGAGCTCACCTTTACCCCGACCGCCGACCTGGTCGACGAGATCGGTGCCGATGTGCGGAGCTGCGATACCCAGTTCACCCAGTACGGCGGGGTGCGCGAGTTCGTCGGCCACGTCACCACGGTCCGCTGCTTTCAGGACAATGCGCTGCTCAAGTCGATCCTGGGCGAATCGAATCCGGGTGGCGTGCTCGTCGTCGACGGGGACGCATCGGTGCATACCGCACTGGTCGGCGACCTGATCGCCGAGCTCGGCCGGTCCCACGGCTGGGCCGGCGTCATCGTCAACGGCGCGATCCGCGACGCGAAGGCGATCGGCGGGATGCAGATCGGGGTGAAGGCGCTGGGCACCAATCCGCGCAAGTCCACCAAGACCGGCGCCGGGGAGCGCGACATCCCGCTCGAACTCGGCGGCATCACCTTCGCCCCCGGCGACACCCTCTATTCCGACGACGACGGCATCGTGCTCGTCGCCGCCGTCTGACCCGACCACCCGTTCTGTCCGATCGCGCGAGGAGATTGATCATGGCCCGACCCACACCCGAATACTTCGCCCGGCTCGGCGCGCTCGCCGCGATCGACAACGCGGCGGACCGCCCGACCCGTCCGGTGCTCGAGGCGTTCAGTGGCGTCGAGATGGCCACCATCCCGGTCGGCACCGCCGACGACCTCGAGACCGCGGTGGCACGTGCGCGCGCCGCACAGGAGGGCTGGGCTGCCCGCAGCCCGCAGGACCGTGCCAAGGTGATCGACCGGTTCTCTGAGTTGGTACACCGAAATGCGGTGTCGCTCATGGACATCGCACAGGCCGAGACGGGTAAGGCCCGCGCGTACGCCCAAGAAGAGGTCATCGACGTCGCGCTGTCCGCGCGGTACTACGCCGCCAACGGCCCCAAGCTGCTCGCCGATCGCAAGGTGAAGGGCATCCTCCCGGGTGCCACCAAGGTGCGGGTGCGGTATCAGCCCAAGGGTGTCATCGGCGTCATCAGTCCGTGGAACTACCCGCTGACGCTCGCGGTCTCCGACGCGGTCGCGGCGCTGCTCGCGGGCAACGGCGTCGTCATCAAGCCGGACAGCCAGACGCCGTATTGTGCACTGGCCCTCGCCGAACTCCTCTACGAGGCGGGCCTGCCGCCGGAGCTGTACGCGGTGGTGCCCGGACCGGGCAGCGTCGTCGGGCAGGCGATCGTCGCGACCACCGACTATGTGATGTTCACCGGATCGTCGGCGACCGGCGCCACCCTGGCCGAGCAGGCCGGCCGACGGCTGATCGGATTCTCGGCCGAACTCGGCGGCAAGAACCCGATGATCGTGACCGCCGGCGCCGACATCGACCGGACCGTCGAGGGCGCTGCCCGCGCCTGTTACTCGAACTCGGGCCAGTTGTGCATCTCGATCGAACGGCTTTACGTCGATGCCGCCATCGCCGACGAGTTCATCGAGAAATTCGGCGCGTTTGTCCGCAAGATGCGCCTGAGCGCCTCCTACGACTTCAACGCCGACATGGGCTCGCTGGCATCGGCGGCCCAGGTCGACGCGGCGCAGGCGCACGTCGACGACGCGGTGGCCAAGGGTGCCACGGTGGTCGCCGGCGGTAAGCGCCGTGCAGATCTCGGGCCGTTCTTCTTCGAGCCGACCGTGCTCACCGGCGTCACCGACGCGATGGAGTGCTTCGCCGACGAGACCTTCGGGCCGGTGGTGTCGGTGTATCCCGTCGACTCCGTCGACGAGGCGATCAAACTCGCCAACGACACCGCATACGGGCTGAACGCGAGCGTCTGGGCCGGCAGCAGCGAAGAGGCGCAGCGCATCGCGGAGAAGCTGCGCGCCGGCACCGTCAACATCAACGAGGGCTACGCCGCGGCATGGGCGTCGACGGCGGCCCCGATGGGCGGCATGGGCATCTCGGGTGTCGGTCGCAGGCACGGCGAGGAGGGGCTGCTCAAATACACCGAGTCGCAGACCATCGCCGAGCAGCGGTTCATCGGTATCGATCGCGCCCCCGGCATCCCGCGGGGCCTCTACCGCGCGGCGAGCCCGTACGCGATGCGTGCCCTGAAGTATCTGCCCGGCCGCTGACGGGCCCTGGCGGAGAGTTCAGCGGGCGGCCCAGCCGTTGGCTTTGCCGGCGAGCGCCCACTCGCGGTCCCAGAGCGCGTCATGGGTGCGGGTGACGCGACGTCGCACGAGGCCGGTCGCGATGATGACAAGGGTGAGTACCGCCAGCCACGTCAGTCCACCGACCCAGACCGCGCCCAGCACACGTTCGGTGACGCCGGGATGGTTGTGCAGGCGGGTGCCGTCCGCAGTGGTCCAGGCGTCGAGGACGGCGCCGGTCTTGGTGCCGTCGGCCACCGACATGGTGTCGGTATGGCGACCCGAGGAGGTGCGCCAGGCGAGGGTCGCAGTGGTTCCCACGGCGGTGGCTCCAGGGTCGGTGACGTGGACGACCGTGGCGCTGATCGGGATCGCGTCGTCCGCCCGGGCGGTGACGGCCCGGTAGGTGGCGTTGCCCGCCCACACGCATAGCGGAATGGCCAGCAACACCAGGGCCACCGAAATCACCGCCGCGGTGGCGAACATTCGATCGCCGCGCCGCATCAACGCATTGTGCGACCACGGCAGGTACGCGTCCCGGCGCCGATACGCCGTCCGATCGTCCATCACAGTCCTCGCGATCCCCAAACCTGTTCACCATCCAGAATTCGCCTGTCGGGCCGTTTTGACAAACTCGATCCCCGGTCCAGGGCCGAACTGTGAGTAACGAAACACCGCGCAGAGCGGTCATCGAGCCGCAACAGCCGCGACCGATCGGTCGAGGCTGTTGCGGTGTATGGCGAGTTGCCCGGTCAGCCCATCGTGTAATGGAAGGTGATGGGGTAGCCGGCGTCGCTGTGTCCGGCGATCTCGATCTGCGCGAATCCGCGCATGGCCGCCAGCCCGCCGGTGCCCAGGTTCTCGACGATGTCGAGCCGCTCGTAGACCCCGGTCGCATTGTGGAAGCCGTTGTGGCGCAGCACCAGCGTGCCCTCGTGGCCGTCGATGGAGCCCTCGAATGCCTCGAATCCGAAGGTGGGTGCATCGCCTTCGGCGTTATAGGCGAGCAGGTAGGACAGGCGGCCGGTACCGGAGACGTCGCCGTCATAGCTGTAGGTGACGTCGGCGCGAGCGAAGCCGTGCGTCGGGTAATCCTTTCCGCTGATCTCGACGGTGTGGTCGTCGGCGAGGTAGATCGTTTCCTCTTCCCAGGAGGCGACCTGGAAAGTCGCTGCGACGGTGTGGGTTTGGATGTCGGGAGTGGCATTCATGAACCCAGCCTGCCCGTGGCGGGCGGGGGTGTCTTGGAGAAACGCGACAGCCCGTCCATACCCACGAAACTTGTCAAAAGTATTTTCGATCGATGGTTGCCATGCGGATAGATCGGGCGTAGACTCGAACGCACCAGCGACGAACTGATGTTTGATCGCTTCACTGGGGGGTGACAATGAGCGCAACCGATTCGACTGGTGGTCCGGGAACCAGCGTCGAAGACAAGGTTGCGCAATTGCACGCCCTCATCGATGATCTGGCGAAGACGGATCTGTCGCCGTGTTCGGATGAGACACTGTTGGAGGTCGCGGCAGCCAATGAACGCGCGATCAACCGGTTGACGTTTCAGGGTGACCGGCAGATCGTCGAGCTATCCGACCGGAATGCGGAGCGCCGGTTCGGGTTTCGATCGGTGACCGACATGATGGTCGTCGGGTTGCGGGTGTCGGAGCCGATGCGCCGCCGCAAGCAGATGACCGCCACCGCCACCTATCACGGGTTGACCGGTGAACCCCTCGCCCCGAAGTACCCCACGTTGGCGCAGGCGTTCGCCGAGGGGGCGGTCGGGCCCGCACATTCGCGGGTGGTGATCGACGTCCTCGACGACATCCCGCACCAGGTCGACCACGACATCAAGGTCAACGCCGAAAAGCAGATGGCCGACTACGCGCGCGTGCACACCCCCGCCGAGTTGACCACGATCGGCGCCCGCCTCATGGCACACCTCGACCCCGACGGCGAGTTGACCGACGACACCGACCGGCAGCAGAAACGCCAAGTGTTCCTCGGCCGCCAAGACACCCAGCAAATGTCGAAGATGACCGGCAAAATGACCCCGGAATGCCGCGCCGACCAAGAAGCCGTCTGGGCGGTATGGGCCGCACCCGGCATGAACAACCCCGACGACCCCGACTCACCGTCGGGTTCCGTCGAAGACGCCGACCCCGAAAAATTGGCGGCCGCCGCCGACCGCGACACCCGCAGCCAAGCCCAACGCAACCATGATGCGATGCAGGCCGTGTACAAACTGGCCCTGACGTCGGGGGAACTCGGCGAATCGCACCGCGGCCTACCGGTGCAGCTGATCATCAAAGCCGACCTGACCGACCTGATCAACGAAACCGGCCACGGCGTGACCGCCACCAACAGCCTGCTGCCCATCACCGACGTCATCCGGTTGGCGGCCGACGCGCAACCCTGGTTGGCGGTGTTCGGTGAGCACACCACCGTGCCCCTGTATTTGGGTCGCGCCCGGCTGGCGAGCCGCGGACAACGCATCGCCCTGTTCGCCAAACCCGACGGCCAAGTGTGCTCACACCCCGGATGTTCGCAACCGGCCGCGCATTCGGAAATCCACCACGCCACCCTCGATTATGCGAAGGGCGGGTTGACCAACATCGACGACCTCGCCCCGGCGTGCCCGAAACACAATCGGATGGTCGGCGACCGGCTTGGCCAGTACACCACCGGCATCTACCGCGACGGACCCCTCGCCGGCCGGTGTTGGTGGCGCCGCAACGCCGCACCCGGCGCCCCACCGCACCCGAAACGCGTCAACAAACTGCCCGACGTCGGGCCCGACTTCACTGCCGGGCTCGCGAGGGTGCGTGCCCAAATACACGCGCAACCATCCGACCCACCCGACGCGGGTAATCCGTTGCCGGACAGCAGTACCGGTATATTCACCGGTCCGATCGCCTCGGACCGGAGCTGCTTGGTGGGCTTGGCGCCCGGTGACAAGATCCTGCGCACCACCGTCGGCACCGCGACCGGCAGCTACGACATCGTCGAGATCATCACCCACGATGATGACGCGCTCGACCCGGCAGATCGGTAGAGCATTGTCGCGCGTCGGTCGCGGGCGGCAGGCCATCATCGGTGCTGCCGACGCGCTGCCGTTCCGGGTGTCGCGAATACTTCCACCCGCCGACCTCGCGTACTGGGTCGACTACACGTGGATCGTGCGCTGGACGGTCACCGAGCCGCATGTGCAGCAGGTGATTCCACAGCCGGTCGTGCACATGGCGGCCGAGGCCGACCGGATGTGGGTACATGGGGTCGGGGAGAACAGCTTTGCGCGCACGCTCGCCGGTGATGGCCAGGTGGTCGGCGTTGCCTTCCGCGCGGGCGGTTTCCGCGGGTTCCTCGACGGACCGGTGAGTGCACTGACCCGCTCGGTGCGCACCGTCGGCGACGCGCTCGGCGTCGACGATCGCCCTCTCGCGTCCCGGCTGCTCGATCCCGATCGCGGTGACGACGATCTGGCCGCGATCGTCACCGGTTGGCTCCGCGACCTCGGTCCGGTTGTCGACCCGGCGATCGACGAAGTCGCGTCGCTGGTCGAGGCTGCTGAACACGACGCGGAGATCACCCGAGCCGAACAACTCGCCCACCGGGGTGGCGTGAGCCTGCGAACCCTGCAACGCCAGTTCGGCGAGTACGTGGGCATCGGACCCAAGTGGGTCATCCAGCGGTTCCGGATGCTCGATGTGGCTGCGGTGGCCAATGCCGGCGGTGACGTCGACTGGGCGGAAACCGCTGTGCGCCTGGGCTTCACCGATCAGTCACACCTGACGCGAGCGTTCACCAGGGTCGTCGGCACACCGCCGGCCGCCTATGTCCGCGGCGGCCGCACCACAGATCGTCGACGCTGAGTCGCCGGGCACGCTATCGTCGGAGCAAGGCAGCGGTGCGCGACACGGGTCGCCCCGCGGTGCACAAGGGAAGGCGTGATGGCGCAGACGATCAGTGAATTCACAAGGGACGGACTGACGTTCGATGTAACCGACTCCGGTGTGACCAGATCGGACGACGCCGCGGCGGCAGACGATGTGCCCATCGTCATGTTGCACGGATTCCCCGAACGCGCATCCTGCTGGGACGCGGTCACCCCGCTCCTGAATGCGCAGGGATATCGGACCGTCGCACCCGATCAGCGCGGGTACTCGCCCAGAGCCCGCCCCAGTGCCGTCCGCGACTATCGAACATCTGAACTGGCCCGCGATGTGATCGCACTCGCAGATGCGCTCGACGCACCGAAAATTCATCTCGTCGGCCATGATTGGGGTTCGGCTGTCGCGTGGTCGGTGGCCGGTGATCATCCGGACCGCGTGGCCACACTCACCGCACTCGCGGTCCCGCACCCCGGCGCATATCTGCGAGCGATGCCTCGCGGTCAACTACTGCGTTCGTGGTACATGGGCCTGTTCCAGATCCCACGGTTACCGGAGTGGTTGCTGAGCAAGGGAGTCACCAGTCCGCGCGCGCCGCAGATCGGTCCGCCCGGCTTCACCGATCACCTGCGCACCGAGATCGTCGAGTATGGCGCGCTGACCGGCGGCCTCAACTGGTATCGCGCGCTCAAGTACGGTGACCGCGGCCTGATGAACCGCAAGGTGACCGTCCCCACCACCTATATCTGGAGCGACGGCGACATCTTCCTGTCCCGCGCCGGTGCGCGCGGATGCGCGCAGATGGTCGACGCGCCTTACGATTTCATCGTTCTCGAGGGCGTCGACCACTGGATTCCGCAGCGGCGTCCCCGTGAGGTGGCCGACGCCATCCTGGCGCGCATCGGCTGAGGCCGCCCCGGTCGGTTGCCTGGCTCAGGAGCGGCGTCGGCGCAGCACCTCGACGAGTACGAGCAGGGCCGCGAGCAGGCCGGCGCCGACAACGACAGGCACACGCACCGGAAAAGGAAGTTCGGTCGGTGCGCCGGCTCGCAACTGCGCGAAGGTGGCCTGCTGAGCATCGGACTCGGCGACCACGTCGACGATAGCCGGAGCGTCCGGCGTCAGCTGTGTGGAATCAACCGGTGTGGGGTCGACCGGTGTGGAATCAACCGGGGCCGCTGTTGCCGATTCGTCGAAGGGAAGTTCGGGCTCGACGTGCGGCGCGGCCGGCGGTGCGGATTTCGGAGGTGCCTTCTTGGCTGGTGCGGTACCCGCGGGTGGAGCCGGACGCTTGGCAGGCGGCGCCTTCTTCGCGGCGGTCTTCTTGGCCGGTGCCTTTTTCGCGGCTGCCTTTTTCGCGGGGGTCTTCTTGGCCGGCGTCTTCTTCGCAGGGGTCTTCTTGGCGGGCGCCTTCTTCGCGGGCGCCGCCTTCGGCTGCGCCTGTTCTGGCGGGTTCTGCTGTTCTGTCGACTGCTGCTGGTCGGCGGCCCCCGTGCCACCCGTCTCCGCCGCGTTGTCGTCTGCCGGCCGAGAAGCCGACGGTTCAGGCACTTCGCGCGGATTCGGGTCGGTCATATCGAGTCGCTCCCTTGCGTGTCGCTGGCGTGGCGAAGTCAATCCTAGACACGGGTGTCCGATGTGGTTTCACCACGACACCCGCCCGCGGCGAGGCTCAGGCGCGGACCCCGAGCCGGGCCAGCACGTCGGCGTCGATGGCGCCGAGTTCGTCCTCTATCGCCCGATGCGCCGTCCGGCGCTGACCGGCCGACATCGACTCCGCGGCGTCGACGGCGATGGCCAGATTGTCCAGCCGATCGGTCATCGCGTCGACGAACGCTTTCGCGTCGGCCGAGGTGTCCTTCGCGGAAACCTTCTCCACCGAGGTGCGGGCGGTGGCGATCCGCGCCGACAGCGTTGCACCGTGGCCGGAGAACTTCCGCAACACATCGGGCGTGACGCCGGCGCGTTCGGCCTGCATCGTGGTGAGCCGGCCACGCGCGGCGACCGCGGCCCGGTAGACGACCGGCGCGACGATCGGCGCCACGAGCCGGCCGACGGTGAGATAGCGGCGCACGCTGGCCGGGCTCAACGGCTTCGCGTCGGCGTCGGCCTTGGACTTCGCCGCCACCGTCTTGGCCTCGGCCTGCGCCACTTTGACCTGTGCCTTGCCGGTTTTGCGCGCGGCTCTGGCCGCCTTCTTCGCGGCCTTGCTCTGCCTCTTCAGTTCCTTGTCACGCAGCTTGTGCTCGGCCTTGTGGCGGTCCTTGACGGCCTTGCGGCGTTCCTTGGATGCGAACTTCGCCTCGAGCCTCGCCTTGGCCTTGATTGCTTTGGCCTCGACCCGCCGCTCGGCGCGGCTCCTACGGTCAGACGAGAACAAACCCATCGGTGCACCTTTCGCTGGGACTGCCGATCAACGCGCACCTACACGACCGCCACCTGGCGTGCGCGACCGCAAGGGTGCACCTGCTGCCACAAGCATTACATAGGCTCGTGGGCGGGCTGTGACGACGGATACGGCACATCGTCGTCCGATGATGCCCACGCGGGGAGACGAGGAGGTGAGGAGAGAATGGGATCGTCGCTGCTCCATGCACGTGACCTCGCCGGCTGCGAGCATCGTCTCGCACTGGATGCGACGCATCCCGGCGTGATGCGAGACCGTCCGCAGACCCCGGAGGCCGCACGGCGCACCGAGGCCGCCACGCGCCACCGCGACCGGGTCCGCGAGCTGTTGCGTGCGATACACAGCGACCAGCCGCCGAACACCTTCGTCATCGTCGCCCCCGGCCCGGGCGCCGAACGGTCGGCGAGCACTCTGCGTGCCTGCGCCGCCGGTGCCCGATGGATCTGGAATGCGACCCTGCCCGCCGACCGCGAGCGCGGCCGACGCGGACACTCCGAACTCCTGGTCCGTGTCGGTGACGGCTACCTCCCGATCATCGTTGTCAATCACCGTGCGTCCCACCCCGCCAGGCAGCGTCGACGCGCGTCCGTCGAGGGGTCGACGCAGGCGGTCACCAGTCCCGAAGTTCTCACGAGTCCCGAAGTTCTCACCAGGCCCGAAGTTCTCACAAGTCCCGAAGTTCTCACAAGTCCCGAAGTTCTCACAAGTCCCGAAGTTCTCACAAGTCCCGAAGTTCTCACAAGTCCACTGTGGGGCTGGATTCCGGCCCCGGACCCGTACCGGAGCGTGCGTGGTCACCGCCGCGACCAACTCCGGCTGGCCCACCTCACGCAGATGCTGCTCGACGAGGGGCTCGCCCCTTCGGTGCCCGAGAGCGAGCTGCGAGCCGGGGTGATCGGCCTCGACGCCGACTGCATCGTGGTGCACCACATCGGCGCGTCGTTGTCCGACTATCGGACGGTGTTCGAACGTCGGCAGGACATCGCTTCCGGGGCGGTGAGGACCACCCCGCGGCGTGTCTCGGAATGCCGTGGCTGCCCGTGGTGGGAGAAGTGCGGCCCTGAACTCGAGGCCCGCCGCGACGTCAGTCTCGTCGTCTCCGGTGCGCAGGCCGAGGTGTTGACGGAGGCGGGTCTGGGCACCATCGACCGACTCGCGCACCATGAGGGCCCGGCACCGGAGACGTGGGCGCCGAAGGGCACCTTCGACGACGCGGTGACCAATGCGATCGCCTGGCTCGCCGACATCCCGCTGATCCGCCGCCGGCCGCAACCCCGGGTGCAGCGCGCCGATGTGGAAGTCGACGTCGACATGGAGAGTTACGGCGAGGACGGCGCCTACATGTGGGGCACGCTGCTCACCGACCGGGTCGACCGCGACCGGCCCGTGCGCTACCGCCCGTTCGTCACCTGGCACCCGCTGCCGACCGCCGACGAGGCCCACTCCTTCGCGCAGTTCTGGGACTGGCTGGCCACCGAACGCGACGATGCGCACACGGCCGGGAAAACCTTTGCGGCGTACTGCTATTCCCAGCAAGCCGAGAATCGGTGGTTATTGTCGTCGGCGGATCGATTCGTCGGCGCCGAGGGCGTCCCGACCCGCGGGGAGGTCCAGGCATTCATCGATTCGCCGGAGTGGGTCGACATCTTCGAGGCGGTTGGTGCAAACTTCGTGTGCCCGCAGGGCAAGGGCCTCAAGAAGGTGGCCCCGGTCGCCGGGTTCACCTGGCGCGACGACGAAGCCGGCGGCGCGGCGTCGATGGACTGGTACAAGGCCGCCGTCGGGCTGGCCGGCACCGAACTCGATCTCTCCCAACGTGATCGGCTGTTGGCATACAACGAGGACGATGTGCGTGCCACCAAGGTGCTGCGGGAATGGATGGACCGCGACTGGTCCGACGACGAGACCGCGCGGCGCATCCCCTATCAGCAGGACCTGCTGGCCTTCCGGCGGGCGGGCGTGGCCGCCCGGTCAGAGGCGGGTGGAGCGCAGCGCGTCGAGGAACGGCCCGGTTCCGACGAGGGCGACCGCACCGAGCAGCAGTAGGAGTCCGGGCGAGATGTCGCCGAGGAAGCCACCGACCGCGGCGAGCGTGAGCCGCGGCTGCGGGGCGGGCTCGGCGGTTCCGGGCGCCGGCACCGCCGGTCGCGGCGCGGCGGGGCCGGATCCCGGTCCGCTCGTTGCCGGGCCGGGGCTCGCAGCATCCGGATTCGAGCCGGTGCCGGCCGGACCGGGGCTCGCAGCGGGCGGCGCAGGAGCCGCCGGGACCGGCACCACCGGCGGCATGGGCGCGGCGGCCGACGGAGGCGGGTGAGGCGACCGGTCGAGGTCCGGGGTGCCGCGGCTGCTCGACGGTGCCGAGCTCGAGGTCCGTGGAGGTACGACGCCACCGCCGCGGTGCCGGCGGGTCGTGGTGGATTCATCTGTGCTGGATTCGGGTGTGGTCGTGGGCGTCGTCGGCGTGGGGGTGGTCGCGGGCTCGGTTGTGGTCGTCGGGGAGGAAGTCTCACAGTGATGGTGGTGGTGACAGCAGTCCCCGTGCCAGTGGCATCCCCCCGGGCGTGTCGCCGTGCCGACCGATGAATCGCCCGACGGCGTGCCCGACTCGCCGGATTCGCCGGGCGAGGCGACGGCGACTCCGACCCCGGCACCGAGTGTCAGCATCAGCATGGCCAGGAGCCCGAAGACCAGGAGACCAGGGCGCCGGTTCACACGGCACCACCGAGCCCGCGGTGTCCGGTGGAATCCCATCGCCTGTCTCCTGCGTTCGTGGTTCGTGTTCGCCTCGAATTCACCGATCTGTGACTGTAGGGTCACAGATGGATCACGGCCAATGGACATCTGCAACATTGATTGTGATCAAGGCCACAAAACCTTCTGGTGTGCTGGCCATGCGGGTGAAGTAGAAGTTGTGGGGGGTTCAAGCAATGATTGATGATAGCTGGCCGTTGCGGAACTCTCGGTTTACGGTCTTTAATGTTTGCAGATGCAAGTTTCAGGTTTCGGAGAAGGTATGATGTCACGAGGCGATGAACGGCCCGCAGGAACGACGATGGGGGCTGCCGATAGGCCGGTCGACACCGACCCGGGACTTTTCGCGCGCCGACTAGAAGAACTGTTCCGCACAGTGCCCGGCCCCAACGGCCGGGCCTACAGCGCGAAGGCGATCGCTGCGCGATCGACCGAGCGAGGATTTCGGCTCGGCGAGTCCTACCTGAGCCAGCTGCGCTCGGGTAAGGCGAAGTCGCCGTCGTTCCGGACGGTCGAGGGGATCGCGGCTGCGTTCGGGGTCGATGTGCACTACTTCCTCGAGGACCGCGCAGCTCAGCGCACCCGCGATGAGATCGACTTGATGCGGCTACAGGCCGACACCAACGTGCAGCTCGCGGCCTTTCGGCTGGCCGGTCTGTCGAGCGATTCGGTGACCGTGGTCAACGAACTGATCAAGGTGCTGCGTGATCAGCAGGGGCTGCCCAAGGACCCACCGGATATCGTGGCTGCCGGGTTGACCGAAGAGCAGGCCGACGCGCGCCTGCGCGTGGTCGGCGGCAAGGAGATCGAGGACTGATCCCTGCGTCGCCGCGGCCTGTTCCGCCACGATGAGGAGATCTCCGCGATGCGCAGTTCGCGCGCCATGTGGTCGTTGTGCCGGTCGGTGCTCGGTCCGCTCGGACTCGATCTGCCGCTCGACGTCGACCAGCTCTGCGAGCGGTACGGCGCACAGCGCGGCCGGCCGATCCGATTGCTCGCGCACCCGCTGCCTGCCGGGGTGCCCAACGGCGTGTGGCTTGCCGCCGAGGACGCCGACTACTTCTTTCACCAGGCGAACACCACGCGCTGGCATCGCGACCAGATCGTCATCCACGAGTTCGCCCATCTGATCTGCGGGCACCAGATGCTCGCAGACATGCCTGCGGTGCTCGCCGGCCTCAGCGACGCCGACGCCGACTCCTCGCTACAGCGCACGTGTTATGACGACGAGCGTGAACGGGAGGCCGAGACGGTGGCCTCGATGATCCTGACCTGGGCCGCGCAAGCGCGGGACGGCGTCGGCGCGACCTCGGCGCACCCGGACGTGCGGGGACTGCAACGGCTCCTCGGAGGCCACAAGGGGTGGCTGTGATGTCCGGGCAGGCGTGGATCCCCCGATTCGGCGCAGCCGACCCACACCCGGGCGGCACCCTCGCCGCGCACTGGCTGACGGCCCCGGCCGCGATCAACGTGTTGGCGCTGGTCGCCTTCACCGCGGCGCTGTGCTGGCGGATCGATCAGATCCGACGCCACGGTGGCGGTCTGCAAGCGCTGGCGATGACGGTCGCGGTGGCCGCGCTGACGCTGGCCTTCGTGGTGAGCAACAACTCGGCGTCGCACACGATCGACGACTGGATCGTCGCCGGCGCGTCGCGCTTGTGTTTCTACGGTCTGCTCGCGCTCGGGGTGGCCTCGCTCATCGTGGTGTTCTTCTATCCGGGGGCGAAGGTCAGTCGCGAGCGCCGGGCGGGCGTCGAGGCCGTGCCCCTCGTCGCCGCCCTCGTCGGGCTGCAGGTCAGTCTCACGTTCGTCCCGACGAATATGCGCGAAGCATCGTTGAGTCACTGGACGCTGACCAACTGGGGCTACGCCCTGTTCTATCTCATCGCCTGCGGCTATCTGGCCTACGGCTTTTCCGCCTGTGTGCGCAGCGTCCGGAGGTATCTGGCGCTATCGGGTGGATACCTCCGCACCGCGCTGACCATCTTGATCGCCGGGCTGGCACTGCTCGCGGTCGGTGCCGTCATCCAGATTCTGTACGTGCTGGGCAATGCGACCGGGGTCGCCGACGCCGGGTGGCTGCTGGCCACGAGCCGATGGGTCGAGGCGCTGGGCGTCGTGGGTTTCTTGATCGGCATCAGTTTCCCGATGGTGCACGCCAAATGGCACGGGCTCACCGCGCGCCGGCGCCGCCGTCGCCACGCGCAGGAGTTGCTGCCGCTGTGGGAGTTGGTGACCGGCGCCGTCCCCGAGGTGGTTCTGCCCGACACCGGACGGATCTCGCCGACGGCACTGCTGCATCGCCGGGTGATCGAGATCCGCGACGCGATCACCCAACTCGGCCCCTTCCTGCCCGACGCCTTCGACTACGCCACGACCGAGGTCCGGGCAGCGATGGTGCGCATGGCTGCCGCGCGCCGCACCGACGAGGGAATGCGCTCGGGAGCGGTACGTGACGTGCTGCCGGCCGTCGGCGACGGCCTCGAAGGAGATGCCGCACCGCTGCTGGAGTTGTCGGCGGCACTCGCCGCGCTCCCCGAGATAGGCGAGGAACCCGAAGGCGAGGACCCCGAAGGCGAGGACCCCGAAGGCGAGGAACCCGAAGGCGCGACCGGCTGATCGGCGGCGGGCGCCTCAGCGGGTCGCGTCGTCCGGGTGCCCATGCGCAGGGACCAGGGCCGCCTGCGCACGGCGGTCGCGCTCTCGGCGACGATGCACCCACCGGATGTAGACCGAGCCGACACCGATGAGCGCGACCACCGCGGTGATCGTCCCCACGATGACCGGCGTACCGGCCGACGAGAGCCCCTCGACGAGCAGCCAGCCGGCGAAGACGAAGAACAACACCGCCGCGCCGCGGGCGATGAGGCGTTCGGGCAGGTGCTTGCCCACGGTCATGCCGACCACGATGGCCAGCGCGTCGGCGGCGACCATACCGATCGTCGACCCGATCCAGACGCCGGCCCAGTTGTTGTCGGCGGCCAGGGTGATGGTGGCCAGCATGGTCTTGTCGCCGAGTTCGGCGAGGAAGAACGACGACATGACGGCCAGGAACACCGACGCGCCGACGCGCTCGGCCCGGGCCTTCTCGTTCTCGTCGAGGTCGTCGCCGCGCAGCGTCCAGAGACCGAAGATCAGCATGGCCAGTCCGCCGACGATCGACATCAGGTCCGACGGGATCGACAGGCCCAGGAAGTGGCCGAAGAACACCGAGACCGCATGCACGGCGGTGGTGGCCACGGTGATGGCCGCGAGGACGATCCACCACTTGTAGCGCAAGGCGTACGTCATGGCCATCAGCTGCGACTTGTCACCGAGCTCGGCGACGAAGATCACGCCGAAACTCAAGAGCAGGGCAGCAATCACGTCGGCCAGGTTAGACATGCCTCACTCGCGGCGCAACGTCTCGCCAACCCACATTTGTGCAGGTAGGAGGCCCAAAAATGAAAGTTGGGGATACCTGAAACGGGGTCTCAGGCGGCGAGCAGCATCGCCAACACCGCGGTATCGGGGTCGGCGTTCGGGTCGATGCCGACCTGATTGCGCAGGTTCACCACGGTTCCGTCGGCCTCCGCCTCGGCCCAGCCCGCGCGGTGTTCGAGCCCGAGTTCGGGCAGACCCGGTAGCAGTACACAGCCCGAGGCGACCTTTGAGCATTCCGGCAGCGAGGGCCGGGTGCGTGACGGCGGGTGCAGCATCAGCAGTGCCGGCGGATTGGTGAGGAAGCGTCCCGCCTCCAGGAAACTGTCGTCGACCACGTTGCCGACGGCCACCATCATGCCCACGGCGTCGTCGTCGGCTTCATCGGGACGGTCCTCGACGACGCCGAAGATCGTGGTCGTGGGCAGAAAACCGGGACGGCACGCGATGCGGACCGAGGCCACCAGCGTCTGGGTCCACTCGAGAGTCGACTCCGGCCAGCGCCCGGAGATGAGGATGCCGTTCAGTTCACCTTCTTGATGGACCGGCGTGAGCCCGATCGGGGTCGACTGCATGGTGTCTCCCTCCTGCGAGGTGCGGTGAACCGGCCGCGGACAACCGGTGAAGAAAATATCCTCCCGATGCGCACCACGGACAACTCGAATCACCGGATGTGACGGTACTTTTACCTATCCGGCACCCCCCTGGTGGTCGCCGCCGCGCCACCGCGGCCGGGCGCAAGCCCGACGCGTCGGATCGGACGTCGGTGGGCCCAGGCACACTGGATGGGTGCGACCAAAGACCGAGACCCTGCCGGCGGGGCAGGCGAGTGTGCCCCGCGGACCGCTGCGCCCGGTCGAAATCGCTTCGATCGCGATCTTCGGGGGCCTGGCCGTGGCGACGGTCGTCATCGCCGCGGTCATCCCACTCGCCAGCGCGGTGCGCGTACTCGCGCCGGTGCCGCTGGCCCTGATCGCGGCCCGCAGCCGGCCGCGGGCCACCGTTGCCGCAGCCATCGCGACGACCGGGGTGGCCTTCGCGATGGCCGGCACCGGGGCGGCGATCTCGGTGTTCGGGTCGGCGGTGCTCGGCGGCATCATCGGCGAGATCAAACGCCGCGGCCGGGGCGCCCCGACGATGCTGCTCGCCGCGCTGCTCACCGCGCCGGTGGTGGCCGCGGTGACCGTGCTGATCCTGCTGATCCTGCGGCCGCTGCGGGAACTGGTGCTCGCCGCGCTCTCCAACTCGATCGAGGGTGCTGCCCGCTGGATCGGCAAGATCCCGTCCATTGGCAGCGGAATCGCCCACGGGCTCAACAGCGTTCGATCCAGTGTCGTCGACTATTGGTGGGCGTGGGTGCTCGTGTCGGGGGCCGTGGGCACCTTCATCACCATCGTGGTGGCCTGGTGGATTCTCGGTTCGGTGATCGAACGGCTGGCCGACGTGAGCAGCGTGGACACCATCGACTCCGGGGAGGCGGCGTCCCCGGCCGCCGACGACGCCACGATCGCACCACTGCCGATGGCGCTACACGACGTCGAATTCGCCTATGAGCCGGGCGGTCGCCGCATCCTGCGCGGTATCGACATGACCATCGAGTCCGGCGAATTCATCGCCGTCGTCGGCGCGAACGGTTCGGGCAAGTCGACGCTGGCGAAGATCCTCGCCGGCCGGCACCCGTCGACGGGCACGGTGAGCCGCCCGGGTGCGGCGGGACTCGGCCGGCTCGGCGGCACCGCGATGGTGCTGCAGCGCCCCGAGACGCAGATGCTCGGCTCGCGGGTCGCCGACGACGTCGTCTGGGGCCTTCCGGCCGAGGCGAACGTCGACGTCGATGCACTGCTCGCCGAGGTGGGTTTGTCGGGCCTCGGCGAGCGCGAGACGTCGGATCTGTCCGGTGGCCAGCAACAACGCCTGGCGATCGCCGGCGCACTGGCCCGTGATCCGGCGCTGCTGATCGCCGACGAGGTGACCTCGATGGTCGACCCACAGGGCCGCGAGGAGATCATGGCGCTGCTCACCGAACTGCCCCGGACGCGTGGAGTGGCCGTCGTGCTCATCACCCACCGCGCGTCGGAGGCCGTGGCCGCCGACCGCGTCGTGCACATCGTCGACGGCCGGGTGGCGCCGCAGGCACCGGCGTGGATGCCGGGCGCCGGCGCGGCCGCGGAGTCCGCCCCCGAGACGGTCGGCGCGGCCCACGCGATCGGCCATCGGCGCCCGGTGCTGCGCCTGGATCGGGTCGGGCACACCTATCTGGCGGGCTCGCCCTGGGCGGTGACGGCCCTGCATGCGGTGACGTTGACCGTCAATCGTGGTGACGGGCTACTCATCGTCGGCGGAAATGGTTCGGGCAAAACAACTCTCGCGTGGATAATGGCCGGCCTCATCGCGCCGTCTGAGGGTAAGTGTGAACTCGTCGGTGACGGGACAGGACCGGACGGTGAGACCGCCCAGCAGGTGACCAGCTGCGTCGGCGAGGTGGGGCTGGCGTTTCAGCACGCCCGGCTGCAGATCCAGAAGCAGAATGTCGGCGAGGAGATCATGGCCGCCGGCGGCGAAAAGGTCGGCACCAACGAGGTGGCCCGCGTGCTCGAGTCGGTCGGATTGCCGAGGTCGATCGCGGCGGCACGCACCGATTCGCTTTCCGGCGGACAGATGCGCCGAGTCGTCCTGGCCGGACTGCTGGCCCGTAAGCCGGAGGTGCTGGTGCTCGACGAGCCGCTCGCCGGACTCGATCCCGGCGCACGCACCGAGGTCATCGGCGTGCTGGCGGGTCTACGCCGCGCCGGCATGACGATCGTGATCATCTCCCACGACTTCACCGCACTCGGTGACGTGTGCGATCGTCGCGTCCATCTGGTGCACGGTGTGCTCACCGAGGGCGGCGAGGACGAGGTGGATTCCGGCGCGGAGAGTGCCGGCGACCCCATGGACGGCGATCATCACGACGGGGCCGATGCGGCCCGGCCGTCGGTGTTCCGAGGGAAGGGGCACCGCGAATGACGATGCGCACGGTTCCGTTACGTCAGGTACCCGGCGACTCGGTGATCCACCGGCTCTGGGCCGGAACGAAACTCATCGTCGTGTTCCTCCTCAGCGCGATGACCTGGGTGCTGCCCTCCTGGCCCGCGCTCGGTCTGGTCGCCGCGACGTTGCTGATCACCGCGCTGCTCGCGGGCATCCCGCTGGGTGCGATTCCGCGTCCGCCTTGGTGGTTCTGGGCGCTGATCCTCGTCGGGGCGGCGGTGAACGCGGCCGTCAGCCTGTCGGCGGTGGTCATCTTTGCCCGTGCCACCGCACTGGGACTGGTACTGGTGGCCACCTCGATCCTGGTGATCTGGACGACGCCACTGGCCGAGGTGTCGCCGGCCATCGCGACCCTGATGCGCCCGCTGCGCTGGTTGCGTCTGCCCGTCGACGAGTGGGCCGTCTCGATCGCACTGTGTCTGCGTGGCCTGCCGATGTTGATCGAGGAACTGCGACTGTTGCGGGCGGCGCAGCGGTTGCGGCCGAAGGCCCCGGCCGATTCGGGTCATCCGGCTGCGGAGATGGGGATCATCGACATGGTGGTGGCGGCGATGTCCTCGGCGCTGCGCCGCTCCGAGGAGATGGCCGAGGCGATCACCGCGCGCGGCGGTACCGGCAGGCTGACCGCCTATCCGTCCCGGCCGCATCTGACCGATGCGGTGGTGCTGGTCGTGATCGTCGCCGCCTGCGCGGGCGCCATCACGGCGACGGTGCTGCTTTGAGCTGATCGCCGACGAAGGCTGTTGGGCCGAGTGTTTCGGCGCCGCGGTCCTGCTGACACGAACGGCGGCCGACCCCCGGCAGGGAGTCGGCCGCCGTCGGCGGTGAAGGAGAGAAAGAACTCAGGCGGGGACGATGAGGCCCTTGCCCTGAGCGGTCGCACGACCGAAGCGCTCGGCGGCGTCGGCCCAGTTGACGACGTTCCACCAGGCCTTGACGTAGTCGGGCTTGACGTTCTGGTAGTCGAGGTAGAAGGCGTGCTCCCACATGTCGAGCAACACGATCGGGATGATCGCGGCGGGGATGTTCCCGCTCTGATCGGTCAGCTGCAGGATCACGAGCTTGCCACCGATGGTGTCATAGGCCAGGACCGCCCAGCCCGACCCCTGCAGTGTGGTCGCCGCAGCGGTGAAGTGGGCCTGGAACTGGTCGAAGCCACCGAACTGGTCGTCGATCGCGGCGGCCAGCTCGCCTTCCGGCTTCCCGCCACCGTTGGGCGACAGGTTCTTCCAGAAGATCGAGTGGTTGGTGTGCCCACCCAGGTGGAATCCCAGGGTGGCCGACAGTCCGTAGACCTTTCCGGCGATCGAGCCGTCTGCCCGCGCCTCGGCCAGCTTGTCGAGGGCGTCGTTGGCGCCCTTGACGTAGGTGGCGTGGTGCTTGTCGTGGTGGAGCTCCATGATCCTGCCGGAGATATGCGGCTCCAGTGCCGCGTAGTCATAAGGCAGGTCCGGCAAGGTGTATTCAGCCACGGTAATCCTCTCTTCGCACATACCGTTCGGGTATTGCTTTCACTATCGACACGCGCGTGATCGCCCGGGTGGACGCCGCCTCGCGGATGGTTCCACCCTTCCCCAGTACATGGGGGAATGCAACAAACGCGCGCCAATATACTTCAACCCGAGTTGAAGTATCCCGATGAGGAATACGCCCGAATCTGCTCGCGCACAACGCTTTACGCGATCACGTCGGGCGTCGAATCCCGGTCATCGAATTCGTGGAGACCCCGGCGATCCTCAGAGCAGTGCGAGGGCGAGCAGCAGAACGGCGAGCGCCAGGATGCTGACCCCGATGCCGATGCAGGACGATCGGACGTCGTAGGCGACCCGGCCGACCGGCCGGCCTGCCGACCGCGATGGCCGAAGATTGCGAGTCGCGTCAGTGGCCATCATCTGTCCTCCGGGTACGGGCTGCGTCAAGTGACGGTCGTCACATCCGCCGTCGCCATCATAGACGCGGTTGATCTGCGGGCTCAAGTTCGCGTGAAGTTCGCCGCGTAGGATCGGACCATGTCGTGGCTTGCCGAGCTCCTGTCCTCCCATTCCGCCAAACAGCAATTGATCAGCGCCGACGCGGCGTTGCCGGGCCGCACGACGCCGGTGCAGCAGGCAGCGGAGAACATCATCACCCATCATCCGATGCGCGGCGATTCCCCTGAGCAGGGCACCGGGATCGGCACGTTCCCCGACGGTCTCGACGCGGTGGTACTGGCCGGTGGCTGCTTCTGGGGCGTCGAGGAGATCTTCTGGCAGGTGCCGGGAGTGTGGACGACCGCCGTCGGCTATGCCGGGGGCTTCACGCCCAATCCGACCTATGAGGAGACCTGCACCGCGCGCACCGGTCACACGGAGTCGGCGCTGGTGGTATTCGACCCGGCACGGATCGACCTCGACGGCATTCTGCGGATCTTCTGGGAGAACCACGACCCGACCCAGGAGATGCGGCAGGGCAACGACATCGGCTCTCAGTACCGCTCGGCGATATTCACGAGCTCGGCGGCCGACGCCCAGATCGCCCGTGCGAGCGCGGAAACGTTCCAGAAGGCGCTCGACGCCGCCGGACTCGGGCCGATCACCACCGAGATCGCGCCGCTCGAGCAGGCCGGCGACGGCCACTTCTACTACGCCGAGGACTACCACCAGCAGTACCTGGCGAAGAATCCACACGGGTACCGTTGCCACGCCGCCACCGGCGTCGGCTTCGGGGGCTGACCGCTCCGAGGTGGCCCAACCCATCACCGCGGGGCAGTGGAACCGCACGCTGCTGCAACGCCAGCATCTACTCGCGCGCGTCGACGAGGACGCCATCGAGGTCATCGATCGTCTCGTCGGTATGCAATCGCAGGATCCCGCATCGGCGTTCTTCGGATTGCATTGCCGCATCGACGGATTCGAGCCGCCTGAGCTCGACGCCTTGCTCATCGACCGTGAGATCGTGCGGATCGCGTTGCTGCGCAGCACCATCTTTCTCGTCGACGGCCAGGATGCCCGCTGGATTCGCCCGCTCGCCCAGCCGGTGATCGACGGTGAGCTGCGTGCGGCGTACGAGCCGAAGCTCGTCTCGACCACGTCCCCGCCGGTGATCGCCGACGCCGTCGAGTTGCTGCGGGCCGCGCCGATGACCGGTGACGAACTCGGCCGCGAGCTGGCGCAACGGCATCCCGGGGAGAACCCGTCGACGCTGACCGGGATCGCGCGCTGCGCACTGCCACTGGTGCAGATCCCGCCGCGCGGACTCTGGCAGGGCAGTGGGCGGCCGACCTATCGGCTCCTCGACGACTGGATCGGTCCCGGCGAGCCGGCGCTCGACGGGGATGAGGCGCGTCGTGAACTGATCCGGCTCTACCTGCGCGGATTCGGCCCGGCGTCGATCGGCGCCATCCAGAAATGGTCGGGACTACGCCAATTGCGCGGTCTCGTCGAACAGATGGAACGCGATTGGGAGCTCGCCGTCTACACCGGTCCGCACGGGCAGATGCTCTACGACCTCGAGGGGCTCGACCTCGCCGATGCGGACCAACCTGCGCCGGTACGGCTGATCGCGCCTTTCGACCACATCCTCGTCGCCCAGGGCGATCGGGTGCGCATCGCCGATGACGATCTGTTCGGTCGCACCGTCACTCCCAACGGACGCTCACCGGGCTTCATCCTCGTCGACGGCCGGCTGGCCGGGGTGTGGCGGATCCCGCCGGGCTCGACGGTGGTGCAGACCGAGTTGTTCGCCGGCGGATCGCCGGAGGTGCGGGCCGAACTCGACGACGAGGTGTCGCGGCTCGGAGAGTGGTTGTCGGAGTGGCTGTCCCGGGAACGGTGAGTGGGTGGGTCACTGTCCGGTGCGGGGATTGCGGTCGGTGATGCAGTAGCGACGGCCGACCGGATCGGCCATCACCGTCCAGTGCGCAAAGCGCGTCACCACTGTCGCGCCCCAGCCCTCGTGGCGGCCCACCTCGTCGACCACCGATGTGGTGGCGAGGTCCAGATGCGCCGACGCGCGCACCGGGAAGCCGTCGTCGCCGGTGCCGGAATCCAAGCGTTGCAGCAGGATTCCGAGGCCGAGTGCCCGATCGCGGCGCAATCCGATGAGTTCGGGACGAGAGCCGGGACGGGTCGGCCGGCCGGTGAGCAGCGACCAGAAGGTGACCTCACGGTCGAACATCGTCGGCGGCACGTCGATGCAGATCTGATCGATGATGGAGATCGTGTCCTCGGGCCAGCGGATCGGGCCGGAGCGCCGCGGCGTGCCATGAACCGGGACGAGACAGAACCGCATGCCGGCCGGCGACTCGTAGACGAGGTGGGTGGGATGGTCGGCGACGAGGCTGCCGCCGAGTTCGGTCACCTCGACGGCCGCGCGACGCGGGTCGTCGAGGTGGATGTCGAGGTGGACGCCGCCGGGGCCCTCCTCGATGCGCTGTACCCGCAGGTGGGAGTCGCCCGTGAACGGTTCGAGCGTCGCGAATTCGCGGTGGGGCCCGCGCGGCGGCGACACGGTCGACCCGGTGATGGCGCGCCAGTAGGTGACCTCGGTCCCGAACTGCGCCGCGGCGAAGTCGAGGTATGCCGTGAGCCACCGGATCTGCACGTCAGCAGTGTAGGGGCGGACCGGCCGCGCCGGTGGGACACGCCGCTGCGCGACGCCCTAGACTCGGCGGGATGAGTCGTGGACCGATCGGGCGAATCGCGAAGAAGCTGGCCCACAAACGGGCCGACAAGGTTGCGGTGGTGCGCTTGGACGGGGCGATCGGGCAGGGTGGTCCCGGCCGATCCGGATTGTCGACCACCAGCGTCGAGCCGGTTCTCCGACGAGCTTTCGATACCGAGCACCTGCGTGCGGTGGTGATCGTGATCAACTCGCCGGGCGGCTCGCCGACCCAGTCGGAGTACATCGCCGAACGCATCCGTCAGCTCGCGTCGGAGAAGGACGTGCGGGTGCTGGCGTTCTGCGAGGACGTCGTCGCCTCCGGTGGCTACTGGATCGCCTGCGCGGCCGACGAGATCTATGCCGCGCACACCTCCCTGATCGGATCGATCGGCGTGGTGTCGTCGGGATTCGGGTTCGTCGACGTCCTGAGTCGCCTCGGTGTGGAGCGACGCCTGTACTCGGCCGGCGAGAACAAGACCCGTCTCGATTCCTTCTCCCCGGAGAAGGCCGACGACGTCGAGTGGTTACAGGGGCTGCAACGCCAGCTGCACGAGTCGTTCATCGGGTGGGTGCGTCAGCGTCGCGGTAAGCGGCTCGACGCCGCCGATGAGGTCTTGTTCAACGGCGACGTGTGGATCGGCGAGCGCGCCGCCCGACTCGGGCTCGTCGACGGCATCGGTGTCATGCGGTCGGTGGTGGCCGAGCACTATCCCGACGCGGAGATCACCGTCATCGAAACGCCCAAGCCGTTGCTGGCCCGCGTCGTCGGTGATCAGGTCCGGGCGTCGGTGGTGGCCGAGTCGCTCATCGGCGGTGCGGTGAACGCCCTCGAACGCGCCAGTGCAGTGCGTCTGCACTGACCTGTTGGCGCCGGTCTGACAAATATGCGTTGTTGTCCCCAAGTTATCCACAGGCACTGGGGATGGCTGTGAATGATGCGCGACATCCGCGGAGTGCACTGACGTGAACACTTTGACGCGTTACTGTTGCGAACCCGTGATCGCCATCACACTTGATCAAGTGACCACGATCATTTCTCCACAGATTCCACAGTCTCATCCACAACTTGACACTCGCGCTGTGCTGCACATCACAGTCGATACCGAACCCCATGTGGATAGCGTTATGCAGGGGTGCATAGTCGGCTGTGGCCGGGGTTGACGTTGTCAAATCGAGCGTCGCGCGGCTGGTTCGGAGTCTTTACCCGCCAGATCGCGCAGTAACTCCTCGACAGGCCGACGCCGGTACCGGCGGCGCTGTGCGACCATGGATTCGTGAGCATCGGCGAGATTCCGCAGGTCCCCGTAACCGAGCTGCCGGACGACTTCAGCGCCCACACCGACAAGCTGCTGCTCGATGTCCGAGAAGACGACGAATGGGCGGACGGGCACGTCCGCGGTGCCATGCACATCCCGTTGGGGGAGGTTCCCGCGCGACTCGGCGAGATCGATTCCGACGCCGACCTCTATGTCATCTGCCTGTCCAGCGGCCGCTCATTGCGGGTCCTGCAGTACTTGCAGCAGGTCGGCTACGACGGAACCTGTGTGCGGGGCGGCATGATGGCGTGGCGTGAGGGCGGCAAGCCGGTCGAGACCGGAACGGGGCCGGCCTGAGCATGCAGGATCTCTGTCCGCGTTGCCGCATCCAGGCACCGCACCGTGACGGCCGTACCCGGTGCCCACGGTGTGGTGGTCCGCTCACCGTGGTGGCCTCCGACGCCCAGGCCGCGGCCGTCATCGCAGCCTTTCGGTCGCCGGCCCCGGTGCCACCCCCGCCGCCGCGGCCGGGCGGGGGAGGTCCCCACCGTGGCGGCGGCGCGCCGCGGATGTACGGCAGCAGGCAGGTTCGCTGGGTGGCACGCCGCCCGGCCGGTACGCTGCCGCCGCCGCGCCCACCGCGTCGTGTCGGGCCGCGGCCGATCCCGCGCTACGCCTACCTCCCCCGATGGGGCCTGCTCGATTCCCCGGACGCCGCCGACCAGACGCCGAATGTACGCGCGCGTCTGGGCGCGGCGCTGACCACCGCACTGCAGATCGCCGGCGCCGCATTCGTCGCGTCGACGTGTGCCCATCTGCTGCAGTACCTGTTGCTGGTGGTCAATCGTTCGACGACGCTGCCCGGCTGGCTCATCGCACTCAGTACCGTCCTGGTGTTGGCCTCCGGTGCGCTCGCAATTGCCGGATACGTCTATGCGACAGTCATTTTCGTTCGTTGGCTACTTGCGGTCCGGTCTGGGGTGTTCGCCGACCGCGGCTTCTTCGATCCCCGTCCGCGCTGGCAGATCATCCCGCTGGCGGCGATCCCCCTCGTCAACGTGGCCGGTGCGGCCCTGTTGCTCCACGAACCCGCCGCCACCCTCGACGACGTCGCGCGCGGCGCGGCGCTCGCGCACCTGCGAAAGCTGTGGGTGGGGTGGGCGGTGGTCAACGCGGTCGCCGTCGCCACCGTCATCACCTGGTGGGTGGGGGCAGCGTCCGGCTCGATCCAGACGGGCGCGAACGCATTGTTCATGGTCGTGCTCTGTGCGGCCGTCTCGGCGGCATTCGCCTACTGGGCCGCGTCCCGGCTGCCGTCGGTGTTCTCACCGACCGCCGCGCCGGAAAAGGTTCCGGCACATCGATGGGTGGTCGTCGGATGAACGTCGCCGAGCAGGTCTCACGGTCGGGTAAACCCGCGGTCGTCGCGCATCGCGGGGCGTCGGCCGATCTGCCGGAGCACACCCTCCAGGCGTATGAACTCGCGCTCGAGCAGGGTGCCGACGGGCTCGAGTGCGACGTCCGCCTGACGGCCGACCACGAGCTGGTGTGCGTACACGACCGCACCATCGAGCGCACGTCCGACGGCACGGGCATCGTCAGCGAGATGACCCTCGCCGAGCTGCGCGAATTCGACTTCGGCAGCTGGCATCCGTCGGGCAAGCCGGCCACGGTGCTGACCCTCGCGGAATTGCTGACCCTGACCCTCGATTGGCGCCGGCCGGTGCGGCTGTTCATCGAGACCAAACATCCGGTGCGGTTCGGGAGCCTCGTCGAACAACAGTTGCTGGCCCAACTGCACAACTTCGGGGTCGCCGCACCCCCGTCGGCCGATCACAGTCGCGCCGTGGTCATCTCGTTCTCCTCGGCCGGAGTCTGGCGCATCCGCCGCCACGCGCCCATCCTGCCGACGATCCTCCTCGGCGAGACCGCTCGGGTGCTCGGCGGCAGTGCGGCGACCGCGGTCGGGGCGACCGGCATCGGCCCCTCGATCCAGACGTTGCGGTTGCATCCCGAGATCGTCGACAAGGCGGCCGCGGCCGGCCGCGTCACCTACTGCTGGACCGTCGACGACGTCGCCGACGTACAGCTGTGCGCCGATCTCGGCGTGCGCTGGATCGCCACCGATCACCCGCAGAAAGTGCGGGACTGGCTCGTCACCGTCGACTGATTCGGGTCGATGCCGCCGGGCAGCGCGCCCGTGAGAAGGTGGAGCCATGGGCAAGAGCAAGCGGGGCAGTGGTCCGCGTCCGGGCAGTAATCGCGCCGAGCGGGTTGCCGCACGCAAGGAGCGCCAGGCCGCAGCCCTCGCGCCGCCCCCGCGCCCGTTCGCCGGTCTCGCCGCCGAATGCGATCTGGTGGCGCTGCACACCTTCGTCCCGTCGGCGACCGCGGTGCTCGACCTCGTCGAACCGGGACCGCCGCGACCCGAGTTGACCTCGGTACTCCCCGACGACACCGCGATCGCACCGCCTGCCCCCGAAGGGGCGCGCAACGAGGTCGTGCTCGCCACCATCCTGCCCGGTGCGGTCGCCGGCATCACCCGCGAGATAAGCGGTGCCACCGAGGCATTGGTGGCGCTGCAAACCGATCCCGACCCAGATGACCTGAGTGGTGCGCTGGCCGCGGCCATCGCGTGGGCCGCCCATGCCGGCCCGGGTGGCGAATATCGGCACGGCGGTGAGACCACACCCGACGGGGCCGCGCGGCCGGCGCTGACCGACGTGCTCAAGGCCGACGCGGAGTTGGAGATCGTCGTGCACGGCGACTTCGCGTGGTGGTTCCCGCCCGGCAACGAGGTGCCGCCGGAGATCGCGGCGATGCTCGAACGGGCCAATGACACCGTGCTGCCGACCGCGCGCATGCATGTCAGCAGCGGCAACGGTGCACCGTGGTGGGTCGACGCGGGCGAACGCGCACATCTGCGCTGGGTGCGTCCCGAACCCGAGGACGAAGTGATGACCGCGCTGGCACGACTGCATGCGGCCGGGCAGCTGAGCCTCGGCGAGGGCTCGCGGTTTGCCGGTTCGTTCCGGACCCACGGCCTGCTGGTCCCGGTCTTCGATCTCGACAACGAACGTCATCACGAAGAGTGGTACGACGAGCTCGACCGGTTCGACGGCCGACTCACCGAGGCGCTCGCCGCGACGACGGAACTGACTCTGGACGAGCGCAGTTCCCGCGACGGTATCCGGGGCCGGCAGGTCACCCTGCGCTGAGCCGAGCCCTCGCGGGGACCGGAAGTCTACGGGCGCGGCAGCCGGGCCCGGGCGTGCGATCGGCGCCGCCGGGACGCGGCCACCCCGAAACTGACGAGGATGATGGCCACGATGGCCGCCGCGAGACTCGCCGACGGCCACCAGTGGGCGAAGCCGTCGCCGATGGCACTGGCGCTGGCGGTGGCGGTGTGCGACCAGGTGCTCGCGCCCAGGATGAAAGCGGCCGCCAGAAAAGTCAGCGCCGTGCCGTAGACGGTTGCCAATGCGGCAAACCATCGGGGCACCGTGGTGAAACGGTCGGGTCGAGGGTTCATGCGCGATGAAGCCATGGGCCCACCCTGCACCACCCTGCTGAAGAATGGCTGAATTTTCGCCGAGTTTCGAAAAATCGGTGAGCAAATGCGGCCAATCGGACTGATCCCACACCGCGGTGGCCGGTCGTCAGCCCGCCTGTCCGTCGACGAATTCCTGCGGGATCTGCCGGCCCTGACGGATGGCGTCGAAGAACTGCTTGGTGGAGTCGTCGACCTCCAGCGAGCTGCCGTCGTCGGTGTCGACGGGTCCACCGTTGGGCGTGGTGATCGTCTGCGGCGAGCTGCGCAACCACCACGCCAGCATCGCGAGATTCCAGATGTGGGTGCCCTTGTCGACGGTCAAGGTGTCCACGGTGCCGCTGACGAACGGGAACAACCGGAACGGATTGAGCAGAACCGACGGACTGGTCGCCTTGGACATCAACGCCGCGAGGAACTTTCGCTGATTTGTCACGCGCATGAGGTCGGCGTTGGCAAAGGCGCGGGTACGGACGAAGCCCAGTGCCTCGCGGCCGTTGAGGGTCTGGCACCCCGGTTTGAGGTTCAGCCCGGCCTTCGGATCGTGGAGCGGGGCGTCGATGCACATGTTCACGCCGCCGACGGCATCGACAAGGGTGTCGAAACCGCCGAAGCCGATCTCGGCGTAATGGTCGATGTGCACCCCCGAGAGCTGCTCGACCGTGCGCACGAGCAGCGTCGGTCCACCGAAGTTGAAGGCGGCGTTGACCTTGTGGCTGCCCTGACCGGGGATCGGCACATAGAGGTCGCGCGGGATGCTGATGATCGAGGTCTTTCCCGACGGTGGTTTGTACACCAGCATGATCGTGTCGGTACGGGCGCCGTCGCTGTCACCGGTGGACAGGTCGCGGCGCTGCTCCGCGGAGAGATCGGCGCGCGAATCGGTCCCCACGATCAGCCAGGTGGTGCCCGGGGTGCTCGCCGGCCGACCGGCGTACGGGGCCAGTGCGTCGACCCGATGCAGTTTGGAGTCGTAGTAGAACATCAGGGCCACCGGCACGATCACCAGGACCAACAAGATGACGAGCACGATCGCCCCGACCCGACGTTTGGTGAGCCGGCGGCCGGTGCGTGGCCGGCGCAGCGACGGTCTGCGCCGGCGACCGGGCCCCTTCGGGGTGGGCTCCCTCGGCGGCGCCGCGCGCGGGTCGTCGGTGCGCGGGCGGCGCGGAGGTGCGCCCGATGACGAATGCCGCTCGCGGGGAGCGGGTTCGGCCGGGCGGGCGCGGCCCGGAATCGCTTCGGGCTGTTGCGGTGGCGCGTACCCGGGAACCCCGGAGTATGCGCGGGGCGGCTCATAGACGTCGTTGCGCGGGCGATTCGGGGGCGCCACCCGCCGGGTCGGTGCGGCGGGGTCCGGGGGCACCGGATGGCGTGGAGTGCCGCCGGGACGCGCGCCCGGCACAAATGGCTGCCGGTCGTCGTACCGGCCATGCGGGCGGGGCGGGCTCTGACGGGGTGAGTTCTGAGGGGGAGGGTTCTGACGGGGTGGGGGTATCGGCGCCGGATTCCGTCGATTCGGGGCGGGCGATGGACCACCGCGTCGTCCCGCATTCGGCGGATCGGGCTGGTTCACCTCATCGAATGTACCGACGTACCCGCCGTGCCCGTGTCATTCACTGCGGTGGCGGGTTTCACCCGACCCAGCCCAGGTGATCGTGCAGCAGCGCATATCCGACGAACGCGATGACGTCGATGACCGCATGGGCGATGACCAGTGGCCACACCCGGTTGGTGAGCTGGTAGTACCGGCCGAAGATCAGGCCCATCACCAGATTGCCCAGCCCGGCACCGACGCCCTGGTAGAGGTGATAGCCCCCGCGTAGCACCGCGCTGGCGGCCAGCGACGCGTTCTCCGACGCCCCGAGCTGGCGTAACCGGGTGATGAAGTAGGCGACGACGACGATCTCCTCGGCCGCCGCGTTGCCGATGGCGAGAAGGATGTAGAGCGGCCAGTGCCACCAGGTGCCGCCGGTCTCGCTGGGTACGAGGTGAGCATTCATCCCCAGGGCCCGCGCCGCGGCGACCAGCCCGAGCCCGGGCAGCCCGATGACCGCGGCCAGCGTCAGGCCGGGCGGGATGTCGGGAGTGCGCACCCGGCCCAGACCGAGACGACCCAGCACGAGTCCGCTGCGCCAGAGCAGATAGGCACCGAGGGCGGCGATGGCGTACAGGCGGGCCGCGCCCATCAGCTGCCGGAGCAGATCGATCGCGGCTACCGACGACTGGCTGGGGTTGAGGGCCACCGTGGCGTTGCCGACCCCGCTCGTCACCTGGATCTCGACCAGCGACAGAATCGCCGACAGTGCCG
The DNA here is from genome assembly GCF_049844915.1 of Gordonia sp. DT30. Lineage (NCBI taxonomy): Bacteria > Bacillati > Actinomycetota > Actinomycetes > Mycobacteriales > Gordoniaceae > Gordonia > Gordonia sp. DT30. Next base: position 33,159 of record NZ_JBNCLY010000004.1, on the reverse strand, counting down.
AGAAGCCGAAGGTGAGCACGCCGACGATGACGAGCTCGATGATCAGTCCGCGTCGTTCCCGTGGGTCGGTGACCACCGCCACCTGCGCCTGGACCGGGGGACGCACCAACGACGAGACCCGCATGGGTGGTCAGACTACGGTGCGGCGCCGACTCCGGACCGCTCAGCCGGGCAGGCTGTTGAGGAACGGGCAGCCGGCCAGCGAGCGCAGCGCACGGGAGAGCTCGCCGACGTCGTCGACGGGACGCGGGAAGGGCAGTCGCACGTCGGCGTCGCCGTCGGCTCCCTCGACGCGGAACCGGATGCCGAAGCGGTCGAGTCCGAGCGGCCGGACGCGCCCCTTGCGGAGATCGCCCGGAAGCTTGCGGGCGAGTCGGCCGACCACGTCGGCGTGGTCGGCGTCGAGGTGCACGAGCCACTCGCTCTCGTAGGACCAGAACGGGTCGGGTACGGCGGCCGCGAGTTCGGTGGCCGAGACGGCTGCCGCACCGGAACTGCCGGCCACCACCGCACTGCCCACCTGCAGCCGGATCATCGAGCGTCCGTGTCCGATGTCGAGGAGGCTGCCTTCGGGATGTTCGGCGGCGATCTCGACGGCCAGATCCCGTTCGAGTTCACACGGCACCGCGTGTGCGGTGCCGCTGAGCCAGATCAGCGACCGCACGCGTTCGCGCAGGTCGATGGGGGCGCAGTCGGTGATCTCGACCATCGCGGGCACGCCGTCGACGGTATGGGTCGCAAGGTCGAGTACGGCGCAGTCGCTGGGCACCAGCAGGAAGGCCTGTGACTCGAACAGGTGGATCAGATCGACCGGGGCCGGTTCGCTGCCGGCGGGCCGGCCCGGATCCTCCACCGCGAGGATCGCGGTGGAGGCGCGGCGGCAGGCGGTCGCGATCGCCTCGGCGTCCGACGGACGGTCGGTGATGGCACGTGTCATGGTGGTCCTCACTGATCTGGGGAGAATCCGGCGTCCGGCCTTGGCGGGACCGGCAACGCGACGGCTCTACCAAGGTGACCCTAACCTAAATCCAGAGACGTCTGTCGTCAATGGTGAGAATCGCGCTGCTCGAATGTTTACCGGGCTCTTCACGTGACCCTGTTTCCTGGGCTTTTCACGTGACCCTGTTTCCTGGGCTTTTCACGTGACACAGTCCACTAGGCTTTTGACGTGACCCAGTTCGCGTACTTCGGCCCGCCCGGAACGTTCACCGAGATGGCCCTCGACCGGTTCCTCGCGGACGCCCCGCTGCTGGGCGAGCTGGTCGGCCGGACCGGTGCCATGGCCATCTCAAACATCAGCAAAGTGGCGGCGAGCAGTCCGGTGGCCACCATCGAATCCGTGCGTTCGGGGCATGCGGAGTTCGCCTGCGTGCCCATCGAGAGCTCGCTCGAGGGATCGGTGCCCGCCACCATGGACGCGTTGGTCCCTGACCCCGGCGCCCTCGTGCCCCGGGTGCAGGTGTTCGCGGAGGTGAATCTGGACATCGCCTTCACCATCGCCGCGCGGCCGGATACCACCGCCGCAGACGTTCGTTCGATCGCGGCGTATCCCGTCGCCTCGGCGCAGGTTCGTGCGAGCGTCGAGAAGCTTTTTCCCGGAGCCGAATTCGTCACCGCATCGTCCAATGCGGCGGCGGCGATCGACGTCGCGGCCCGACGCGCCGACGCGGCGGTGTCGACGCGGCTGGCCGCCGACGGAGCCGGGCTGACGGTTTTGGCCGACGGTGTGAGTGACGCGACCGACGCCGTCACCCGCTTCCTGCTGATCGGCCGCCCGGGCGCGCCGCCGGCGCCCACCGGCGCCGACCGGACGTCGGTGATCCTCGAACTCTCCAACGAGCCGGGCAGCCTGATGGCGGCGATGAACGAATTCGCCTCACGCGGAATCGATCTCACACGAATCCAGTCCCGGCCGCGGCGCGACGTGGAACGTGGCACCACGATGCCCGGCCACTATCACTTCTTTCTCGATGCGGTCGGGCACATCGAGGACGCCGCCATCGCCGAGGCGCTGCAGGCGCTATATCGGCGCTCGGAGCGGATAACGTTTCTCGGGTCGTGGTCAGCCGACGCGGGTGGCGGCACTCCGCCGCCCGACCATCGTGCCGGCGCGCAATGGCTGGCCCGGATACGTCGGGGCGCAGACTGATGGCCCGGTTGCATCTGGTTCGCCACGGCGAGACCACCGCCAACGTGATGCGCCGCCTCGACACCGCACTGCCCGGCGCGGCGTTGACGGATTTCGGTGTGCGTCAAGGTGTTCGGTACGGTCTGGAGAACCGTCTGCAAGTGACCGGCGAGTCGGCCGGGCGGCCGGCGGTGCTGGTCAGTTCGCTGGCCCGCCGGGCGCAGCAGACCGCCGAGCTGATCGGCTCGGTGTGGGAGGTCGACCCCGAGGCCGTCGAGGGGATCCACGAGGTGCAGGCCGGTGAGCTCGAGGACCGCAGCGACGATGAGGCGCACGGGGTCTTCCGTGAGGTCCTCGACGCCTGGTACGGCGGCGCACCGCAGACCCGCATCCCCGGTGGCGAATCCCTCCAGATGGTCTACGACCGCTATCTACCGGCCATCGACGAACTCGCGAAGCGGCACCTGAGCGGGCCCGACGCCACCGACGTGGTGGTCGTCAGCCATGGGGCAGCCATTCGGCTGGTTGCGGCCCGGCTGGCCGGGATCGATGGAAAGTTCGCCGCCGCAACACATCTGCCCAATGCGGGCAGCGTCGAACTCGAATACCGCGACGGGCTGTGGGTGTGTCACCGCTGGGGCGCCATCCGGGCGCCGTTCGGGCAGGCCGTCGACGAACCACTGGTCGTCGACGGGAATCCGATGGGCTGAGCGGTAGCACACGCCTCCGACAGAATCGCGCGCCCATCTGAACTGCGGAAAATGTTGTCCACAAACAGTATTCGTTGCACAGCTCCAGGCAAGAGCGTGGGATCTTGTCGGTGGGTTCGCGTAGGATGGAGTCACCGCAAGAGCATCCAGGGGGATTCCATGATCGACGACACCGCGCTTTCGGCTTCACTGTCCGCGGAGCTTTCGGCTGACCTGTCCGCGGGCCTCATCACCCAACTCGACGACCGCACCTTCCGCGCGGACATCACCTCACGAGAAGCGTTCGCGGCAATGCAGCAACTGATCACCTTGCGCAACATGCTCGATCACCTCGCAGCCACCATGACCGGTGAGTTCGACCGCCTCAAAATGACCGCGCCCCAAGGCCGGTCGGTACGACAACTGTTGATCACCATGGGAATCGCCCCGGCTGTTGCCAGCCGACTCGTCCGCGTCGGCACCACCACGGAGCTCGACGGCCTGCGTATCCACACCGTCGACGGTGCGATATCCCTCGACCACGCCGACGCGGTCGTCCTCGGACTCACCCACATCGAATCCCGCGCCGGAGAACCCATCACCCCCGAGCAACGCCGCGACCACACCGTCTCCACCACGTCGCGCTACGACATCCTTTTGACGCTCAACGCCCACCAGCCCGACCGGTCTGCCCTGCAACACATGGGGCCGGTCACCGACCAACTCGCCACCACATTGACGTGTGACGCCCAACTGACTGTCGCCATCCTCGACGACGAACAAGCGCCCCTACAACTCGGACGCCGTAAACGCCTGTTCACCAATGCCCAACGCAAAGCGTTCATCCTGCGCGACGAATGCTGCGTGAAGTGTGGTGCACCCGCGTCGCGGACCCAGTCGCACCATTTGCGGCATTGGGCCGACGGTGGCCCCACCGACCTCGACAACGGCTGCCTGCTCTGCACCAGCTGCCACCACGACGTTCACGATCGCGCCGGCGCCGGGAGCGAAGCGAGCGGGCCGAATGATTACTGGGATGTGGTGATGGGGTTCGACCGGCATCCGTGGCTGATCCCACCGGCCACGGTCGACCCGAAACGACGACCACTACCGGCCTACAACCGGCGAACGCTACGCCTCGACAACGCTGCCTGACCACACTGGCCGCCTGAAACAGGCTTGCCCGCAACAACTTTCTGACCCCGCACCCGGCCCGCCGGGGCTGCAATTGTTGTTTGAGAACTTCATAGGGCGCCGGCCCGGCACCCAGGCTTCCGCTGCTCAGCCCCACCCGTGGGTGTGTAGCCAGTCATCGTCGATGCCGAAGTGGTGGCCGATCTCGTGGACGACGGTGATTGCCACCTCGTGCACCACCTGCTCGCGGCTGTGGCACATCGCGAGGATCGGATCCCGGTAGATATGGATCGTGTCGGGAAGGAACCCGCCGTAGTCGTGTGTCCGTCTGGTCAGTGCCACACCGGAATACAGGCCCAAAATGTGCGGAGCCTCCGGGTTGTGTGGCTCGATCAGGATCACCACGTTGCTCATCGCGTCGGTGAGTTCGCCCGGAATCGAGTCGAGGGCGTCGCCCACCAACTCCTCGAACTCGTCGTCACGCATCCGTACCGGCATGCCCGGGCCTATCCGGCCGGGGCCGGTGTCTCGAACGGATTGGGAACGACGCCGGGCGGCAGCGGTACCGGCGTGGGCAAGGCCCGTCCGGGCGGCCCCTGCTCCGGCGGCTGGGGGATCTTGCCGTTGATCAGCACGGCGCCGCGGGCATCACCGACGAGGGTCGCGAAGCCACCCTGGTCCGGAAGACCCATGAAGCACACGATCTTACGGCTTCCCGAGAGCCAGCGCGGTTCACTGATCACCGACCACTGGGTATTGAGGCCGGTGGCATCGAGCTTCTGCTTGCCGCCGACGAATCGCTCGGCCTGGCCCGGACATATCGTTGCCAGGTACTCGTTCTGCGCCTTCTCGCCCGGCCACGGCTTACCCGAGGTCGCATCGCCGAACCGCTGCCCGAGGTCGACGATCCCGGTGGTCTGAAATGCATGGGGCTCAGAGCATCCCACCACCGTAGGCGGCGACGCGACGCGTCGTGTCTGCGTGTCGATGCCGATACAGGTGCCCGCCGGCCACTGGAAGGACTGATCCTGATCGGCGACCTTGCCTGCGAACAATTGGGGGGTGCCATCGGCGCCGGTCACCTGCAGTCCGCACCGCAATTCGCGGGCGCCCTTGTCCCACTGTTGTTCCGAGGGATACATCAGGCCAACCGAGAATCGCCCGTCCGGGTCGAGACGGCCGGCGAGGTAGCGGTTGACGATGACCGGGCACTGTTCGTCGCGGATCTGGCCGAACCGCTCCGGCCCGGGCCACCGCGCGGAATCACCGAACTCCGACCCCGGCAGCAGCGCGGTGTCCAGGGCGCCGGCCACCTCGAAGCGGTGCTCGTCGGTGCACACCACCTTCGATGGTTCGCCCGGCCTGTTCTCCGGCCACGTCAGACAGTCCCCGGGATTCGACTGGGTGAATGCGTTCTCGGCGAGCCGGTCGTGCTGGCCGATGTCGGTGGTCCCGACACTGCCGCGATCGTTGAACGCGCCCATCGCGAACGCGACGCCCGCGGCGACGAGGGCGCCGATCACGATCGCGGCCAGCCCGATCCGCACGGCGTTGCGCTGCACTCGGCTGCGGGGTGGCGGGGACTCGGCCGGCGTGAACTGCGTGGTCGGCTGGTCGTCGTACTTCGTCAAATCGACGGCTCGGCTGTCCGGCTCGTCGCGGGCGACGTCGTCGTCGTGCTCGTCGCGGTGGGCTTCGTCACTCATCGCCCTCCATGATGCCTGGTCGGTCCACAGACTCCGAGCGCGCCACGTCCTACACTCGGCGAGGTGACTTCCGATCCCGGCGAGATCGATCCCGAGGTCATCGCCCTGGCCACCCGCCTGTTCGGGCTGGCACGGGCCGGCACGACGGCCGAGCTGGCCGCGTACCTCGACGCCGGCGTGCCCGCCGACCTGCGCAATCAAGCCGGCGACTCGCTTCTGATGCTGGCCGCCTACCACGGCCACGCCGACACCGTCGCAGCCCTTCTCGCACGCGGCGCCGACGCGGATCTGGCCAACGACCGTGGGCAGAGTCCGCTGGCGGGCGCGGTGTTCAAGGGCCACGACGACGTGGTCACGGTGTTACTCGGGGCGGGCGCCGACCCGCACCACGGCGCGCCCACCGCCCACGACACCGCCCTCATGTTCGGGCGTGCGGACTACCTCGCACGATGGGGCGATCCCGCCGACGAGCACTGACGAATCCGGCGACGCGATCTGCACATCCGGCACTCCTGGCCGGGGGTTGCACGGCAGCTCAAGTAGGGTTTGAAGTCGTGATCGACCTCAAGATTGTGCGCGAAGATCCCGACCGTGTCCGCGCCTCGCAGCGGGCCCGCGGTGAGGACCCCGGTCTGGTGGACCAACTACTCGATGCCGATGTCACGCGGCGCTCGGCGATCGTCGAGGCCGACTCGTTGCGTTCCGAGCAGAAGGCGCTGGGCAAACAGGTCGGCAAGGCCGCGCCCGAGGAGAAGACGCAGCTGCTGGCCAAGGGCAAAGAACTCGCCGATCAGGTCAAGGCTGCCGTCGCCCGGCAGACCGAGGCCGACGCGAAGTCGCAAGTCGCCCACGCCGCGATCGCCAATATCGTCGAGGGAGCGCCGTCCGGGGGTGAGGACGACTACGTCGTACTCGAGCACGTCGGTGAGCCGACGGTCATCGACAACCAGAAGGATCATGTCGAGCTCGGCGAATCCCTCGGTCTGTTCGACATGGAACGCGGGGCCAAGGTGTCGGGGTCGCGGTTCTACTTCCTCACCGGGCAGGGTGCGCTGCTTCAACTGGGCTTGCTCACGATGGCCGCCCAGAAGGCCACCGCCAACGGCTTCACCCTGATGATCCCGCCGGTGCTGGTACGTCCGGAGGTCATGGGCGGCACCGGCTTCCTCGGCGCGCACGCCGACGAGGTGTATCACCTCGACAAGGACGACGACCTGTACCTCGTGGGTACCTCCGAGGTGCCGCTGGCCGGCTATCACATGAACGAGATCCTCGATCTGTCGGACGGACCGAAGCGTTACGCCGGCTGGTCGACCTGCTTTCGCCGGGAGGCCGGCTCGTACGGCAAGGACACCCGCGGCATCATCCGCGTCCACCAGTTCGACAAGGTCGAGGGCTTCATCTACTGCCGACCCGACGAGGCCGAGGCCGAGCACCAGAAACTGCTGCACTGGCAACGCGAGATGCTCGCCGCGATCGACGTGCCCTATCGCGTCATCGACGTGGCCGGCGGCGACCTCGGGTCGTCGGCGGCCCGCAAATTCGACTGCGAGGCGTGGGTGCCGACGCAGAACACGTACCGCGAGCTGACATCGACGTCGAATTGCACGACGTTCCAGGCGCGCCGGCTCTCGACCCGCTACCGCGACGAGAACGGTCGGCCGCAGATCGCCGCGACCCTGAACGGCACCCTCGCGACCACGCGCTGGATTGTGGCGATCCTGGAAAACCATCAGCAGCCCGACGGTTCGGTGCGGCTACCTGCCGAGCTGGCGCGATTCGTCGGCACCGATCTGCTGACCCCGGCATGATGGCGAGATCGGTTCCGCAGGGATAGGCACGACATGATGATGGGCGTCATTGCCGCGGTCATCGGTTCGATCGCGTTCGCACTCGCGGCGGTCCTGCAATCGATGGCCGCCGAATGGACTGCGCGGCGGGAGGCCGACGACCCCACCGCCACCCCCGGCTCGGTGGCCACCCAGGCGCCGCCGAGTCTGCGGTCCACCGTCCGCACCATCATCAGATGGCCGTTCCTGCTCGGCCTGCTCTTCGACGTCGTCGGCTTCGGTGCCACCATCCTGTCGGCGCGTCTGATCCCACTGTTCTTGTCGCAGTCCATCATCGCCGCACGACTCGTGGTCACCGCAGTACTGGCGATGCTGATCCTGCACGTGGCCCTGCGCCGGCGGGATTGGATCGCCGGCTCGGTGGTCATCGCCGCACTGGTGCTGCTCGCGGTGGGCGCGGGCCCGGAGGGAACGCGCAACGACTATTGGATGCACTGGGCGACGCTGGCGGCGACGTTCGTGCTGTTCGGTCTCGGACTGGTGTTGATGCGGGTGCTGCACAAGCACATCGCGTCGGCCACCGGTCTGGTCGCCGGCGCGATGTTCGGTGTGATGGCGGTGGCATCGCGTGTGCTCTACGGTGTCTCACCGTTCTCGGTCAGTCAGTTGCTCACCGATCCGGCGCTCTACGGACTCGTGCTCAGCGGCATCCTCGGCTTCTATCTGTTCACCGTCGCGTTGCAGACCGGGTCGGTCAACGGTGCCGCCGCCGCCCTCGTCGTCGGCGAGACGGTGATCCCCGGTGCGATCGGGATCCTGCTGCTCGGCGACACCATCAACAACGGCTGGGAGATTCCGACCATCGTCGCGTTCGTCGCCGCCGTCATCGGCGGGGTGATCGTGTCGTCGTCGAGCGCGGTGCAGGCCGTCGAGCATGCCGAGGCCGCGGCCTATCACCACGAGCACCGGCCGCGCCAACTCGGGCCCGCACCCGTCGACAAGGCCTGAGACATGCTGATCGGGCTGATCGCGGCCGTCATCGCGGCTCTCGCCTACGGAACCGCGTCGGTGCTGCAGGCGCGCGGCGCGGCGCAGGTCGACGACGGCGCCGCCGCGCACGGACAGGTGCCGAGCGCGTCGTCGACCTTCGCCGCGATGATCACCGTCTCGTTCCTGGGCGGCCTGGCCCTCGACACCCTCGGCTTCGCCGGCAACATGGTGGCCGCGCGAACGATGCCGCTGTTCGTCGCCCAACCGATCATCGCCGCGAATCTGGTGGTCACTGCCTTGCTGGCCACCGTGATGCTGCATGCGCGGCTGTCGGCGCGCGACTGGACGGGCATCGTCGTCGTCGTCGCATCGCTGGCGGTCCTGGGCGTCGCGGCCGGGCAGGAGGGACACCGGGATGCCGGTGACCTCCTGCATTGGGGCGTGCTCGTCGTCGGCGCCGTGCTCGTCGCGGCCGGGCTGGTGCTGATGCGGTTCTCCGGCGCCCGGGTTGCCGTGGGTGCCGGGCTGCTCGGTGGTGTGCTGTTCGGCTGCCTGGCCGTCGCCGTGCGCATCGTCGACGGGATCTCGCCGTTCGACCTTGCCCGGCTGCTCACCGACCCGGCCGCCTACACGATCATCGTCTGCGGCGTGGGCGGCTTCTATCTGTTCACCGTCGCACTGCAGACCGGGTCGGTCAGCGCCGCCTCTGCCGCACTCGTCGTCGGGGAGACCGTGGTGCCCGGCGTGGCGGGCATCGTGTTGCTGGGTGACACCGTGCGCGCCGGCTGGGCCGTCGTCGCGGTGATCGCCTTCTGCGCCGCGGTTGCCGGTGCCGTGATCGTCGCGATGTCGTCGGCGGTGGCGAGCACCGAGGGTTGAGGGCGCCGCGCCGAGCGCACCGAGGTAGCACCGCGCGGAAACCGTGCTCCGGACAACGTGTAGGGATCTGACCAATCGGGTACGCGCTACTGATTACCGGTAGCGCACCCCGAGGAGGTTCCGTGAGTAAGACACTCGCCGACGTCGTTTTGTCCCGATTGCGTGAATGGGGCGTGAGTCAGGTGTTCGGTTATCCCGGTGACGGGATCAACGGACTGCTGGCCGCGTGGGCGCGCGCCGACGACAAACCGCAGTTCGTGCAGTCACGCCACGAGGAGATGAGCGCCTTCGAGGCCGTCGGTTTCGCGAAATTCTCCGGCCACGTGGGGGTGTGCGCGGCGACGAGCGGCCCGGGCGGGGTGCATCTGCTCAACGGACTCTACGACGCCAAGCTCGAGCATGTGCCGGTCGTGGCGCTGGTCGGGCAGACGGAGCGGTCGGCGATGGGTGGGTCGTATCAGCAAGAAATCGACATGCTCTCGCTGTACAAGGACGTGTGCAGTGAATACATCCAGATGTGTACCGTGCCCGAGCAGATCCCGAATCTGCTCGATCGGGCCATTCGAACCGCGTTGAGCGAGCGCGCGCCGACCGCGATCATCTTCCCGTCCGACGTCTTCGAACTCGAGTACACGCCGCCGCAGCACGCGTTCAAACAGGTGCCCTCCAGCATGGGTATCGAGCCCGCCTCCGCGGCCCCCGACAAGGAGTCCGTGGCACGAGCGGCGTCGGTGCTCAACGAGGGCAAGAAGGTCGCGATGCTCATCGGGCAGGGTGCGCGTGGTTGCGTCGAGGAGGTCACCCAGGTCGCCGAGGCGTTGGGCGCGGGCTGCACCAAGGCGCTGCTGGGCCGCGACGTCCTCCCGGACACCCTGCCATGGGTCACCGGCTCGATCGGCCTGCTCGGTACCACCGCCAGCTACCACCTGATGCGTGACTGCGACACCCTGCTGACCGTCGGATCGAACTTTCCCTACAGCCAGTTCCTCCCGGAATTCGGGCAGGCCCGTGGCGTCCAGATCGACCGGTCGGGCAAGTGGATCGGCATGCGCTACCCCAACGAGGTCAATCTCGTCGGCGACGCCAAAGCGACACTGCAGCAGTTGCTTCCGCATCTGGAGTACAAGCAGGACCGGTCCTGGCGGGAGTCGGTCGAAAAACATGTGCAGCGGTGGGACAAGACCGCGCAACGGCAGGCGATGACCGACGCCGATCCGATCAATCCGATGCGGATCTTCCACGAGTTCTCCCGGCGGGCGCCGTCGGACGCGATCGTGACCGCCGACTCCGGCTCCGCCGCGAACTGGTATGCCCGCCACATCGTCTTTCGCGATCAGATGCGCGGGTCGTTGTCGGGCACGCTGGCCACGATGGGGCCGGCGGTGCCGTATGTGATCGGCGCGAAGTGGGCGCACCCGGAACGGCCCGCGATCGCCTTCGAGGGCGATGGGGCGATGCAGATGAACGGCATGGCCGAGCTGCTGACGATCGCGCACTACTGGCAGCAGTGGAGCGATCCGCGGCTGGTGGTCGCCGTGCTGCACAACAACGACCTCAACCAGGTGACCTGGGAACAGCGTGCGATGACCAAGTCGCCGAAATTCAAAGCATCCCAGGATCTTCCGGAGATGGACTACGCCGGCTTCGCGCGCAGCATCGGACTGGGCGGCATCAACGTCGACGACGTCGGCCGGCTCGGGGATGCCTGGGACAAGGCACTGGCCGCCGAGGAGCCCACGGTGCTCGACGTCCGCTGTGATCCGAGTGTTCCGCCGATCCCGCCGCATGCCACACGTGAGCAGGCGATGTCGCTCAGTGCCGCGTTGGTCAAGGGCGACGAGGATGCCTGGGGCATCATCAAGGAGGGCGCGAAACAGAAGGTGCAGCAATACCTTCCCGGCACCAAAGCAGAAGACGGTGAGTAGCGTCGAGGCCGCCGAATCCACTGGGCCACAATCACGCTGGGCCGAACTTTCCGGCCGTCTCGCTCGGGAGCTCGACGGTGAGGTCCGATTCGACAGTGGCACGCGCGGTGCGTATTCCACCGATGCCTCCGACTTCCGGGAGGTTCCGATCGGGGTGGTGGTACCGAGAACGATCGAGGACGGCGTCCGGGCCATCCATGCCTGCCGCGACGCCGGCGCGCCGATCGTATCCCGGGGCGGGGGCACCAGTTTGGCGGGACAGTGCACCAACCACGCCGTGATGATCGACTGGTCCAAATACTGCAACCAGATCGTGTCGGTCGACGCGCAACGGCGCCGGGCCGTGGTCGAACCCGGCGTGGTGCTCGATGATCTCAACCGCGCACTCGCCGGGCACGGGCTGGAATACGGGCCGCGTCCCTCGACCCACCCGAATTGCACACTCGGCGGCATGATCGGCAACAACTCGTGTGGTGCGACGGCACAGCGGACCGGCAAGGTCGTCGACAACATCGCGCGCCTCGAGGTGATGCTGTACGACGGCACCCGATTCTGGTGTGGGGCAACCGGTGACGACGAATACGATGCCATCGAACGGCATGGCGATCCGGTGTCGGCGATCTACCGGCAACTGCGGCGGCTGCGCGACGAGTATGCCGACGACATCCGCCGCGGATATCCGGACATTCCGCGCCGCGTCTCCGGCTACAATCTCGATTCATTGTTGCCGGAGCACAACTTCGACGTCGCCGGACTACTCGTCGGCAGCGAGGCCACCCTGGTGACCGTGCTCCACGCCGAAATCGAGCTCGTGCCGGTGCTTCCCGAGCGCGCTGTCGTCGTGCTCGGCTACGACAGCGTTGCCGACGCGGCCGACCACGTCCCCGTCGTCATCCGATCGGACCCCATCGCACTCGAAGGGCTCGACCATCGGCTGATCGTCGACGAGCAACGCAATCACATCGATCCGGATGCGTTGCACGACCTTCCGGCGGGCAAGGCCTTCCTCATGGTCCAATTCGGTGGCCAGACGCGAGCGGAGGTCGCCGATGCCGTCGCGCGGCTGCGGTCGGATCTCGGTATCGGCAAGGACGACCCGCACGTCTCGGTACTCAAGGACCCGGCCGTCGAGGACAAACTCTGGCAGGTACGAGAGGCCGGACTCGGCGCCACGGCCCACGTCCCCGGTCAGCCCGACACCTGGCCGGGCTGGGAGGATTCCGCGGTCGCGCCCGACCGGCTCGGCGACTACATCCGGGATCTGCAGGGACTCTACGAGAAGTACGGATACCTGGGCGAGACCGCGCCGAGTATCTACGGTCACTTCGGGCAAGGATGCGTGCACACGCGAATCCCGTTCGACCTGACCAGTGCCCAAGGAGTGGCGACCTACCGGGCGTTCATGTCCGACGCGGCACGGCTGGTCGCGGATTACGGTGGCTCGCTGTCGGGTGAGCACGGCGATGGGCAGGGGCGGGGCGAGTTGCTGCCCATCATGTTCGGTGACCGCCTGGTGTCGGCGTTCGGGGAGTTGAAGCGGATCTTCGACCCGCACAACCGGATGAATCCGGGCAAGGTCGTCGATCCCGATCCGCTCGACAGCGACCTCCGGCTGGGCGCCGCATGGCAACCGACGAATCCGACCGATCTGCATTTCACCTATCCCGACGACGACGGCTCATTCGTCCGGGCCGCCAATCGCTGTGTCGGCGTGGGCAGATGCCGGCAGCACAGCCACTCCGGCGGATCGGTCATGTGCCCCTCGTATCAGGTGACCGGGGAGGAGGAGGATGCCACCCGCGGGCGCGCGCGGCTGCTCTTCGAGATGATCGGCGGACATCCCGACAGCACCATCACCGACGGCTGGCAATCGACCGAGGTGCGTGATGCGCTGGACCTCTGTCTCTCGTGCAAGGGATGCAAAGCCGATTGCCCGGTGAACGTCGACATGGCGACCTACAAGGCCGAGTTCCTCGCCCACCACTACGCGGGCCGGCTGCGCCCGCGCGCCCACTACACGATGGGTTGGTTACCGGTGGCCGCTGCCGCCATCGGACATATCCGCGCAGGCAGACTCGTCAATGCGTTGGCCGCACAACGGCCGCTGGCCCGCATCGGCACCCGGATCGCCGGCCTCGAGGACCGTGCGATCCCACGGTTTGCTTCAACAACGTTGCAGCAGTGGTGGTCTCGTCGGCCCACTGGGTATCCGGTGGCCAAGCCGTCTCGTGGAACGGTGATGCTGTGGCCGGACACCTTCACCAACCATTTCCATCCACATATCGGCCAGGCCGCGGTCCGGGTTCTCGAGGACGCCGGGTGGCAGGTCCGGATTCCCCACGGCGACTTGTGTTGTGGGCTGACGTGGATCTCGACTGGGCAACTCGACGTCGCCGAGAAGGTGCTGCGCCGCACGCTCGACGCGCTGGCCGATCATCTGCGTGCCGGTGGACTCGTCGTCGGTCTGGAGCCCAGTTGTACTGCGGTGTTCCGCGCCGATGCCATCGAATTGCTCGGCGACGAGGAACTCCTGCGGCGGCTGCGCGATCAGACGGTGACGCTCGCGGAGCTCCTCGACGCGCACACCCCCGGATGGCAGCTACCGAGCCGTGGTGGCACCGATGGTACGGGCCCGGCGGCCGCGCTCGTGCAAACCCATTGCCACCAGCATGCGGTGATGGGCACCGACGCCGATCGGTCGGTGCTCGAGACCGCAGGCATCGACGCGACCTTCATGGAATCGGGATGCTGCGGGCTGGCAGGCAATTTCGGCTTCGAGCCCGGTCATCTCGACGTCAGCGTCGCCTGTGCCGAGCAGTCGATGCTGCCCTCGATCCGCGACGCGCCCGCGCAGACCGAAGTGCTGGCCGACGGATTCAGCTGCCGCACCCAGATCGCCGAACTCGACAGCGGTGGCCGGGTCGGACGTCATCTGGCCGAACTCCTCGCCGACCGGATCGACGGCAACCGATGACGTTCGAGCTACGCACCGAGAGCCGCCGATTTCCGACTCCCCACCCCGAGGAGGACGGCACCTTGCGCTGGGACGCCACCACGGCGGTGGTGGTGACCATCGCGGCCGGTGACCACACCGGGCTCGGCTGGACCTACGGTCACCGCGCGGCCACCGAGGTGATCGACACGGTGTTGCGGTCGGCGTTGCACGACGACGACCTCGCCGACCCACCCCGATGCTGGCAGGCGATGGTACGGGCGTGCCGGAATGTCGGCAGCACCGGACTGGTGATGCAGGCGATCAGCGCCGTCGACATCGCCCTGTGGGATCTGCGGGCCCGCACGCTCGACGTCGGCCTCACCACGCTGTGGGGCGAGATGCATTCGCGCGTAGAGGTCTACGGATCGGGTGGGTTCGTCAACGAGGATGCCGAGCAGCTCCGCGGATACGTCGACGAGTGGTCACGCCTAGGGTGCCGCGGCATGAAGATCAAGATCGGGGAGGCCGGCGGTACGGCAATCGAGCGCGATCTGTCGCGCGCGACCGCATTGGTCGACCAGGCACCCACGGGCGCCGACTGCATGGTCGATGCCAATGGTGCCTATACCCGCGGCCAGGCGGTCCGGGTCGGCCACGAGCTGGATCGGATGGGCATCACCTGGTTCGAGGAACCGGTGACCAGCGACGACCTGGTGGGCCTGGCGTCGCTGCGCGAGCGACTCGACTGCGATGTCACCGCGGGCGAGTACGTGTGGAACATCACCGACGCCGAACGCACGGCACCGGCGGTCGACTGCCTGCAACTCGATGTGACGCGTTGCGGCGGATACACCGCCTGGTTCCGCTGCGCGGGTATCGCCGCCGCGCATCACCTCGACGTCTCGGCGCACTGCGCTCCGGCGCTCCACACCCCGGTGGCTGCGGCCACGCCGAATATCCGGCACATCGAATACTTCGCCGACCACGCCCGCCTCGAGCCCCACCTGGCCGACGGCGTCCCCGAGGTCATCGACGGAGCACTGAAGCCGTCGGCATCCGCAGGCCACGGCATGACGCTCGCCGCCGCACACTGACCCGCGCGGAATTCTCATCAGGAGGTCGACCCCGTGTCCACCGTCGAAAAGCCACGGACGGCCCCCGTTGCCGCGGCGCCGTACCCCGCACGGGGGCTCCACGGCAGCTTCATCTACCGGATGATCACCACCACCGACCACAAGCTGATCGGGCAGATGTACATCGTGGCGTGTATCGCCTTCTTCTTGATGGGCGGCCTGATGGCGCTGTTGATGCGCACCGAACTCGCGCAACCCGGGCTGCAGTTCCTCTCCAATGAGCAGTACAACCAGATGTTCACCATGCACGGCACCGTGATGCTGTTGCTGTACGCGACCCCCATCGTCATCGGCTTCGCGAATGTGGTGTTGCCCTTGCAGATCGGCGCCCCCGACGTCGCCTTCCCGCGTCTCAACGCCCTCAGTTTCTGGCTGTTCGTGTTCGGTGGCGCCGTGGTTCTGGCCGGCTTCCTCACCCCGGGTGGCGCCGCCGATTTCGGGTGGACCGCCTACACGCCGCTCAGCGACGCCATGAACTCACCGGGCGTCGGCGGCAATCTGTGGGCGATGGGTCTGGCCGTCTCCGGTGTCGGCACCATTCTCGGCGCGGTCAACATGATCACCACCGTGGTGTGCTTGCGCGCACCGGGTATGACCATGTTCCGGATGCCGATCTTCACCTGGAACATCCTGGCCACGAGCATCATGATCCTGATCGCGTTCCCACTGCTCACCGCGGCGCTGATGGGATTGATGGCCGACCGCATCTTCGGTGCCCACGTCTTCGATCCCGCAATCGGCGGCGCGGTCCTGTGGCAGCATCTGTTCTGGTTCTTCGGACACCCGGAGGTCTACATCGTGGCGTTGCCGTTCTTCGGCATCGTCACCGAGATCTTCCCGGTGTTCTCCCGTAAGCCGGTCTTCGGCTACACGGGGCTGGTCTATGCGACCTTTGCCATCGCCTTGTTGTCGATGTCGGTGTGGGCCCATCACATGTTCGTGACCGGTGCCGTGCTGCTGCCGTTCTTCTCCGCGATGTCGATGCTGATCGCGATACCCACCGGGATCAAGTTCTTCAACTGGATAGGAACGATGTGGAAGGGACAGTTGACCTTTGAGACACCTATGCTGTTCTCGGTGGGATTCCTGGTGACATTCCTCTTCGGTGGGCTCTCCGGAATCATCCTGGCCTCCCCGCCGCTGGATTTCCACGTCCACGACACCTACTTCGTCGTCGCCCACTTCCATTACGTGCTCTTCGGCACCATCGTGTTCGCCACCTTCGCCGGCATCTACTTCTGGTTCCCCAAGATGACCGGGCGGATGCTGAACGAGAAACTCGGGAAGGTCCACTTCTGGTTGACCTTCATCGGTTTTCACACCACCTTCCTGGTGCAGCACTGGCTCGGCAACGAGGGCATGCCCCGCCGTTATGCCGATTACCTTCCGTCCGACGGATTCACGACGCTGAACGTCGTCTCCACCGTCGGTGCCTTCATCCTCGGGGTGTCCACGATTCCGTTCCTGTGGAACGCCTTCCGCAGCTACCGCTACGGCGAGGTGGTCACCGCCGACGACCCGTGGGGCTTCGGCAATTCACTTGAATGGGCCACCAGTTGCCCGCCGCCCCGGCACAACTTCACCGAACTGCCGCGCATCCGGTCCGAGCGGCCGGCCTACGAGCTGCACTATCCCCATATGCGGCAACGAATACGCGACGAGGCCCACGTACACGGCCGCAAGGCCGCGAGCCGATGACCGTGGATCGAAGATTCGCGGAGCCGGAATAGTCGGGTATGTTGACCTGCGGTCGTGGCGTTCGCCATGACGGACGAATCGATGCCCGTTCGACGACGACCGGGCACGGGGCCAGGGGGTTCGATGACGACGCCGACGACGCCACCGCGGGAGCCGATGCCGGCCGAACCGGGCCCGGTCCCACCGCCACCGGGGCAGCCTCAGCAGCGATCGGCAGGGTTCGGCATTCTGCCGTCGCAGGTCACAGGTATCGCCAACGGTTGGCGGAGCCAGGGGACCACCGTCAACGGGCTGGACTTCTCCGCTTTTGGTTCGGTGACCGGCAATGGTGGCCGAACCTTTGCCGCCGCGCGTTCGGTGGCGTCACCGGCCGCGGCCGCCACGAACTCCATCGGTGGACGACTGACCGCACTGGCTGACAAACTCAAGGTGTTCAACTCTCGTGTGGTCGAGACGGACAGTCGCGCCGGTGCCGGCATTCGTGAACTCTCCGAGCGCTGATGCGGCCGACGATCGATCAGCTCGAGAGCTGGGATATCGCTGGGCTGCAGACATTGTCGGCCCTCGCCGAGGGCAACGCCGCCAAACTGGACGATGCCGTCGATTCGGCCGTACGTGGCATCGACAACGCGGGATCCTGGTTCGGACAGACCCGCGATGCCGCGCATACCCGCATCACGCAGGAACAAGATCACGCGCGAGAGGTGCGCAACGTCCTCAATCGGACTGCCGACGAGGCCGGCGACGCCAGCCGTGATCTCGGGTATGCGAAGGAGTACACGTTGCGCGTCGTCCGCAACGCTATCGGAGCCCAACTCGACGTCGACAATTTCGGTGTCGTCTCGCACCCCGATCCAGACAAGGCGGAAGACGTCGAGACGCAGCAGGCGATCATCACCGCCGCGTTGAACACCGTCGACGAACTCGACGAAACCTACGGGTCACGCCTCGAAGGACTGTCATCGGATCTGGCGTCGATGGTGAAGGGACAGCCAGACCTCGTCGTGTCGGGGATCGGGGCGATCGATCCGGACGCGCTGGTCTCCCGGCTGAAAGGTATGACGCCTGATGAGCGTGCCGCGCTGCTGGGTCGTCTGACACCCGAGCAACTGCGCAGACTCGCCCAGGCCGACCCCGATGTGATCGGGAACATGGACGGTGTCCCGTTCCCGGTGCGTATCGACGCGAACGAGGTCAACATCCGGAACACACTTGCCGACGAACTCCAGAAGCAGCCACCAGACAATTCCCGGATCGACCAATTGAAGGCGATGCTCACCCGATCGAAGATCCGCTGACGCGTCAGGAGGGCGCGGACGACGGCCGGATCGAGCGGACCTTCCTCGCCTTCGAGAACACGCGACACGGCAACATGATCGAAATCGTCGGCGCGATCAACCCGACGACACGAAATGTCGCGGTCTACGTGCCGGGAACGAACAGCAACCTCAACGGCAGCCAGTCCAACCACAACGCGGCACTGAACCTGGCGCGTGCATCGGGCGGGCCGGTCATCCTTTACATGGACGGTGAATTCCCGGCAGGCAACGGGGTTTCGGCATTCGTCAATCCCTTCGGGGACAACGACGCCATGGACACGACGCTCGCCAGGCGGATGGCACCCGATCTGGTGTCCTTCGGTCATGAACTGGACCGGACGCTCGACGAGACTTCACCTGACGCGAAGACCACCTTCATCGGACACTCCTACGGCGGATCGATCGTCGGGACCGCTGAGCAGTTGGGCCTCAACGCCGACAACGTGATCTATGCATCATCGGCAGGTACCGGGGTCATCGATGATCAGCCCTGGCACAACCCGAATGACGACGTGCGGCGATACTCGCTCACCGCGCCGGGGGATCCGATCCAGTATTTCCAGGGATTGGAAACTCAGCACGGCGGGGACCCCGACACCACGCCGGGCGTGACACGCCTCGAACTGGCTACTACGGGCAGAAGGACGACGGTTCGCGCGAACTCGTGTGGGGTGCGCACAGTCACGGCGGTTACTGGGACGACCCGGAATCGACTGCCTTCCAGAACATGGCGAAGGTGATCAGGGGTGAGGAACCCACCGAGTACGTGTGGCGCGCACCGGACACCCGGCTCGAGAACACCACCCCGCCACCGGTGATCCTGGCCCCAGGACCCTTGACCGTCGAGGTGACGCCCCCATGATCGCGCGCGGTGGTGTCCGGGCATGCCTGATGGTGGTCGTACCGATCGTCGTGGTGAGTGCATCAGCGGGTTGTGGTCTGCTCCCCGACGACGGGGAGGACGACCATGCGATCTCGATGACGGCGGCCGAGGCTTCGCAGACGGTCATGGACAACCTGAATGCAGTGGACCCACCAGCCGATGACGTGGTCCGGTACGACACACCTACCGGTGGCGTCACGCGCGTCGGCTGCGCAGACAGTTTCCCGTCGGCGATGCCGACCGGTCCACCATGGCGCTACGTCGTCCGACGCGACCACGACAATCCGGATGTGGCTCGGATCGATCAATGGCGGGCCGGCGCACGAGGTCTCGTCGCGAAAGGGTTCGACGTCGATCCACTGGTCGATACGGATGATCCGAGAAATGTCACGGTCTCGGATTCTCGCGGGTTCACGGTGGGAGTATTCATCCACAACTATCCCGCCAGTCAGCTGTTGAGAGTGTCGATCAGTTCATCCTCACCGTGCGTTCGGGACCCGTCCGGCGGCGACCGGTGACTCGCGGGACTTGTCGCGGGGCTTGTCGGATTGTTGATTTGCGATGACGCTGCGTGGTGGTGTCCGCGCATGCCTGATGGTGGTCGTACCGGCCATCGTGGTGAGTGTGTCAGCGGGTTGTGGTCTGCTCCCCGACGACGGTGACGACGTCGAAGCGATCTCGATGTCGCCGGCCGAGGCTTCGCGGACGGTCATCGACAACTTGAATGCAGTGGACCCACCAGCCGATGACGTGGTCCGGTACGACACTCCTACCGGTGACGTCACGCGCGTCGGCTGCGTAGACAGTTTCCCGTCGGCGCTGCCGACGGGGCCACCGTGGCGGTACGTCGCCCGACGCGACCACGACAATCCGGATGCGGCTCGGATCGATCAATGGCGAGCCAGCGCGCAAGGCCTGGTCTCGAAGGGGTTCGTCGTCAGGCCTCAGCCCGATACGCGTGATCCGCGAAATGTCACGGTCTCGGATTCTCGCAAGTTCACGGTGGGAGTGCTCATCTACAACTACCCCGTCAGTCAGCTGTTGAGGTTGGAGATCAGTTCGTCATCGCCATGCGTTCGGGATCCGTCCGGCGGCGACCGGTGACTCGGCTTGGTAGGCATCCAGTCGCGGTTTCCGAGAGAGATGTCTACCGATTCGTGGAGCCGGGCTCAGATGCCACCGAGATCGCGCACCAGGATCGCCGCCTGCACGCGGGATTCGAGTCCGAGTTTCATCAGCACCCGGGATACGTGGGTCTTGACGGTGGCCTCGGTGACGAACAGGGTGGCGGCGATGTCCGCATTCGCCAAACCCTCTCCAAGGCAACGTAGTACGTCGCGCTCACGGGCGGTCAGTTCCGCCAGTGCCGCCGGCGGTGTGGCGGGGGCCGCGCGTCGGCGCTCCGGTGCGGAACGAAAGGTGTCGACGACGCGCCGGGTCACCTCCGGCGAGAGGGTCGCGTCGCCGCGCTGCGCCGCGCGGACGGCGTCGATGATCGCCTCGGCCGATGCGGTCTTCAGCAGAAAGCCGCTGGCACCGGCGCGCAGCGCGCCGAACACGTACTCGTCGTGGTCGAAGGTGGTGAGGACGATGACCGGGCAGAGACCCTCGCCGACAATGACTTCGGTGGCGCGAATACCGTCGGTGCCGGGCATCCGGACGTCCATCACCACCACGTCGGGCCGCAGTTCGCGGGCGGCGGCGATCGCCTGGTCGCCGTCGGCCGCCTCCCCGACGACCACGATTCCGTCGGCCGGTTCGAGCATCATCCGGACCCCGGCGCGGATGGCGGCGTGGTCGTCGGCGATCAGGACGGCGGTCATCACACTTCCTTCGGCGTAGTGGTGCCGACGGAGGTGCCGCCGGTAGCGGGAAGCGTTGCCTCCACGACGAATTCGTCGCCGTCCGGTTCGGCGTGCAGGATGCCGCCGACGGTGTGAGCGCGGGTGTGCATGTTGCCCAGTCCGCGGCCGGTGTGTCCCGTGTCGCCGCCGGTGCGGCCGCGGTGCGGGCTGAGCCGATTGCGCACGCACAGGCGCAATTTCTCGGTGTCGTAGGTGATGGCGACCCAGATCGGTTGTCCCGGTGCATGAGTGACCGCGTTCGAGAGTGCTTCGGCGACGATCCGATAGGCCGCGATGTCGACGACCGGCGCCAGCTCATCGGTGCCGGCGGCTGCGGTGAGCGAGTCGGGCACGTCGACGTCGATGTCGGTGCCGGACTCGGCGATCGGCTCGATGAGACGGTCGATCCGACGCAGGCCCGCGGTGACCCGACCGTCGGGCGCGCTGTGATCGGTGCCGTCGGAGAGCAGATCGATGAGTCCGCGCATCTCGCTCAATGCCTCGACGCTGCTCGAGCGCACAGACTGCAGTGCCTTGCCGGCGAGTGCGGTGTCCTCCGGATATTGCAGCGCCGCCGCCGATTGCACGGTGATCGCCGAGAGCCGGCCGGCGATCACATCGTGGAGCTCGCGGGCCAGTCGCCGACGTTCATCGGCGACGGCCTCGATCTGCTCGCGTTCGGCCAGATCGGCGAGGGTGCGCGAATGGGCGCGTTCGAGGACGAGCGCATTGCGGTGTTCCCGCACGGCCAGCCCGTAGGCCAGCGGCGAGCCGACCAAGGCCATCAGCCACAGCAGGCAGATGAAGATCAGCCGCCAATCGGAGCCGGCGAACGTGGTCACGAGCAGGAACGTGGCCACCGAGACGATTCCGGCGACCGCGTAGAGGCCACGGACCAGCCGCGGACCACCGTAGACGCAGGTGGCGTACACGATGTCGGAGAACACCAGCCATACCGCGATGGACGGAACGGTCGCGGCATCGACGATCAGGGCGAGCGTCACCCCGGCGAGTGCCACGCCGGGGTGACTCGACCGGAACAGCTGGAAACACGCCGCGACGGCGAGCGTGATGAGGCAGGTCCAGGCGGGTAGGTCAGCGGCGAGGTCCTGCCCGATCAGGCCGAGTCCGGTCGCATACAGCGCGAGGCCGAGGGCGAAGAACAGCAGGGTCAATGCGTAGTCGTTGAGCCGTGCGCGAGACACCGGGACACGCCACATGTCGCCATCGTCGCACGCACGCACGGCGCCGGTCATCCGACAAAAGGATGACGACCCAGGGGCGACACCGGGTCGATGGGATGGCCGACGACCCGCCCGGCATTGCGCCGGATCGTGAAGGCATGTCACACAACGTCCTGCACTCGCCGGTCCTCTGGGTGATCCTCGGATGCGAGATCGGCTTCTGGGCGCTGGTGATCGGCGGTCTGTCCGTGCGCTACATGCTGCGGCGCCGACGTCCCTCGACGGTGATCCTCGCGCTGGTGCCCGTCGTCGATGTGGTCCTGCTGATCGCTGTCGCCGTTGATCTTTCGCACGGCGCCGAGGTGACGATCGTGCATCGGCTGGCCGGGATCTACCTGGGCGAGACCGCCGCCTTCGGGCACAGCATCGTCGCGTGGACGGATGCGCGCTTCGCCCACTGGTTCGCCGGGGCGAAAGCACCACCGCGACCACCGCGATCCGGACCGGCCGCATTTCGGCACGAGTTGCTCGCGTTCGGGCAGTGGCTGATCGCCGCCGCGATCGCCACGGGCGCGATCCTGGTTCTCTCGGTCACCGTTGCCTCGGCACAGCAGGCCGATGATCTCCGCGGCATCTTCCCGATGCTCGGGGTGGTCACCGTGATCTGGTTGCTCACCGGGCCGGTGTGGACGCTCTTCGATGCGCGCGACGACGCCGACGCCCGGCACCGCTGACCGACTTCGCCGACCCTCAGGGCCGCACCGGCGGATTGCCCAGCTGCGCCTGGAACAGGGCGGCGATGTTGTTGCCGACCAGGTTGACGAAGGGCCGCCAGTTCTGCGGATCGAGTGTCATCGACCCCTGATCGCTGGTGGAGCATCCACGCGCGGCGGGTTTGCCGTCGAGTCGCTGCTGCATCCAGACCATCGCCGGGGCGAAGCCCACCACCGCCAGCGAGATGTGCTCGCTGAAGTGGTCGCGCACGTAGCGCACACGTGCGTTCGGGTCGGCGCAATAGGTCGACACGAGCTTGTTGACCGGTCCGACCGGGGCGATCCAGTCCGGGTTCGACTGGTAGACGAACATCGGGAAGTCCGGAACCGTCTTGCCCATCTTCAACTGGTCCAGCACTTTTCGCGGTCCCGGCGCGTCGAGTGGATCACCGGGCCCGGGGAACAGGCCCTTGATGTTGACGAACGGGGCGAGCGCCGCCTGATAGGACAGGCAGAGCGGATTCTTCCCCGCGATCAGGGCCCGGCCCAAGGGGTTGATGTGCTGATCGAGGAAGTGGGCCAGCTCTGGGTACTCGCGACTGACGCCGATGATGCCGGCCATGATCAGACCCGAGGCCGCATTGTTGTTCGCCAGGTCGACCAGTGCGCGGATGTTGGCCGGCACCCCGCCCTCGGCGGCGCCGACGATCGGCAATTCGGGTGCATACGACTTGTGCAGTTCCGACGCCCATCCGGTCGCGATGGCGCCGCCGGAGTAGCCCATCAGCCCGACGCGCAGATCGGGCTTGAGCCCGAGCGGGGCGAAGTTACGCGCGCCACGGATGCCGTCGAGGGTGATGCGGCCGGCCAGTGGACCGGCGGCGAACGCCGAATCCGGGCCCTCATGATCCGGGATGACCACCGACCATCCGGCGGCGACGAGCGAGGTGATCTGGAGCAGTTCATAGGTCGAATCCGCCGACCCGGTCAGCTGGCCGGGGATCGACGCCTGCTGCATCGCATACGACGGTGCGCAGTACTGCGCGGTGGAGTCCTCGGCCGACTGCCACGACACGAGCTTCGACGGGCCCGGGTGAACGGGTCCGCGCGGCTTGATCAGGGTGGCCACCGCCGCGATCGGCTGGTTGCGCGTGTTGGTCGAGCGATACGAGATCTGCCAGGCGTCGACGTTGATCGGGGCCACCGACAATGCGGCCAGATTGACGCGCCGCGCCGAGATCAGCTCACCCGGCGCCTTGGACGCGACCACCGATGCGGGTGGCTGGTAGAAGCCCTTGTCGAACTCCGGGATGGCCGGCGGGACCGGAAAGGGCAGCGCCGGTGCGACCCGGACGCCGCTCGTCGCGGGTGCTGTCGGGGCGGCGGCTGCGGTGCCGGCGACGAACGCGGTGGCCACCGGGGTGGCGATCAGTGTGCCCGCCAGCAACGCGAATATTCGATACCGAAGTCTGCCCATGGATCCCCGACGCATCTACTGTCACCTTTCCCATATGTGAGACGCAGGTGTCTCACACCGTGGGTGAAGGTACACGGTTGTGGCACGGGACACAACCGGCGGACTCGGGTGACGCGTATCCCGTACTGCTCAGATGTCTCCTACTGCTCAGATGTCGATGAAGGCGACGAGGATGTCGGCGAGCACGTCGACGACGGTCTCGATGTGGTGCGGTTCGGGGGTCAGGCTCCACCGGTGGATCACCGCGGTGAGTGCGCCGACGAAGCCCGTCGCCAGCTCGGCGTCGCGCGGCCCGGGTTCGCGGCCGGCGAACTCGCTCATCCCGGCGACGAAGAAATCCATCCATTCCGCACGCGAGTCGAGTCGATGCTGCTCGACGGCCGGACTCACACCGACGATCTGGACGAAGGACACCTCCGCCCGACGGAAATCCGATCCCACCGACTCGACGTAGGCGCGCATCGCCACCGTGGCCAGATGTTTTCGATCACCAGAAGCGCTGTCGCCCAACGCTTGTGCCACGGCAGTGCGGGCGTCGCCCTGGATCTCGTCATACAGTGCGATCAGCAGCGACTCGCGGTCGTCGAACAGCTCGTAGAACTGCCGGCGCGACAGGCCCGCCGCCTTGCAGATCGAGGTCACCGACGACGATGTGTAGCCGGCGGTCGCGAATTCGGCGAGCGCGGCGTCGAGGAAGCGTCGACGCCGTTCGGCCAGCCGGTCGGCGACACTGCGGCCACCGTAGCGGCGCGCCGGTCCTGTCATCTCCTTCGAGGTTCCCACGTCACGCGAGACCGGCATGTCACTCGAGATGTTTCGACCGCAACTCGTGGCCCTTGGACGTCAGGCAGCGCCCGGTCGGCAGATCCCATTGCCAGCCATGCAGATTGCAGGTCAGCTTCTCGCCCTCGATCACGCCGAACTTCGACAGGTCGGCCTTCAGGTGCGGGCAGCGGCGTTGGATCTCCCAGCCGTCCTTGGTGATCGACGACGAGTCGTCGTGCGCTTCGGCAAACCAGCCGTCGGCGTAGGCGATCCGCTCGTCGGTGAGGCATTTGAAGAACGTGTAGAGGAATTCGTTGTAACCGCCGATCCGCCAGGTGGTGAACCGGGTGGACAGGAAGATGGTGTTGACCCAGTCGGGCTCCTGATCGCGCAGCACCGTCCGCACCAATTCGGTGGCGATGCGGAAACCGTAGCGGTACTTGCCTTCTCCTTCTTTCGGTTCCCGCACGATGCGGTTCGGGAAGTCGAGGACGACGGTCTCGGTGGCCGACTCGGGGGTGTTCTTGCCGGCGCCACCGGGAGCCATCACCAGGCCGACCGGGTAGCCGATGCCGTCGCAGATGAGATCCGACGCGCCCATGATCGGTTCGAAGAGTTCCTTGAGTGCCGGCAGCAGCGGATCCCCCTCGGCCGGGGCCCAGGTCGCCTTGTCGGCGGCGATGACCGGGGTGAACTTCTCCTTCATGCGCTCCAGGTACGCCTGCTTGTTCTCGCCGAAGACCTCGTGGGGCGCATAGGGGTGGGTGATCTCGTCGAGCGCCGAACCGGTGAAGCCCGCGACCGACCCCGACACCATCAGCAGACCGCGATGCTTCTCGCCGTCGTCGGTGCCGTGGATGCGCATCTGCTCCAGGAAGGTCTCCTGGTCGGGGAAGATCGACGTCACATCGCCCGGGCGGGGATTCTCCGGCGAGTCGATCCCGGAACCGAAGTCGTTGAGCGCGAACAGGTCGTCGTCGAGGAACATCGGCGGCCCGGCCGACGGCACCACCCAGGTGGCATCGACCTGCTCGATGTAGGAGCGGGCCCGGTCCATGCCGCGCTGACGCTTCTGCGCGGCGAAATTGGCCTTGGACTTGCGGGGGATGTCGTAGACCATCGGGTACCAGATCGCCCCCGAGTACTGCAGCAGATGTACGTCGACGCGGCCGAACTGCTCGGCGATGACGTCGAGATCGATCGGCCGGGCGTCGTTCATGTTGAACACCACGGTCTCGCCGTCGTCGACGACGAGACCAGAATCGCCGATCGGTCCGTCGGCCGGGGCGCGCAACGCGATGATCATCACGTCGAGGGAACCCTTGGGGCCCTCGACGGTGATCTTCTCCGAGTCGGTGGTCTCGACGAACTTGGTGAAGCCCAGCTTCTCCAGCTCCCGCTTGAGATCGGGCACCGGGTAATCCGGCAGCAGCACCGTGGCGTCCTTGCTGACGTTGTCACGCAGGTTCGCCTCGTCGAAGTGATCACGATGCAGATGCGAGACGTACAGGTAGTCGCACTGGCCCAGACTCTTCCAGTCCAGCTCCGCATTGTCGGGAAACGGCACCCAGGAGGCAAAGTACGCGGGGTTGGTCCATGGGTCGCAGAGGATCGACCCGGCCGTGGTCTGGATGTGGAATCCGGCGTGACCGATGCTGGTGATCTGCACGTTAGGCCTTTCCTGACAGGTGCGCGCGCGGCGCGCGCGGGCGGAGCATTCGACACACCAATCTATCGGCCCGGCGCACCGGGCGTCGTGGGCCGTCGGTCCCGACCGCGCGAATCCGGCCAGTGGCGCGGTGTCGGCGCCGGCCCCCGCATCAGACGTGTCGGGACCCCAACCGCGCGGGCGTGGCAATAGTCGGCGAGGAATGCCGGGTCGACGGGGGTTCGGAACCGAGATCGAACGGTCCGCTGACTGAATCTGGGGACGTTCGGGCCCCGAGCAGGTGTGGAATCCGCGGGCTGCGGGTAGTTCGGACACGATCGAGAACGCTCAGCGAGTGGAGGACGCCATGGCGCCGATAGATGTCGGGACCGGCCCGCATTCTGGTACTGCGGGGTGCGGCGATCCGCGCGTCCTGCTGACCAGTTGGGCGGCCTTCCGGCACGGCGAGGCGACCGCCGGGGATGTGCTGGCGGTGTCGCGCATCGACGCGGCGCTGACCGCGCAGGGCGTCCCGCACGATGTCTGCTGGAGTCCGGGGTTCCGTCCGGGCGCGCTGTCCTTCGACGACGTCGACCCGGGGCGCTACACGCACGTGGTCTTCATCTGTGGTCCGGTCGCGGGCCGCCAACTCGAGTGGCTGCACCGGCGTTTTGCCCACTGCCGCCGCATCGCGGTCGGGGTCTCGGTGCCCGACCCGCACGATCCGGCCGTCACCGGATTCGATTCGGTCCTGCCCCGCGACGTCACCATGACCGCGGCCGATCGACCGCCGCGGGTGGACCTCGCGTTCTCCGCGAGCACGGCCGAGGTGCCCGTCGTCGCCTGGATCCGGGCGCCCGGGCAGGCCGAGTACGGCAAGCGCGGCCGGCACGAGGAGGTACATGAGGCCATCGAGGGCGCGCTCCGGGAGCGAACCTGCGCGGTACTCGAATTCGACACGCGGCTCGGGCCGGACGCCCAATTCCGCGACCCCGACCAGTTCTGTTCGGCCATCCGCCGGGTGGACGCGGTGGTCACCACCCGGCTGCACGGACTGGTCCTGGGGTTGCGGGCGGGCGTGCCGGTGGTGGCGGTCGACCCGGTATGTCACGGCGCCGGGAGCGAAGCGAGCGGGCCGAGATGTCACGGCGCCAAGGTGACTGCGCAGGCGCGGGCGCTGCATTGGCCTGCACTCATCTCGGCCGAGACCAGGCAGCAACAGGGGAGTGAGTTCGACCGGTGGTTCGCCTGGTGTCTGTCGGCGGAAGGTCGCGCCGCGGCGCGTGCCGTCGCCGCCCGGGCGCCGACCGATCAGGCCGATGAGCTCGTCGGCGAGGTGCTGCGGACGGGCGCTAGGGTCTAACCATGGAACCCGTGTACGGCACCGTGATCACCGCAGCCCGGCTGCTGTGGCTGGCCGAAGGTCTGAAGTTCAAGGTCTCCGGAGTGGGTAACGTCCCGAAGAGCGGGCCGGGAGTCGTCGCCATCAACCACACCGGCTACCTCGATTTCACCTATGCCGGTATCCCCGCGTTCTTGCAGGGTCATCGCTATGTGCGTTTCATGGCGAAGAAAGAGGTCTTCGACAACAAGTACTCGGGCCCGATCATGCGGGCGCTCAAGCACATTCCTGTCGACCGGGCCGACGGCGCGCAGAGCTACCACGACGCCGTCGACTACCTCAAGCAAGGTGAGCTGGTAGGCGTCTATCCGGAGGCGACGATCAGCCGCAGCTTCGAGCTCAAGGAATTCAAATCCGGTGCGGCCCGGATGGCCTTGGAGGCGCACGCCCCGCTCATCCCGACCGTCATCTGGGGTGCGCAGCGGGTGTGGACCAAAGGTCACCCGAAACGTCTGGGACGGACCGGTTACCAGATCATGATCGGGGTCGGTGAGCCGATCGAACCGGTCGGTGACGCCGACACCCTCACCGCGCAGCTGCACAAGGCGATGAGCGAGAAGCTCCTGGAGTTGCAGGACGCCTATGGCGAACATCCCCAAGGGGAGTTCTGGGTGCCGGCGCGCCTCGGTGGGTCGGCACCGACGCTCGAGGAGGCCAACCGGCTCGACGCCGAGGAGCAGGCCGCCCGGGCCGCCCGCCGCGCCGCGCGGCCGCGGCCCGCCGGCGCCCCGGACGAGCAGTAGTTCACCAGGTTTCGCACCGGCTATCTGTGTACCGGCTATCTGGGTGCCGCGATACCGAACGCGTCCCGGGCGAACGCCACAAAGGCCGTCACCGCGGACCAGACCGGCGATCGCATCCGGCGACGTCGCCTCGATGCCGATGCGTAATTCACCGCATGCCCGGTCGACGACGGTCCGGATGGGCGACGGCGGCGAAATACTCGAGCTGACGCCGTCCTGGCGTATCCGCCGGGACAGGTGACCACCGGCCGCGACGCGATCCGCGAACTGTGGGCGCAGGTGCCGGCCCATCGGCCGACCTTCATTCCCGAAGAACCATTCCATCAGCCCGAGTTCGTGCCGCCCACCGGATAGGGCCGGACGCGGCGGCCCCGATACTCTTGCCGGATGACCAACGCGGATTCCGAACCGGTGTTCCGGGCCCTCGAGATCGTCGCGAACACGCTCGTCCGGGCCCAGAAGGTCGGCATCGGGGTCGCACCCGACGCCGACGTCGACAAGCAGGCAGCGGCGCGCGGCCGGAGGGCACGCCGGTGACCGCGTCCGGTGGTGTGCATCCGGAATCCCTTGCCGCCCCGACGCTGATCGCCAGTGACGTCGACGGCACCTTGATCGACGACGAGAACCGCGTGTCGGCCTACACCCAGTCGATCCTGGCCAATGCACGCGATGCCGGCGCGGAGTTCGTGCTGGCGACCGGCCGCCCGCCGCGCTGGATCGCCGAGATCACCGACCAGTTCGACCCGTCGCGGGTACGTATCCGACATGCGGTGTGCGCCAATGGCGCCATCGTCTACGACGTCGAACATGATCGGGTGCTGTCGGCGGCGACCCTGGCCCCCGAGGTCCTCGCCGAACTCGGGGCCATCGCGACGGCGCAGATCCCCGGGTGCGGGATCGCCGCCGAGCGGGTGGGCCGCTCCGCGCACGATGCGGCCACCCCGCCGTTCGTCGCGACCTCCGGCTATCAGCATGCGTGGCTCAATCCCGATCACGTCGAGGTCGGCGACGACGAGATCTACACCGAACCCGCCGTCAAGCTGTTGATCCGAGCCCCCGGAATGCCGAGTTCGGAGATGGCGCAGCGTATTTCGGCTCCGATCGGCGATCTGGCCGAGGTGACCTTCTCCACCGAGAACGGTCTCGTCGAACTCTCGCTGCCCGACACCCACAAGGCATCGGGGATACGAAAGCTGTTGGAGCACACCGGGGGCGACGGGTCATCGACGATCGCATTCGGTGATATGCCCAATGATGTCGAGATGCTCACCTGGGCGAGTCACGGTGTCGCCATGGGGCATGCGCATCCCGCCGCGCTCGCCGCCGCCGACGAGGTCACCGTCGGCAACAACGAGGACGGTGTGGCGCGGGTGTTGGCACGCTGGTTCGGGTAGGCGCCGACGCCGGGTCAGCCGAGGCCGTGGTCAGACGAGGCCGGGCGCCGACAGCAGGGGCGCAACCTCGCGAACGAAATCGACTGCGGCTCCGGGGTTGTTGTGCGCGAACTTGACGAAGAATCCGTCGCAGGCCCGATCGCCGACCCACGCGTTCATCACCGCCGCGACGTCGGCGCCGGTACCGCTCACCGACAGATGTCTGTCGCTGCGGGCGGGGGTGGGCGCCTCGCCGCCGGTGTCGTGCACCGTGGTGAAAATGGTTGGGATGAAGCAGATGTCGTCCGGGTCGCGGCCGGCTGCGGTGGCCCGTCGGCGCAGTTCTCGGCGACACGCCTTGGCGGCCTGCTTGGTCGGCGCCGCTCCGAGCGCCACATCGGCATATCGGGCGGCAAAGCTGCGCCCGGCCGGTGTCGTCGCGGCGTGCACCAACAGCGGGCGATCATCTCCCCAGCGGTCGAGGAGATCGTCGACGACGGGTTCGGCCGGATCGGCCGCGGTGACGATCTCCCACCCGATCCTGCCGTTCGAGAGCGACTGCAGCGTGGTGAACTGGTCGTGAAGTTGCGCGCCGGACGCGTCGACCGTCGAGGCGGCGACCACGACGGTCAGATCCGGCAACTCGGCCACGATGGCCGCGGCAAGGGTGGATGGCTCGGCGGCACCGATCTCGTCGGTGAGGCAGGCGGCGAAGAAGCCACCGCACGGCAGGTGGGAGGCGAACTCCAGGTAGGAGTCCGGGTGGCCGTCGAAGACGGGAATATCGGCCAGCAGCAACGGTATTGGCGTCACCAGAGGTCCTCCACGCGACATCGGTCCGGACGGTCGGCGCCGACGAAGACCGGCACCGCGCCCTGGGGTCCGGCGGGCACGGAATCGGGCGCCCGCGAGGTCAGCAGCGACGTGACCACGCCGATCGCCTCGATGCGACGGCGCGGATCGGGATCGGCAGGACTCCACGCGATCCGCCCGGCCGAGAGCTGGTCGAGTTGGGCGAGGCGTCGCGCGAGCGGATACGGACGCCACGTATCCAGCCCGACGACGACCCCGATCCGGGTGAAGGCGGTCGCCACGGCGATCGCCGCGGCCACCACGAACGGGTCGACGCCGGCGCCGGGCTGTGGGTCGACAACGAGCGACGCCGTCCCGTGGCGGTCCGCGTCGCGGGCGAGGGCGAGGGCCCCGCTCACTCCGGTGACGTCGGCGATCCGCAACACCATCGAGCGCGCATCGATGACGGGGTCGCAGACGGGCTGCGGCGCCAAGTCAACCCAGCCCGAGCGCGAACGCCCCGATGTAGGCGCGTACCGCATCGGAGTTGGGCGGATGGAAGCTGCCCGCACGGACGTCGCGATAAAGACGTTCGAGTTCGTTGCGACGGTGCAGCGCACCGGCGCCGGCGATCTCGAGTGCGAGCTCGGTGACGGTGCGCGCCACGCGGGTGCCGTTCTCCTTGGCCGCGAACAACCGCAACAGGGTGCGGTCGCCGAGATCTTCGCCGGCCGTCAGCGACGTGGTCAGGTCATCGAGTTGTCCGGTGACGGCCTCGAGTGCGAGTTCGGCCTCGGCGACGTGATACTGCGTGAACGGCTTGTGCGCCACCGACTGTCCGCCGAGGGACAGCGCGCTGCGCGCCGACGCCGACGCGATCGCCAGATCCAGTGCGCGACGGCCGATCCCGAGGTAGACGTTGCCCAGAAGTGGTAGCACCCAGGGGAAGATCCCGGCCACATACCCGGTCGGCGGCTGCCCGAGGTCCACGATCCCGACGGTGCGTTCGGCGGGGACGAAGACATCCTCCAGCAGGGTGTCGTGGCTGGCGGTGGCCCGGACCCCGAGGGTGTCCCAGGTCTCGACGGTCGACACGCCGGGCTCGCCGCGGCGGATGAAGGTGTGGACGATCTTCGGGTGTTGCGGGTCGGAGTTGTCGCGGGCGTGCACGCCCAGCCAGTCCCACGCCGGCGACAGCGAGGTGAAGATCTTGTGTCCGGTGAGGCGATAGCCGCCCTCGACCGGGATCGCAATCGTCGTCGAATCGTCGATGACGAGGTCGTTGCCGGGTTCGCCGTGTCCGGCGGCGACGACCTTGCCGTGCGCGATCTCCGTTGCGAGCCAAGAGTTCTCGGTGTTGCCGGCGTTGAGCTGGTCGGCGAGCGGGCCGGTCCAGTACAGGTGCATGTTGATGCCGAGAGCGGTCGCCGGCGCGAAGGTGGCCAGGCGTCGCTGCTCGGCGTTGAGCTGGTGTAGGGAGAGTCCGAGACCGCCGTGATCGACCGGAAGTGCGGCACGCAGATATCCCAGCTCGATGAGGTCGGCGAGATCGTCGGCGAAGAAGGTGTTCTCCCGATCGTGGACGATCGCGCGCTCGCGGAATCGCTGGAGTGTGTCGGTGGGGATGAGCCAACCGGTTCTCGACGGCGGGGCAAGGTGAGTCATGACGTGCCTTCCGGTGGGGCCGGGCATCGGATCAACTGCGACGGAAGTGTGGCCCGGACGTCAGATCGACCGTAGAGCTGCCGTCACGAGTCGCCGAGGATAAGAACCGGCACGATGTGAACTCGACCCAGGTGCGGCGATGGTGTAGGAACGCCGCGGACCTCTTGTGATCCGAAATTCGTCAAAAGTATTTTCGATCGATGGTTGCCGACCGGATAGATCGGGCGTAGACTCGAACGCACCAGCGACGAACTGATGTTTGATCGCTTCACTGGGGGGTGACAATGAGCGCAACCGATTCGACTGGTGGTCCGGGAACCAGCGTCGAAGACAAGCTTGCGCAA